>CAIYYW010000125.1 GCA_903930515.1 uncultured delta proteobacterium | reverse complement strand
GGATAATTGGTATGGTGCACTTGGGAATGGGTCATTTACTACAAGCACTGTTCCGGTGGATGTTTCCGGCCTGACTTCAGGGGTAAGCGCAATCTCGGCTGGTGTTAATCATGCTTGTGCCCTTACCTCCAGCGGTGGAGTAAAGTGTTGGGGGTCTATATACTATGGTGGGACTTGGATCGGTAGCACTGTTCCGGTGGATGTTTCCGGCTTGGCTTCAGGGGTAAGCGCAATCTCGGCTGGTGGTAATCATACCTGTGCCCTGACCTCCGGCGGCGGAGTCAAGTGTTGGGGGAATAATGGGGGTGGTCAACTTGGGAATGGGACTTGGACTGATAGCAATGTTCCAGTGGATGTTTCCGGTCTAACTTCCGGTGTAAGCTCCATCTCGGCCGGTTATTATCATACCTGTGCCATTACCTCCAGCGGCGGAGCAAAGTGCTGGGGGGCAAATAATTTTTATCAACTTGGGAATGGGACTTGGAATAGAAATGTTCCAGTGGATGTTTCCGGTTTATATTCAGGGGTAAGCGCAATCTCGGCTGGTGAATATCATACCTGTGCCCGGACCTCCGGCGGCGGAGTAAAGTGCTGGGGGTATAATGTGTCTGGTCAACTTGGGAATGGGACAAATGCCAATAGCAATGTTCCGGTAAATGTTTACGGATTAGCTTCCGGGGCAAGCGCGATCTCGGCGGGCCGGCAGCATACCTGTGTCCGGACCTCCAGCGGCGGAGTCCAGTGCTGGGGGTATAATGATACTGGTCAACTTGGGAATGGGACACATACTAATAGCAATGTTCCAGTAGATGTGATCGGGTTTGGCCCGTGAATTAAATTGTCTGGTTAACATTAGGGAGGGCGCTATCATCTTTACCAGCAGCGCGAATTGGTGTAGAGACGCTTTAGGCGTATTGGGGGCACACCAGCGGCAGGTATTGGCCGTGGAATAAAGTTGCTGGCTTCATAATTTCTTATTCCCATGCGCGTTTTGCTTATCTATGCATAGCTATTTTTTGAGCGCGGCTTTGACAAATGCTTCAAACACCGGCTGGTTTTCGGGTTTGGCGCCGATCAAACGATAGAGCGGGGACACGCTGGGGGTGGCGACTTTCCAGGGATTTTTCTTGGCCTGTTTCAAAAGCGCGTGCGCCTCATTTTTCAGCTCGGCGCGTTTGGCAGCGTCTTTGGTTTCCATATATTCAAGGGCCTTGAGCGAGGCTTGTCCGAACAGGCTGAGCTTTTCGCTGGCCGGCTTGAGTTCATACCAGAGCCTTTGGTTTTCCAGCTTCTCAAGCTCATCCGGATTTTTTGAGTATCTTTGAAAAAGCTCGCGCAGTTGCGCTTCTTCTTTTTCATAATTCCCGGTCTGATACGCGGTCCAGAATTGGTCAATTTGTTTCTTGACCGGCAGCGTGGAAATGCTCCGGCTCGGGAACATGGGATGACTCAACAGGCAATCGCTCAAATCCTTGAGCGCAATCTCCGCGCCTTTGCCCACA
This sequence comes from uncultured delta proteobacterium, assembly GCA_903930515.1. Lineage (GTDB taxonomy): Bacteria > RBG-13-61-14 > RBG-13-61-14 > RBG-13-61-14 > DRUE01 > CAIYYW01. The sequence continues at coordinate 12,393 of CAIYYW010000125.1, read as the reverse complement.
ACCGGCATCGCCTCCTGATAAGCCTTCCAGGGGTCATAATTTTCGTCGGTAAAATATTTCCCCATGGTGAAAAGCGGGAGCCGGTTGGCGTTGACGATGAACATCGGGTTGGAAAAGATTCCGGCCACGGCTTCGCCGAGCTTGGGGTCGCGTCCGAGGTAGGGGCCGAGGAAGATATTTTTCTGGAGAGAGACATCGTTGACCGGATAGTTGTCCCAGACCAGGATGGGCCGGTTCCAGAGCTTTTGATATTCCGCGGCGCTCTTGAGGTCAATGATGTCGGAAAAGGTCTGGGTCGGCCCGGTCCACATAATCATCACTTCCGGATCAAGCTGAGCCAGGGTTTCCAAATAGGCCGCGAAATTCTTGTTCTGATTTACCCAGTGCGAATAGGGAAAGGAATACACGGTCGGGCAGAAGAAGAGCCGGCATTTCGGGTCTAGGCTGAGGAGGAACCGTTGAATTTCGTTGACCAGCTTGACCTGGTCCAGCGCCATTTTCCGATCCGCTTTGTTGGAATCCGGTATGTCATCAAGGCAGAGGGTGAAATTGCGGATGCCCAGATCAAACATTTCCTTGAGCTTGGCTTTGAGCTTCTCAACTTCCGCAGGATCGTTGTAGTTGATGCTCAGCCCGGGCGAGATGCCGTAATTGATAGCGATGCCGAGGGCGTTGCCGGCATCCGCGAGTTCCCGGAAATTTTTCTTCTCATCATCGGGGTAGCTCTCGCGCCAGAGCTGGCGGTGCCAGGGATCGTTCTTGGGCGCGTAGAGGTAATGGTTGAAACCGCTCCGGGCCAAAAACCTGAGCAAACGCACCCGCTCGGTATGCGGCCAGGGCTGGTTATAAAAACCCTCAATCACGCCGTGGATCGGCATCCGGGAATACGCGGCGCCGGGCCTGGTCATTGCGGACACGACCGGGCCGGACAGGTTCCGGTCTCCGGAAAATCCTTCGGCCAATACCTTATAATAATATGTTGTCCCGGGCTGAAGCGCCTGGTCCAGGAATTCGGTCCGGTCGGTTTCTTCAATCAGGCGCGCCCGGTCCGCGGGAAAATCCTTGGCGGTCCCGCGATAAATTTTAAACAGATACGCGGGCGGAGAATTGTCGGCATATTTCCAACTCAGCCGGATTTCCTGATTGGAGAGCGCCTCGGCCTTGACTTCAATCGCGGGGCCGGGAAGTTTTTCCTGATCCGGCCCGAAGACCAAAATCTCCCGGACGCTCACGCCATCCCGGGCTTGCGGAAATTCCAATTTCAGAAAACGGGCGCTCACCGGCGTCTCCAGTTCAATAATCCGCTGATCGCCCCCTTCAAATTGATATTCCTTGAGCGGCTGATAGTTTGTCCGGTCAGAAGAAACGGAAACCGAATATTTCCCCGGCCGGTCCTTTCCCCACCTGATCACGATCCGGCTGATGGGGACTTCATTTATCAGCCGGTTCCCCAATTCCAGCTCCAGCCATTGAGTATCACCCCGCTCGCTCGCCCAGAAGGTTTCCGAATCCCGGTCCGCGGCATAGCTCGGGATCCAATGGTTCCATACCTGCGGAGCGTATAGCAAAACGCTCCCGCCCAGGACCTCCGACATTGTTCCCCGGCGAAAGGAGCTCGCGGAAACCACCGCATCGGGAGCGCGATTGATGCTTTTATATTTCAATTCCTGCGCCATAATATTCTCCACGCTCAAAGCGGCCATGGTGATCGCGAGAAAAATTTCCGCCCAAAACATTTTGCTCATTTGCCCGCTCTTTCTCAATACTGGATCCGGTATCTTTTTGAGTAGCTCTCGCGGTATTGTTTCACAAAGTTCCGGTAGCTATATTTTTCAGCCGGGTTCAACTGCCAGAAGATTTCCACATCCTTCACCCCGGGCCTGACCCTCACATAATCAGACCGGAACTCCACCGCCTTTCCGTCCGCCGTCACCTTGCTCACTTGGCTGAAAAACGGGAAATGGATGATGATGCTTTCCGGCGGATTTTTAAATTGGGCGTTGATGGAAACGGTCAGCCGGTCGGGTTGAGAATTCGCTTTCAGGGTTACTTTACCGAAATAGGTCGGCGCGTTGTTGACCTGAATTTCATCTCCGGGCTTGACCCACTCGGGGCTGAGCACGCTCAAGAGATGCAGGGTGTTTTCCTGCTCGCGCACCAGCATATTCCGGAGCAGGGTGTTGTAAAGCGCGGCATACCAGCCGTGGGGCGGGAAATTGCAACTCTGCCCGAGCGGGCTGTCGTTGCAGTAATCGCGGTTGGAGTAAGGGAAAATGGTCCATTCAAAGCCCTGGTGGCAGGACCCGGTATGGACCAGCATGGAATAAAAATCGCTGAGCGCGTCTTCCTGCCGTCCCTGCCGGATCATCATCTCGGTCACGCGCTCGGTGATGTAATGGTGCATTGCCGTGCGGTAGGTGGCGATGCCCTCTTTCATATGATGCTTGCGGTAATGGTCAAAGGTCTTCACCACCAGCGGATGGTCGGGCGGCAGAAAATTTTCCGGATACACCTCAAACAGATTGCCCCAGTCAATCCCGGAGGGAACATCCATTCCCGGAGGGATCACCCCGTTCCTCCGCTGGCTCGCCTCGGAAATCCGGACCAGAAGATTGTCCGCGAATTTATGCCGGAGAATCTGGAAATTTTCCGCGCTCTTTTCATCGCCCGCGCTTCTCGCCACCGCGATCGCGCCGTCCAGGCCGGCCAAGGCCCAGATATTATGACCGGTGTATCTGCCGATAATTAATTCGTTGTCCATCGCCGAGGCCGGAGGCATCAATCCGTATTTATCTTCCGCAGTGGCTTTCGCGAACCAGGCGACCGCCTTGGTCACCGCGGGCAAAATCTCCCCGGCAAAATCGGTGTCGCCGGAAGTCTTGATGTATTCCCCGAACGCCCACAGGCTCTGGCCGAACCCGTCAAGCTGCCCTTTCTGGGAGAGGAAATTGCCGGACCGGTCCTGGTATTTGAGGAAATGGCGGAGCAGTTTTTTCGCGTCATCCATCCGTCCCCAGATGGTGTACATCCGGGCGAAAAAGGAGCCGTCTCGGAGCCAGAACCTGTTGTATTGGAACCGGTTCACGGTCTGCTTGATCTCGTCCGCGGTCGGGTATTCCTGAGACATAATATTATGAACGAGCGCGGCCCGGCTCGCGTTCAGGACTTTCGGCTCGGCCAGCGAGATGGTCATTCCCTGGGAGACGGTCTTGGTCCAGAATCTTTTCAACCCGGCCTGGGATGCGGCAAAATCAGCGCCGGAAAGTTTCGCGATCAACTCCGGGCTTGGGTCCTCCGGAAATTGCGGGAACTTGAAGGTGAAGCTTCGCTCTTCTCCAGGGGCGAGTTCAAATTCATATTCCACGATTGAGCCGCTCCTCCAATTTTCCAGCACATGGAATTTTCCCCCGGCCTCCGCGCCGAGATCAATCGCCTGCTTCCGGGCCGGGGCCTGGTCAAAATAATAGATCAATTTTTTTGAGCGGAGCGCGTAATTCGGTCCGAAGCTGTAGGACCAGATGGGGTTGAACTTCTTTTGCTTCATCTTGGGCGGACGATGATCGCGAGCGCCGAATTTATATCCGACCGCGAGTCCGGCTTTGATTTTCCCGGCGCCGGCATTTTTCACGGAATATCGGATGAAGTTCACCGGTATTCCCTTGAACTCCCCCTCCAGCCAGGATTGGAAGGCCTCCACCTGATAGACCAGGCCGTCATCAAGAACCTGGTATTGCACCGAAGGAATCCAGCCGTCAAGCAGGGTGTAAATCCGCTGGTCAAGCGGGACCAGATCCTTATTGAAAAAAACCAGCTCCGCGGAGCCGGTGTAAAGTCGGCCCTCGGGCGTGACCATTGTGGCAAAATGCTCGCCGGGAAGGCCGAGCTGATAGGTGGGCTTGGCGAAATAGGAAAAGATGGTGGAGCCGTCGTCAATCTTCGGGTCAATCATCGCCGGGGTCATCAGGAAAAATGTCGTGGCCGTGATCGCGTTGGCCAGAAGGGTTTCCGCGCTGTAAAGCGGAGACAGCCTGAGCCGGGGCTGGGACTGGCCGAACGCGGAAAATCCGATCAGGCTCGCGAGCATAAACATAACCGACATCCTTGCTTTTTTCATCTCTTAACCTCCCTGGGAATCCTGAACTCTTAGCATAAGCGGGACAAAGAATCAAACCTTTGATGCAGGACAAGAGTGTCCCGCTCATAACTCGGATCACGCCCTCCGATCCCTTATCCCCGGTCCACTATTCTTGCGCCCTGCCTTTTCCCGGCTATCTTATAAGGCAATTTATCCGCGCCGCGGTTTCCGGGCTTGAGAAGGACAAGGAGGTTTTGAGAAATGTTCAGGCCGATTATCTTGCTGATGTTTTCCAATCTGTTTATGACCTTTGCCTGGTACGGTCATTTGAAAAATATGAACCACAAGCCCCTGCTCCTGGTCATCTTGGTCAGTTGGGGGATCGCCTTCTTTGAATATATGCTCCAGGTGCCGGCCAACCGGATCGGGTTCCATTATTATTCCCTCGGCCAACTCAAGGTGATCCAGGAGATCATCACTATGTGCGTGTTCGCCGGGTTCTGCTATCTATATATGAGACAGCCGCTCAAGCTGGACTTCCTCTGGGCAGGAATCTGCCTGATCGGCGCGGCGTATTTTATGTTCCGGGGAGGATTGCCGAATCCCTGAATTGGCAGCCGGGGGGCCGATAGCCGGCAGCCGGTGAAAACGATAGACGGTTCAAGGTTCAAGGTTCACGGCGCTCGCGACCCCGAACCCGAAACCCGAAACAAGGTTTATCCGCGGAGGGAAAGATGATCAAGTTCAAAGTAAATGTCACCGCTAAAACCAACCTGAAGGTTAAATGCCCGGTTTGCGGAAGGACCCCTGAGATCAAAATGGAACAAATGGTTCCGGGGATGGATTTGGATGTGCCTTGCGAATGCGGCAACACGGTCAAGCTTAAGGCCGACGCCCTGAATAAATTCCGGAAGAGAGCGGGGTTTTTGGAGAGAATTTTCGGAAAGAAAAACCAGGAGCCGGACCTTCCCGGACGCGGATGAAAAACGGAATGTCGTTTGCCATCCTTGGACATTTTCATCACATCAGGATCATAGCCGGAGATTAGCGCAAAAAAATTACCCCCCTGTCATTACTTGGTTAGATCAATAAATGGAACAGTGCCATTTGGAATCATCTGAACCGGCAATACCCCATTCCATTTTGCGATGGCCTGCAGGTCCACATAAGCCTGGCCGCCTTGCTGGGTAATAGCCTCGGCCTGGATTTTAATGGCCCTGGCTTCGCCTTCTGCTTGCACTATTCGCTGGTCGGCTTCCAGTTTTATTCTATCCAGATCGTTCTTGGCCTTGAGCGCCTTTTGCTCGGCGATCTGTTTTTCTTCAATAGATTTTTCATAGGCATCTGAGAATGAAAAATCCACCAGGGAAAAATCCGTAACCACAAAATAGGTGTTTAGTCGGCTCATCAGTTCAGATTTGATCGCCTCTTTAACCATATGTCGCTCACTGATCAGTTCCTGGGCGGTAAACTTGGCGGTTGCGGTTTTTACGCTTTCCTGGATTGCCGGATCAATCAGTCTAACCTCATAATCCATTCCCACTTGTTGGAGCAGCCGATTAACAAGTTCCGGCTTGCAGTTGTAGTTCAAAGCCAGTTTTGCGTTCACGGACTGGATGTTCTGGGAATAGGCTTCCACCTGTTGTTCCAGCTTTTGGGTGGTCACATCAATTTTCACGATCTTCTGGATCAGAGGAATCTTCATATGCACCCCCTCCGCGAAAACCTGGTCGGATACCGACCCCAGGGTGATCCGCACTCCCCGTTGGCCCGGATTGATGATCGTCCACGACCCGAACAATACGATGATGGCAACCAGCGCCGCCAAAACACCGACCACCAACTTACCCGCTGAAATTGTAGTTTCGCCGCCATTGTCCAGTTTAAATTTCATTTTTTCCCCCTTCTTTTTCTTGGTTTCCCTTCTTTATGCCTTTTTACCGCCTTGGGTAATTCCGCTCCAAAGGATACATCTGAAGACTAGCACAAAAAAGGCAAAAGCGGCATCCCGGACCGCCCCAGAATTCTATTAAACCCTGACCAAAGGACCTGGTTTAACCACAGGATTATTCTGAGGGCCGGAAGGTAGCAAAGACCAGAAGGCTTTTTAGGGGCGTTCGGACTTAACCCTTGCCTTGCGCCCAGGACGGCTCCCAGCCTCGGAAAATGCGCTAGAGTATAGGTTCAACTGTAGAATCTCAACCAGTCCGGGAGGCTGGTCAAGAGGATTCCGTCCTCCCTGGGGTTATACGGGGCGCAAGCCTGACCCGCCTCCAGTTCATTCTCCCATTGCCGGAGAATGTCCTGGGCCAGCTTCTTGTTTTTGGTCCCGCTGCTTTTCCATTGAGAATTGATCCGGCCCGGTATGCTGAAAATCGCATACCAGATTCCGCTTTTCCGCTAATAGAAGCTTCCCATTTTTTCCCGCCCTCCGATTTTTTCCAAGCCAATATTATTTGGCTTCCATTTTTTCTATCTTAAATCTTTTTCTTTTCCTCTTCTTCTTTGACCTTCTTCTCAAGGTCTTTAAATTGCTTGCTTACATACTCAATCTGCAGAGTGATCCGGTAATTATCGCCAGTAAGGCTATCAAATATTTTTGTGCTTGGAGTTTCCCAGATAGTGTAATATGAATGATGGCCAAGGGAAACAGCAAAGCCCCATTGACTATAATCATCCTTGTAAAGGTCATTTTTCCAAAATTCATCATCCTCGGTTGGTTTCCCATACTTTTGGGTAAGTAATTCCTTGAGACTTTTATAATCGCTAATATAATCATTTTGATTGGTATGTTTCTCAGTGACCATATATTTTGATCGGACAAGCTTATCTTGCACAAAGATATATACGATCAGGCAAATTTTTCCTCCAACTTGCCCTTCATAGAACATCAAATTGCCTTCTTCCTTGATTAATTTTGCCTTTTCAATTTTCCTTATCTCTTCCTTGCTCATTCCCCATTTGGTGTCGCGAAAATCAGTTTGGGAAGAGCTTTCTTGGTTCTTTGTTTCTTCTTTCGGAGAAGCAGGATTCATATCTGCCCATTTCCAGGTCATATCCGGGAGCAGGACCACCTTGCGCCCGTCATCCGTGGTTGCCATGATAACTTTGCCGGTGTCCGCTCCGAGCAGGGTCAAGGCCAAGCCAAAGAATAGAACCGCGAGAATAATCTTTTTCATTTTTACCCCCCTTTTGAATTCAATCCTACGCCCCTGAATTTTTAAAGTCAAGAGAAATTGCTTTAGCTCTCGGGGCCGGGACCGCTCAGTATAGATTTCCCTGGATTGTATGCTCAAATAATTTGCTAACCCTTTTGCTGGGGAATTTTCCCTGGAGGGGCTAAAAGCGGGGAATATGGGGGAGTTGGGAAAAGGGGAAAAGTCCCTGAAAAAATTTGGCAAGTGAATGATAGATTGCTCAAACCCCTGCGGTTATCAATGGTGGGGGGCCACCTTGGACGATCTTCGCAAATTATCCCCTTATGATATTCAGAACAGTCCCCCTGACTGCTCCATTCTTTAGCAAATGTCTTGGAACCCTGACCTGATCCATATTGAAGAAAGGAATTCCTTATTTATAATAATAATGAAAGGCAATTGGTCAGAATGAAAGGAGCCACATTATGAAGAACCCTAAAAAGATTAAAGCGCAATGCTCAGTGAATAGAGGGAATGAATTCCCCGGATTGTCACGCCGGGGGTTCGTGACCGGCCTGGGATTGTCGGCCGTGGGGGTCGGTTTGATCCGGTCGACTCTCGCGCTGGCGGGCCATGGTGATCCCAAGGTGGAGTTCATTGAGACCAGTTGCGGCCAGGAGAATAAGGACGCCATCAAAATCCTGGTGGGATACGCCAGTTGCTGCGGCTCCACCGGCGGAATCGCCGAGGCCATCGGCCGGCAGCTTTGCGCGGCAGGCGCCCGGGTGGATGTGAAACTGCTCACCGATGTGGACGATCCTTCGGTTTATGACGGTCTGGTGGTGGGCAGCGCCATCCAAGAGGGCGAATGGCTGCCCGAGGCCGTCAAGTTCGTTGCCAAACATGAAAAGCTGATGGCTCAGAAAAAGGTGGCATATTTTGTTTCCTGCCTGGCTCTTTCCAAAATCACGGCCCATAACCAAAAAATCGCCGAAGCCTATGTTCACTCCATTGTGCCCAAGGCGCCCGCGGTGCAGCCTCTGGCCCAGACCGCCTTTGCCGGCGCGGTTTTCTTTGAAAAGATGCCCAAGAAATATGTCCCGGTCATGAAGCTGATTGCAAAGAAGGACGGGGACTATCGCAATTGGGAAGCCATCCGCGCCTGGGCCGACGGCCTCGCTCCCGCAATGATCAAGAAGGGTTGACTGTAAGACCCGGAGGATGGGGTTGAGAGTGGAAGAAGGCTTTCGCCTGTTATTACTGGTGGGCCACCCGGGACTCGAACCCAGAGCCCGCTGATTAAGAGTCAGCTGCTCTACCACTTGAGCTAGTAGCCCACCCGACCAGATAATGATAAAAACTATCCCGGCTATGTCAAGTCCGATCCCTGGCGCCGAATTCCGCGGCGAATTTTTTTTCAAAACCGACCCTCGGCACCTGAAAATCCTTTCCGTTTTTGGATCTTGATGCTATACTGGTATGGGAAAAATGACTGGTTCTAATCCGTTAGCCAAAGGGGTTCTGGAGATGGTTTCCGGGATCGTGGGCAAGGGCAATTGGTCCTTTGCCCCGGCCCAGTTGCTGAGTTATTCCCGCGACCTCTGGACGAGAAAAACGATGGAGATGCAGGCCGGAAAATTGCCGGCGCCTCCCCATCTGATCGTGTGGCCGGAGTCCACGGAACAGGTGCAGTCGCTGCTCCGGCTCGCGGACCAGGCACAGATCCCGGTCATCCCGATGGGAGCCGGGAGCGGGGTATGCGGAGGCACGATCGCGCTCCGGGGCGGGATCATTATTGATCTGAAGAAGATGGACCGGATCCGGAACCTGGACCGGACTTCTATGATCGCGGAGGTTGAAGCCGGAAAGATCGGTGAAATCCTGGAACGAGAGTTGAACCAACTGGGATTCACGCTCGGTCATTTCCCCAGTTCCATTTATTGCTCCGCGGTGGGGGGATGGGTGGCGACCAGGAGCGCCGGGCAGCTTTCATCCAAATACGGAAAGATTGAAGATATGGTGGTTTCGTTGGAGGTTGTGCTTCCGGACGGAAGGCTGATCCGGACCCGCACGGTCCCGCGCTCCGCCACCGGCCCTTCGCTCAATCACATTTTCATCGGGTCCGAAGGCACGCTCGGGATCATCACCAGCGCCACTTTAAGGCTCTGGGAATATCCGAAGGCGCGCGAGTTCCAGGGTTTCAGGTTCCCGGATTTGCATCAGGGATTGGAATCCATCCGGGAGATGATGCAGTCCGAGCTGAAACCCGCGGTGATCCGTCTGTATGATCCGGTGGACACATATTTTTCCTCAAAGGGCATCATTGAAGAAAAGGCCAAGCCCAAAAAAATCGGCCTGTTTGCGAAACGCGGGATCATTCATCTGGCGCAAAAAACACTTCCCTATCTTTACCATCCCGCCCTGCCCAACCGTTTTTTGCAAAGCCGGGCAAAAGCTTCCAAGATGATTTTGATTTTTGAAGGGGAGACGGAGCTGGCCGCGCTGGAGCATAAGCAGGCGAAAGAGATTTGCCTTCACGCCGGCGGGATTGACACCGGGGAATGGCCTGCCCGGAACTGGTGGAAACACCGGTACAAGGTGAGCTACACCATGAGCAAGGTTTTTGATTTGGGATTTTTCGTGGACACCATTGAAGTGGCCACGCTCTGGGACAACCTGGAAAACCTTTATTACTCCATGCAGGAGGCGATCAGCAAACACGCCCTGGTGATGGCTCATTTCTCGCACGCCTATCCGCAGGGCTGTTCCATTTATTTCAGCATCGCTTCCACCGGCCGGACTTTGCAGGACCGGCTGGCCAGGTATGACGCGGTCTGGGAGGACGCGATGGAGGCGTGTATGAAAGCGGGCGGAGCGCTGTCTCATCATCACGGGATCGGGATTTTAAAGGCCAAGTGGATGGAGCGGGAATCGGGCGGGGCCGCCCCTCTGCTGAAGGGTTTGAAAAAAGCTCTAGACCCGAACGGGATTATGAATCCGGGGAAGCTGGGGATTTGAGATGTCGGTGGACGATAAAATTATAAACGCGATCAATTTGCTCAACAGCCTGCTCGGCAAAAACCGGGTGATTTCGGACCAGACCAGCATGCTCATTTACTCGCGCGATATTTTTATGCCCGGCTATCTGGATTTGCGCGAGGGCAAGATCCAGAACCTGCCTTGGGCCGCGTGCTTTCCGGAAAATATTGAGGAAGTGGCCAAGGTGGTGGGACGCGCGCAGGAGAACCGAATACCGCTGATCGCTTTTGGAGCAGGCTCCGGGGTTCTGGGGGGAACGGTTCCGGTCACGGGCGGGATTATGGTTGACTTGAAGCGGATGCATCAAATCCGAAACATCAATCCGACCAACCTTACGGTGGAGGTTGAGGCCGGGGTGATGGGGGAAGATTTGGAGCGGGCCTTGAACGAGACGGGGTTCACGCTCGGCCATTTCCCCAGTTCCATTTATTGCTCCACCGTGGGGGGATGGCTGTCCACACGGTCCGCGGGCCAACTCTCGTCCAAATACGGGAAAATAGAAGACCTGGTGATCTCGCTGGAAGGGGTGCTCGCGGACGGATCGGTTTTTCATACCCGGAAAACGCCGCGCTCCGCGACCGGGCCGGACCTGGACCAGATTTTGGTCGGGTCGGAAGGCACGCTCGGGATCATCACCTCGGCCCTGCTCGCGATCAGCCGGTTGCCGGAGAAAAAATTTTCCCGCGGGTTCCGGTTTGAGGATGTGCCTTCAGGGATGGAGGCGATGCGGACATTGACGCAGAAGGAATTGGTCCCCGCGGCGCTCCGGCTTTATGACCCGGTGGATACCGGCTTCAACCGGCAAAAGCTGTCCGGCCCGGAGAGCGGCTGCCTCCTGATCGCGGTTTATCAAGGGGCCAACAACGAGCAGGCCGAACTGAAGGCCAGGCTCGGGTTCATGCGGATCAAGGAGATGGGCGGCAAGGATTTGGGGGAAGAGCCTGGGGAAAAATGGTATGAGCATCGCTACGCGGTATCGTATCAGCAGAGCAAAATCCTGTCTCAGCCCAACACCTTGCTGGACACCATTGAGGTCTCGGTGATCTGGAAGGACGCCCTGGAGTTATATCAGAAGGTGATCCCGGGGATCGGCAAGGTCGGATTGGCGATGGCTCATTTCTCGCACGCCTGGCGGGAAGGGGTCTGCGTCTATTTCAGCATCCTGGTCTCGGACCCGGACCCGGAAATACTCCGGCAAAAACATCTCCAGGCCTGGCAGGCGGCAATGGAACCCTGCCTGACCATCGGCGCCTCCATCAGCCACCACCACGGCATCGGACGGTTCCGGTCGGAATGGCTCAAGAAAGAACTCGGGGTCGGCCACGAGCTTTTGCAAAAACTGAAAAGCGAGCTTGATCCGGCCGGCATTTTCAACCCGGAGAAGCTCGGCTTTTCCGCGAAGAACGAATGAACAAAAATCTTACTGACGGAGAAGAGTGATGAAAGAGCGGCTCAGGCCCTATGAGCGGGAAATAGAATATTGCAGTTATTGCCCCAAGCTCTGCCGGTTCTCCTGCCCGGTGGCCCGGGTGACCTGCAGTGAGGCCGGCACCCCCACGGGCAAGATGACCATCTTGAAGCTGGTCAAGGACGGCGTTTTGGGACTCAGCCCGGAGGTCGCGGAACTGATGTATCAATGCAGCGGCTGCCTCCTGAGCCGGACTTATTGCGAGCACCGGATTGAAGTGATCGGGGCCTTTGAGGCGGCGCGGGCGCTGGCGGTTGAAAAGGGAACGGCGCCGCGTCGGATTATGGAATTCGGGACGGCTTTTGAAAAATCCGGGAATCCCTACGCGGAGGATTTCGGGAGCAAGCTCCGGGGGATCGCGGGCCAAAAGCATTTGGGAAAAAAACCGACCCTGGTTTTCGCCGGGTGCACGATGTCTCATTATTTCCCGGAAACGATCAAGGACCTGGTCAAGGTTCTGGAGCGGCTGAATTTTGAATTTGAACTCCTGGCCGAGGCCGACAGTTGCTGCGGGTATCCGCTGTTCGCCTCCGGGCACTGGAAAATATTGGAAGAGCATCGGGAGAAGCTGGCGCAGCGGATCAGCGGTTACGACCGGATCCTTTCCCTTTGCCCCACCTGCGCCTGGTATTTGAAGACCCATTACCGGAAGCCGGGCCTGATCCAGGTCGGCG
>CAIYYW010000124.1 GCA_903930515.1 uncultured delta proteobacterium | reverse complement strand
GTCCAGGATATTGTCCATCTTATATTGCACGGCCACCCCGGTGACAGGTTTTCCCTCGGCCTTGATGTTCCCGCTCACCGGGTAAGCAATTACCTTGCGGCCGCCCAGCTCCAGGTATTCCAGCGCCCGGTCGTCAATCACGGTCCCGGCCAAATCCAATCCCAGCCCGGCCAGGATGGCGTTCTGGGATTCGGGCCGGAAGAAATGGTCGTAGAGGCCGATGCCCATCCAGACATTTTTCGGATCGCCCTGGAGCGGATGTTCAATGATAAAGGGGGTGAAGGATAGCGGGTCCGAGGGCGCGAGCGCGGTCTGGAACATACACATTGTGGGATGGAAGATGTCCAGGTTGAGGACTTCAAACATTCCTTTGCCGCTTTTATTCAGACTGGGAGCGTTGATGAAATTGCCGCGCACCGCGAACAATCCCCAGTGGCCTCCTTCTCCGGAAGGGATGATTGCCTTGAGCGACGGCTCCACCCCGGCGTAAATGCCGAGCACCAAAGACCCGAGCGATTGTCCCATTGAGAAGAGCCGGTCGCGGTCGAAATAAATTTCTTTTTGGCCATCGGGCAATTTGGTTTCCGGGCAGAGCGATGCCGGTATTTTCAATTCCTTGAACAGCTTGAGCAGCATAATCTGCTCCGCGGCCGATTGGATCAGGTTGTTCTTGATCCCCTCGCCGTTGAAAAATGAGTAATACAACAGCATGGTCTTGTCCCCGCCCCGCTCTCCGTTTTGCGGAAGCGCGGACCCGAACGAGGCGATCCCGCGTTTGGCCACCACCAAAGCCGGGCCTTTGCCCGCTTCCGGCCCGCCATGCGGATCAAAGGTTTTTCCCCGGTCAACCACCTGGTTGGACACGCCTTCGGTGCCGTGGATGAAATGGAGGAGCGGGAACCCGGAGCCGGGCATTGCGGTCTTGGGGACGGTGATCACCATCGGCACTTTCTGGTATCGCTGGATGATCGGCATTCCCTTCTTGTCATACGCAATGCTGCCTCCCACAAAGCTGTAGGGAGGAAGGCCGGTCTGGAACTGCGGGGCCAGCCACTTGGTCCGGAGCACATAATATTCCGGATACTCTCGCTCAACCCGGATCGGCTCAACCAATTTAACCGCCGGCATTTCCTGGATCGCCTTCCACATCTTCATCATCTCCGCGCTCGGGGTCCCGGTGGTGAAAACCGTGGCAATCATTATCTCTTCTTTCTTGACCGGGCAGTTCGGGTCAGCCAGCCATTTCCTGAGCGGCTTATAAACCTGGACCGCCTTTTTCCCGAGCTTGGCCTTGGGCGCTTGTCCGGAAAGCAAATCGGCCATCACTCCCGGCCGGCTCGGCCCGGATGCCGAATTCAAAATGATCGCGGCATAGGTGTTGTTCTCCCGGAGCAAGAATCCCGGCAAGGGCATCATTGCCAGAATATTATCCCCTCCGCTGATCCAGGTCTGGCGATGGTCATAAAATTTCCAGATCAGCGGAAAGTTTCTGCCGCGCTCCGGCGAATCCGCGTCAATGTCAATGAGCAGGAGGGTGGAATCGGGCTTGACCGAATCCCTGGCGGTTTTGGGGAAACCATCGGTCGGGATCGGGCCGGTAAAGCGGAAGTAAATAGTGGTCGCGGTGCTGAACCCGTTTTTTTCCGCCAAGCCCGGATATGTCCCCACCAGCCAGAACAAAAGCGTGGGCGGAAAATCATCCAGATTAACAGTCCCGTCCGCGTTCCGGCGGAGATCGGTTGGAAAGGGCATTTTGAAAAATCCTCCCTGACCGGAAAGCTCAAAATACGGATGAACCTCCGCGGCCACCGGCGAGAAAGAAAATGCGAGAACCATAACCGCCATCAAACTCAATCCAAATAATCTGCCCATTGCTTCCCTCCCCTTATTCTTCGGTCACGATTGAAATGTCTTCAGGATCTCGTTTCGCCATTTATCATTCATCATTGATATTTTTTTCCCAGTATCGCCGATGCCAAAAGGTATGCCTGACCCGGGTGGCTTTTGCGTATTCTTCAAAATAGATCCGCTCATACTGGTCCACCCGTTTCCGATTATCGCAAAGGTCTTCCACCAACTTCCGTCCCTGAATCCCCATCGCCCTGCCCTGGTCAGGATGAACGAGCAATTGCAAAATCCCTTTTGCCAGCGCCTCCGGGTCTTTTGGCGGAACCAGGATCCCGGTCCGGTTCGGCTTGACCAATTCCGGCGTGCCATCAATCTCGGTGGCGACCACCGGCCGCTCCATTGCCATAGACTCCCGGATCACCCCGGCCATCCCTTCGCTCAAAGACGCGCTCACCAGCAGATCGCTCCCCGCGATCAGTTCGGGAATGTCGGAGCGGTACCCGGTGAAGATGGTTGCCTGCCTGAGGGCCGGACTCGCGGCCTGCTGGAATTCCTCCTGGTCGGCTTTCCCCACCAGCAGGAACCTGGTATCCGGTCTTTGGGCCAGGACCTTTTCCCCGGCCTGAAGGAAATAGTATCCGCCTTTCCGATGCTCGGGCCAGAACTTTAGATGGGCGATGATGATCACCACCGGAGCCGAGTCCGAAATTCCGAATTCCTTCCGGATCAGGCCCCGGTCAATTCCGGGACGGAATTTTTTCAGGTCAAACCCTCCGTAGATCACCTCTATTTTTTCCGGAGCCAGATGCCCGGTCTTGATCATAATCTCCTTCACCGCCTGGGAATTGGCGATCACCTTCCTCACCTTGGGCAGCCGGTATTTGATGGAATTGAAAAAGTCCAAAGGCTCGGCCAGGCCGCGGTAGGAGATCAGGGCGGGAATAAAAATCCCGGACCCGGCCAGGATCAGATTGCTGAGATCGGTCCCGCTGAAAGTATTCACCAGATCAAACTGTTCCGCGAGCAGGAATTTCCTGAGCCAAATCAGCTCCGGGATGGTGTGCCGGTATTTGAGCTTGGTGAATCTGGCCAGGTCAACCTTCAACTCCAGTTTGGACAGGGGCCGGAGCGAGGGATGAAGCGGCTTGCCGCGCTCTCCCTTGAACAGGACATACACCCGGTGGCCGCGCTCTTTCAGCTCCTGGGCCAGCAGATATAGCTGATGGGTGGACCCGCTCTGGAGACGGGAATGGCGGGTGGTGAGCAGGATTTTTAAATTCTTTCTATCCATTTCCGCCGGCAGCCTGCTATCTGGCCGCAACCACCAGGTCCACGCCCACAGTGGCGTTGGCCGGGAGCGCGATCACGCCGGTGGTCATCCGGGAATGCTTGCCGGCTTCACCGAAAACTTTGACCAGGAAATCGCTGGCGCCGTTCGCGACCTGGGGCTGGTCGAAAAAATTCGGCGAGCTGGCCACCCAGCAGGTCATCCTCAAAATTTGTTTCACCCGATCCAATTCCTCGAGCGCGGACTTCATCACCGAAATCGCATTGAGCGCGGCGACCATTGCGGCCTCCTTGGCCTGCTCAATACTGATCTCGGACGGAACCCGGCCCTGATAAACGACCTTGCCCTCCCGCCTCGGGAGCTGACCGGAGATGAACAACAGCTTTCCGCTCCTGGCCCAGGGCAGATACGACCCCATCGGAACCGGCGTTTCGGGCAGGATCAATCCCAACTCCTCAATCCGATCTTCAATCTTTCCCATCTCGATTCCTCCTTCTCGCCCGACCATTCTATTATTAGCCGGGAAAATTTTCCAGTTCCAGTTTTTTTCCCTTCTCCCTTGCACACTTTTCACGATTTCGGTATAAAGGGGTTTTAGCAAGGAGGATTTTGGAAATGGTTTACGAGACCAGGCCCTGGCTCAAAATTTATGTGCGGGATCGCTTCAGGACCACCCTGTCGCCCTACCCGGAAATACCGTTGTTCCAATTCCTGGACGACTCCGCGGAAAAATTCCCGGACCGGCCGGCCTTGACTTTTTTGGGCCGGAAAATAAATTTTCGGAGGCTCAAGGAAGAATCTGATTCTTTTGCCAACGCGCTGGCCGATCTGGGCGTGAAAAAAGGGGATTTGGTCGCAACCATTCTTCCCAATTCCCCCCAGTTCATCATCGCGGATTACGCAATCCTGAAATGCGGCGCGGCCAATGTTCCCTGCTCCCTGCTCCATACCGCGAGGGATCTGGAATATGAATTGGGCGAGGCCAAGGTTGAGACCATCATCGTGCTGGACAGCCAGTTGGGGCTGATCCAGCAGGTCAAGCCCAAAACCCGTCTGAAAAATATCATCATCACCAACCTTCACGACTACACCGAGAAAGCGGTTCCGCCCAGCTTTATCCAGGGCGCCTATCAGTTCCGGCAACTGATCGCGGAGGCCAAATCGGAGCCACCCAAGGTTGAGATCAATCCGAAAGAGGACCTGGCCGAGGTGCCCTTCACCGGGGGAGCCACCGGCCTTCCCAAGGGCGTGATGCTCACCCATTATAATATGACCTGCAATGTGCTCCAGCTCTGGGGCGTGATCAAAACTTCCGATCTGGGGTTCCTGATTGAAGGCTGCGGGTCAATGCTTCTGGCCCTCCCCTTTTTCCATCAATACGGACACTGGGCAATGCATTCGTCCATCTTTATGGGGACCAATATGCTTCTGGTGCCGGACCCGCGAGACGCGGATATGATGAGCGAGTTGATGCGCAAATACCGGCCGATTTTCAATATCGCGGTCCCGACCCAGTTTATGAAATTGCTCAACAAGGTTCAACAAAACATCGGCGTGATGAGTGCCTCCGGCTCGGCCGCGCTCCCGACCGAGTTGGCGGACAGTTATGAAAAGAAGGCCGGGGCGCCCCTGGACGAGGGCTACGGCTTGACCGAATGCTCTCCGGTGACCCATATCAACCTCACCGGCCTGACCAGTATGTTCAAAAGTTCCAAAGGCGAGCCGGTGCTGCTTCCGCAATTTGTTTTCAGCCTGCTCAAGCTGGTCCAGCGGATGCTCGGCGGGGAAAGATTGCTGATGGGATTCAACCGATTGGTGCCCTGGCTGAGCAAACGCGCCAAGAAACGGACTGAGAATTTAGCCAAGCAAGGGATTGTCCTGCGCAAGAAGGGCAGCATCGGCATCCCCGCGGTGGACACGGAGGTGAAGCTGGTGGATGAGCAAGGGAACGAAGTCCCGATCGGGGAATCCGGGGAGATGCGGATCCGGGGGCCGCAGGTGATGAAAGGATATTGGCCGGAGCCGGGAAAGGGATTGCTGGACGGCTGGCTCCCGACCGGGGACATCGCCCGGATGGATTCGGACGGATTTTTTTACATCGTGGACCGGATCAAGGATATGATCAATGTCAGCGGATACAAGGTTTATTCCCGGATCGTGGAGGATGCGCTTTACCAGATTCCGGGGGTGGAAATGGCCTGCGCCATCGGCCTGCCCGACCCGGCCCGGCCCGGTTCCGAGCGGATCAAGGTTTTCATCAAGCCCCGTCTGGAATCTTCGGGCAAGATCACCGAAGACCAGGTTTTGGAATTTTGCCGCAACAATCTTCCGGCTTACGCCGTCCCCAAATCCATAGAATTCCGCGATCAACTCCCCCTGACCGTGACCGAAAAAATCTTCAAGCGCAAGCTCCGGGAGGAGGAGATGGAGAAGATGAAGAAGGCGGGGAGGTTGAAATAATCGCACTCCCTCTGGTTCGGACGGTTGGCTTCTCCTTGTCCTACATCCTCCCGCGTACCGCGGCACGAAGGAGGATGCGGCCTGGCGGTGAAAAGATATTTTGCATTTTGCGCTTGACAAAGGCAGGGAGAAGGCTATCTTGGATATGGAAACTAAAGAAACGATAATAGTTTTCAGGGTTCCAAAACAAGGGTGCGCGGACAAGAGTGTCCGCGCCACAAAATTTAATAAAAACATGAAGGGCACAAAAGCTAAGAAGCAAAAAGGAGAGCAGGAACTCCGGGAGCGGATTCTGGGGGCGGCGCTGGAGATGTTTTTGAAGTTCGGGTTCAGCAAGGTGACGATGGACGAGCTGGCAACCAATTTAGGGATGAGCAAGAAGACCATTTACGCGTATTTCCCGAGCAAGGACGATCTGGTTCGGGAGCTGGTGGAAAAAACATTGCAAAGCATTGAGGCGCGGGTTGACCGGATCGTGTTTTCGCGCGAGCTGGATTTTGTGGAAAAGCTGAAGCAGTTGTTGACTTTTGTGGGGATGACGATTTCCAATTCCGGACAGGCGTTCAGCGCGGATTTACAGAAGAACGCGCCCGGGGTGTGGAAAGAAATTGACGAATTCCGGCGGAAGAAGATCGTGGCCAATTTCGGCCGGCTGTTCCAAGAGGGGATCCGGAAGGGAGTTTTCCGCTCGGACATCAACCCGGAGCTGTTGGTGCGGATGTACGCGAACACGGTTCAGGCCACGCTCAACCCGCAGACGCTCTCGGAGCTTCCGGTTTCGGCCCCGGACATTTTTGACGCGATCATCAAGGTTTTTTTTGAGGGACTCTTGACCGGCCGGGCAAGGGCCACTCATTATAAGTCGGGGGTAATAACGGCGATCAAAAGGGAGAAGTGAAAAATGGATAAGATGTTTGGTCAGTTCAAATTGGCGCTCCTTATGCTGATGGTTCTGGGCTGGGCGCTGATTTCATCGTGCACGAATGGGAAGATTGCGGGAGAGATCAGCGGGACCGGCACCATTGAGGTTACGGAGGTCAATGTCTCGTCCAAGGTGAGCGGGAATGTCTTGAAGCGATCTGTGGACGAGGGGAGTATAGTGAAGGCTGGGGACAGCATCGCGGAAATTGACCATACCATCTATGACCTGCAGTCGGCGCAGGCCCAGGCGACGCTGGCCATTGCCCGGGCGAACCTGCAGGTAGTCCAGGACAACTATCAAAGCACGCTCAAGCTTTATAAACAGGGCACGGTCACGCAGAAGCAAAAGGCAGACCTGGAAACCCGCTACCAGGTTGCGCAGGCCCAGGTTAATTCCACGCAGGCCGCGGTCAACCTGGCCGAACAGATGATCTCCTATTGCCAGATCACGGCGCCGGTGGGCGGCGTGGTTACGCACAAGCTGATTGAGGAAGGGGAACTGGCCGGGCCCGGCACGCCGATCGTGACCATTTCGGAATTGGACCAGGTCAAGCTCACCATCTATGTCACCGAAACCGAATTGGGCCGGGTGAAGATCGGGCAGAAGGCCGAGGTGAGCATTGATTCATACCCGAACCGGATTTTTCCGGGCACGGTGATTTATATTTCTCCGGAGGCCGAGTTCACGCCCAAGAACATCCAGACCAAGGAGGAGCGGGTGAAACTGGTTTACGGGGTGAAGATTGAAATCCCCAATCCGGAGGGGATTCTCAAAGCGAGCATGCCGGCTGACGCGGAGATCAAGACGGAGTAAGTTGATCAGTTGATCTGTTAACAGGTTGATCAGGGAAAAAATGCGGATGAATTTCCCGGTTCAATTTCTTATCAACTTATCATCCGATCAACTTATCAACAGGAACTTTGCATTCAGGGGTTATAAATGTCTGAATTTGCGATAGAGACCAAAGGTCTGGCCAAGCATTTTGATCGGGTCCGGGCGGTGGACGGGCTGGAGCTCAAGGTCCGGCAAGGGGAGATGTTCAGCCTGGTGGGCCCGGACGGCGCGGGCAAGACCACCACGATGAGGATGTTGTGCGGGATTTTGAAGCCGACCTTTGGCGAGGCGAAAATCCTGGGCTACGATCTTAGGAAAGAGAGCGAGGAGATCAAGAAACATATCGGCTACCTTTCCCAGCGGTTCAGCCTTTACGGCGATTTAAGCATTGACGAGAACATAGAATTTTTCGCCGAGATCAACGGGGTTTACGATTATGAAAAAAGGAGGGAGACCCTGCTGGAATTCACCAGGCTGGCCCCGTTCCGGGGACGGCTCGCGGAAAAGCTT
>CAIYYW010000123.1 GCA_903930515.1 uncultured delta proteobacterium | reverse complement strand
CTGGACGAGCTGCGGCACGCGGAGGTGAGTTTAAGCCTGATCCGGGAGCAAAAGCCGGCTCCTGATTTTTATTTGTATCCCCATTTGCCCATCTATCTCACGGCGCCGGTTTACGCCGGGTATTTGCTGGCGGAAAATTTCGGCCGGGTCTGGGAAAGCAAAAGCCTGGAGCCGATCGCGGAGGCGGCGAGAAATTTTGATGAAAAGTCCTGGCAATCGCTCCGGCTGGAGCGGGGTCTGGCATTGGTTTTCGGGATGATCTGCGTGGCGATTTTTTTCGTCCTGGCCCGGAGCCTGCTGGGAGATTTCTTCGGCCTGGTCTCGGCATTCCTGTTCGCGCTCTTCCCGCTTTCGGTCAGCCTATCGCAGTTGGCCAAGGTGGATATTTTTATGATGTGCTTCCTGCTCCTGAGCTGGCGGTATCAACTTGAGATCATCCGGACCGGAAAACTCCGGCATTACCTTTTGGCCGGAATTTTCTCGGCGCTTTGTTTTGACTGCAAAACCCTTTTTTTCATCGGCCTTTCTTTCCTGATCGCGATCCTGATCCGAGCGAGCCGGGAAAAACCTTCAAGTATCTCCGGGATTCTTGACCGCCGGATTTGGGCGGGGATCGCCGCGATGTTCCTGACCGGGATTCTGGCCAGCCCTTTTTATTTTTGGCATCTGGGCAAGGCCATTGAATCCGTGGGTTGGATATATTTTTCCACCGAATGGGTCCCGTATTTTCATTTTGACCCGCACCATTTCTGGACGGACAAATATTATTACAGCCTGATGGTTTTGCTCCCGTCAATGGTCAGCCTGCCGGTCTGGCTTTTCGCGGTCGCCGGAATTATCCGGAAGCTGATCAAGAACGACTATCAGGAATGGTTTTTCCTGATCTTCTGCTTCTTCTGTTATCTTTATATCTTCGACTCCACCGCAGGCAGTGATTTTTATTACCTGTACTTTTACCTCCTGCCCCTGATCGCGCTTTTCAGCGCCGCAACTTTGAAAGAGCTTTTTGAAAAATTCGGCCGGGCGGGAAAAAGTCTGGCGCTGGCTTTGACCGGATTGTTCCTGGTGATCAGCCTTAACCGGTTCCAATTTTACCACCAACTCAACTTCCGGTCTTATGAAACCGCGGGGGCTTACCTGAGCCAAAACCTTGAACCCGGTTCCCAGGTCCTGCTCTTCAGCGTGCACCTGCCCGGGCCGGCGCTCTCCCAATTGAAGGTCGAGCCGGCCTGGCCGCAGGATTTGTCCCGGGCAATGATTGAAAAAGCCAATCCGGATTATATCCTGATTGATCGCTGGGACTTTGCCGGGTTTGATAAATTCTACCGTGACACACTCCCGGTCGGGCGCGATTTGGATCGGCTAATGTCCGGGCAATGGGGGTATCGTCTGGAAAAGAGTTTCATCTCTCATTATCCGGGAGACTCTTTTTATCAAGCGTTGGACTTGGAGTTTATAGCCGAGCTGGATTTGCTGGTTCGGGAGAAAGAATGAAACAGACCTGCGATCATCGGGGATGGAACTGATGACGGGACCGGACCTATCCGTGATTGTGCCGATGCATAACGGCGAAGCCACCATCGGCCGCTGCCTGAAATCCATTTTGGGGCAGCGCTGCGGAAAAAGTTTTGAGGTGATCGTGGTTGACGACGCTTCCGCGGACCAAGGCCCGGAGCTGGTGAAAAAGCTTCCGGTCCGATTGGTTTCGCTCGCTCAAAATCTGGGCGCGGGCGGGGCGCGCAACCGGGGAGCGCGGGAGGCGCAAGGGAAAATTTTGGTATTCGTGGATTCCGATGTTTACCTGGTTGAGGGGGCGCTGGAGAAAATCGGTGTTTTTTTCGACCGGCATCCGGAATATTCGGGGCTGGTGGGAAATTACACTTCCCTTCCCGCGGACCAAAATTTCTGCTCGGTCTATCACAATTGGTTCACCGCCTATCATCACGATCTGAGCCGGGAAAACATTGAATGGTTCTGGGGGGCGCTGAGCGCGGTTGGGAAGGAAGTTTTCGAGCGGCTCTCGGGGTTTTCGGAAGCATATCCCGGGGCGAGCGCGGAGGATATTGAATTGGGATATCGGCTGAGCGAGTCCGGCCATAAAATCCGCTACTTCCCGGAGTTGCGCGGCATTCACGGCCGTCGGTTCGGGATCGCTAATATGCTTTACAACGACTATCACAAATCAGTTCTGGGGCTGAAGCTTTACCTCAAACGCAAGCCAACGGGAAAGCATCCGCATGGATTTTCCGGCCTGATCAACGGACTCAACCTGGTCCTGGCTCCGCTGATTATGCTCTGCTTTTTATCCTTGCCTATTCCCGGAATGATCCTTCCTTGGCTGTTGCTCTCAGCCGTTTTCATCGCGCTCAATTTCAAATTCCACCGCGGCCTCGGGCGCGAGGCCGGTTTATATTATCTGCTCCCGTCCCTTTTGCTTCACTGGCTCAGCTTTAACGCGATCGCCCTCGGAGTTTTGGGGGGATTGATCGGGCTGGCCCTGGGCAAGGGATTGGAAAGCAAGTCGAGGTGGGTCTGATGCTGGAGCAATTGCGCTGGCTGGCGGCGGGGG
>CAIYYW010000122.1 GCA_903930515.1 uncultured delta proteobacterium | reverse complement strand
TGCAGGTAATGCATCAGGTTGCTGTAATAATATCGCTCATACAATCCCTTCCGGGTCGCGCGGTCACTGCGGACCCGCTCCTGGTATTCGCAGGTGACTGTGGGGAGGTGATAGAACGGGTGACGCTTGATGATCCGGAGCCACATCTCCCAGTCGTGCGCGGTGGTGACCAACTCCTCAATGAACATCCCGGCCTGTTCAAAACATTCCCGGCTCGCCAGGATCAGCATTGACACGATCGGGTCGTAGCGGACGCATTTGGCGTAATCAATCGTTGGCTCGCGGTTGAGCTCGGACCGGACCAGGTTTCCGCGCCGGTCGAAAAAATTGATCTTCACCTCCGGATACGCCAGCCCCGCGGTTGCTTCCGCCTCCAGCCGCTTAAGCAAGGCCTCCAGGTGGTTCGGATAGATCAGGTCGTCATCATCAAGAAAACCGATGAAATCGCCGCGCGCCATTTCCAACCCCCGGTTCAGGGCCGCTCCCGGCCCGCAATGCGGGGCCATAAAATATCTCAGCCCGGGCGGGTTGATTTCTTTCGCAACGGCTTCCGCTTCCTTGGCGCCGCCGTCATTGATCAAGATGGTCTCAAAATCCCGGAAGGTCTGCTTGCTCACGCTCCTGAGCGCTTCTTTAAGCAAATCCGGACGGTTGTAGGTTCGGACGATCAGGCTGACCTTGGGCCGAGGCCGGTTTTCCGGAAGTAGGTCGTGATCAATATGGCGGAACTGGAGATACCCTTTGCGCCTGAGCTCAAGCGCTTTTTCCAGATAAAATAAATTGATCCCGGCCAGGCAGAAGGAAGGAGATTTTTTCAAGGCCTGGGCAAAAAAATCCAGCGCCGGTTCCGGCCGGTCCAGGAGATAGTTGCAAACCCCAAGGTCATTGAGCAACTCCGCGCCCGCCTCCGGGTCAAGAAGCTTCCCCAACTCCACCGCGCCGGCCTCCAGGCTGCCCTCCCGGATCAGCTTTTTGGCCTTCTCATAAGCGACATTCATCAAAACCAGCTCCTGACCAGTTTCCACCAAATCCTGGTCTCGCCCGGAGCCAGCTTCCCCGCGCAACTGAAACATTCCCGCGCCTCCCTCTTTTTGCCTTCCTTCAACAACTCAACCCCGAGCTGATAAAACATCGAGTAGGCCGGCTCGTTCAACAACTTGCGCAGTTCCAAGCCCCGGATCAGGTCCGGAAATTTTGTCAGCAACCGCTCCAGCGTTTCCAGGAATTTTGAATGCAGCTCCTTTCCGCCGAAGCCGAATTGATAAAAGGGGGTGATGCCGTGTAAGTAAGAAATCAGGTTGCGCTGATGGTTCCGGTCCAGGACGGACCGTTTCCCGACCTGGTCCAGTCCTTCCCAATACCTTAACTCCCCGGCCGTATTCTTGAGGTAATCAAAATTCGTGTGATGGCTGAGCGCGAGCAAAAACTCCCAATCCACCGAGCTGCTCAAACCTTCCAAAAAACCAGGCATCCGCTCCAGGCACTCCCTTCTGATCACCAGGGTCATCAGGTTCATTATGAAAAATCCGCTCCAGAGTTTTTCTCGCTGGAACTCGCCGTTCGGATGAGGCCGGGTCCGTTTTGCGGCCCCGGTCTTTAGGTCCATCCAGGCCAGGTTGAGGTCGGAATAAACCGCCCGGGAATCCGGATGCGTTTCAAGATGGTTCTGAAGCCGGTCCCAGCTTTCCGGATATGCCAGATCGTCATCATCCAAAAAACCGATCATCTCCCCGCGCGCCAGCCGAAGCCCGACATTGAACGCGCCGGCCGGCCCGGAATGACGCGCGTATGCGTAAACCATCCGCCTGTCCCAGAGGCTTTCCAGGATTTGCTCCACCGCGCGCTCTCCGCCGTCATTGACAATGACCAACTCCCAGTTTTTGAAGTTCTGGTCCAGAACGCTTTTCAGCGCGCCCCGGATCATCTCCCCGCGGTTCAAGGTCCGCATCACGATGCTGAGCCTGGGCTTGAGGGCCTGATCCCCGACCTTGAGGTCCAGGACGCGCTCCCGGGCCTTTTCTCCCCGGCTCTGGTCCAGAGCCATCAACTCGGCGATATAAAAATAATTGATCCGGGTCCGAACATCCCGGTCCGGCTGTTGCATCGCCGATTCCATCAGCCTCCGCGCCTGTTCCCATTCCCCGGTCCGAGCGTAGATCAGGGCCAGGTCGTTGAGCGCCCCGGCGTTCTCGCTCACCGCCATCACCTCTTCCAGGAACCGCTCCGCCTCCACCCACTGGTGATTGAGCAAAAACCTCCGCACCTTGTCCACGCCCGGATATGATTTCATCTCCGCTCCTTAACCCGCTGCTTCAGCCAATTCCGGAATTCCCGGAATAATTTCTGCTCGTCAAAATTATCCGACATCCGCTTCCTCGCCGCCTCTCCCATCTCCCTTGCCATACCCGGGTCCCGGATCAGCCTTTCCATCCGCTCGGAAAGCGCCTCCAGATCCCCGGCCGGATACAACATTCCGCTCTTCCCGTCTTCCACTACCTCCCGCACGCCCTCTATATCCGCCCCCACCACCGGCTTTCCCGCGGCCAGAGCCTCCAGCACCGCGTTGGGCATCCCTTCCCATTCCGAGCAGAACACGAAAAGGTCCAGCCCGGCCAGGAACTCTTCAATGGTATCAACGAATCCCAACAAGCTGACCCGGTAAGCGATCCCCAGGTCGCGCGCCAGTTGAGCCAGGTTCTCCCGCTCCCGGCCCTCTCCGGCGAGAAGGATCCGGATTTTGGCCCCGCGCTCAATCAGCATTTTACCGGCCCGGATCAAATCCGACTGCCGTTTCTGCCGCTCCAGACGGCCGACCATCCCGATCAAAACCTCGTCCGCGTCCGCCCCGATCTTCCTTCTCAACTCCAGTGCGTCCGCCCGATCAAACCGGCCCGGGCTGACCCCGTTGGGCAAATAATATAGGCGATCTTCCCGCAATCTCAATTTCGCGCGATACATATCCTCAATCGCTTTGGAAACCGCGACCAGGTAATCCAGCCTGCCGTAATAAAAACGGTCCCGGAAACTGCCCTTGAGAAAAGACCAGCCCTTGCGCTGAATTAAAAGAGGGACCCCGGCCCAATCCGCCGCGATCACCCCGACCCGAAGATCGCGCTGGTCATTGAAAATCGCAACCTCCGGCTGGAATTTACGCAACGCAAAAAACAGCCGACCTATCGCCACGGGGTCCAAATCAAACCGCATCGGGATCCGGCGCAACTTGAACCGCTCCTCCTCCACCAGGTCCGCAAATTTGCCCGGCCTTAAAAAAAACCTGGCCTCGTCCCCCCGCTCAAACAGGAACCGGGCGAACCGGATCTGCCATAATTCCGCTCCGCCGATATATCGGCAGGAATTTAAAATCGCCACCCTCATTGACCCGTCGGCTCCTTTTCCACCCCAATGTCCTCATCATCCTTATCTTCCGCGCCTTCTGCCTTTACCGGAATCCGGTAGTCCTCGTTCAGCCATTTCCCCAGATCTACCAGACGGCATCGCTCCGAGCAGAACGGCCGATACGGGTTCCCCTCGTATTCCAACAGCTTCCCGCATCTCGGACATTTCACCTTCATCTTGCCTTTAGATTATCACGGCCCGATTTTCCTTCCAACCCGGCCCCGTTCCGCTTCTCTCGTTTCTCGCTTTGCATACTCCTCTCCCGTCATTTCCGTTTCCGTTGTTTCAAGGGCAAATATTTTTTTGCCAGGCGACCGGGCGGTCAAGCAGAGACATTGTTGACGCGGGATCGCATATTTTTCCGTTTCGGGCTTCTGATTGACATTGGTATGGAATGGGAATACCGTCTAAGCATCGCATGGAAAGAGTGTAATCTAACCTTTCAGAGGAGGAATGGGAAATGAAACGGATCAGATTTTCGATAATGGTTTTGAGCGCGGCATTGTTGATCTCAATGCTCTTGCCGGGAAGCTCCGTGGCGGGCAAGGAAAAGGAATGCCGGGAAAAAGCGCAAGGCGGACGGCATAATCTTACCCGCGAACAAATTATGGTTCTGAAGGAATTCCAAAAATCTCACCGGGATCAACGGCAAAAGGACTTGGAGAAGATGCTCATTTGGGACGAGGACCTCTTAAACGCGCTTGACAAAATTGACTTGAGCAAGGAACAAGAAGACGCCTTGATCAAAATCGTGTCCTCCCGAGAGTCCCTGTTCCTGACCTACGCCGATCCCATCACCAAAGACGGCATCGCTCTTAAAAACTCCATTGTCGCAGACAATGTTAAAGACAAGGCCATCCTGGACAACTCCGACAAGCTCGCCAAAGACATCGGCGAGGGCGCCATTGAGCTTTCCAAGATGGTAAAAGAAGCCCGCCAGACCCTCACCCCGGAGCAGTGGGCAGTGGTGGAAGATCTGATCAAGAAGGGACAGGCCGAAGGCGACGATATTTTGAAAGGAATGCCCAAGCAAGTGGAAGATTTGATCGCGCTCTGGGGGGAGCTGGATTTGTCTTTGGAACAAATTGACTCTTTGATCAGGTGGCGGCATTTTGCGGAGAGGATGCAGGAGAACCTCGCCAGGCATCAAGAACATCGGATCTGGCATGAGCTCCGGAGAATCCTCACTCACGAGCAGATGAAGATTGTAAAAGCGTATGTCCAGCCCCGGCAAACGGAAATGGAAAAGAAACAGCATCAAGAGATAGAGAGCGCGGTGAAGCTATATCATGACCTGGGGCTGAGCAAGGAACAGATGGACCAGCTCTTCAAGTTGGTGGAAGATAAAAAGGCCGAGATCATCAAGGACGCGGACGAGGTTGCCAGGAGCGGCTTCAAGTTGAGGGATGAGGTCCTGGCCCGGAATTCGGACCCGTCCAAAATGCTGGCGGCGGCCAAGCTGCTCGGGATTGACGGCGGCATTGGCAAGGCTTCTCTCCTGGGAGCCGAGATGGTGAAGCAGGCCAGGCAGATCCTTACTCCGGAGCAGTTCAACCTGGTCCTGGCCAATGTGGATGAGGTCCAGGCGGAAATAGAAAAAGGCGTCAAGCGGACTCCGGAGGAAATCAATGCCGGCATTAAACTTTGGGACGATCTCAATTTGACCCCTGCTCAGAAACAAAAACTCAAGAAGCTGATCAAACATAATGTCAGAGAACACGAGCGCATGGTTAAAAGGATGATAAGGAGACACTGAGCGAGATCACAAGCAATTACTGATGAGGAGGGTAAGGGCTTGTTGCCCAAATAGTTCTTGAGTTTCAGATTTGACTCACCGTTGGGCGGGATTGCCCTGTCCTATTTCGGTCCCGCAAGCCGCGCCCCGACTAAGCCCCAAACCGGGTGCGATCCAGCTTGCCGGCCCTTTGTTCACCTTATTGAATTCAATAACCCAAATCCGATCACATCTACTGGAACATTGCCATCAGTCTTTGTGCCATTCCCAAGTTGACCATACCCATTCCATCCCCAGCACTTTACTCCGCCGCTGGAGGTAAGGGCACAGGTATGATAACCACCAGCCGCGATCATGTCTACTCCTGAAGATAGGCCGGAAACATCCACCGGAACATTGCTATCGGTATTTGCCCCATTCCCAAGTTGACCATATTCATTTCT
>CAIYYW010000121.1 GCA_903930515.1 uncultured delta proteobacterium | reverse complement strand
CCTCCGGCGGCGGAGTAAAGTGCTGGGGGAGAAATGATTATGGTCAACTTGGGAATGGGGCATATACCAATAGCAATGTTGCGGTGGATGTTTCCAGCCTGGCTTCAGGGGTAAGCGCGATCTCGGCTGGTGGTTCTGATACCTGTGCCCTTACCTCCGGCGGCGGAGTAAAGTGCTGGGGTTATAATGGGGATGGTGCACTTGGGAATGGGACAAATACCGATAGCAATGTTCCGGTAGATGTGATCGGATTTGGCCCATGAATTCAATAATGTGAACAAAGGGTCGGCAAGCGGTATCGCATCCGGTTTCCTCGTGCTTCGCAGCGAACTACTTTGCAGAGCAGCAGGCGGAGCAGGATGCGAGCGACGTCCTTGTCCGCCGTAGCCTTGGCGAAGGTGGAAGCCGCGATACAGTGCTTCGCGCTTCCGATTTGACACCCTTTTTAAATTCCGGCATAATTCCCTCCAGAAGTTAATTTAAAAAGCAGTAAATTTGCCCCCCCCCTAAATGGGGGAGGAGAGGGAAACGATGGGAAGGGGAGGAGATTGAATTTTATGCTGGCGCTCAGGGCAAAAAGTGCGTGAAATGTCTAATGCCGAGGTTTGACCCTTTGTGTGTATGCCAGACAAACCTAAATTAGCTCTTATCCTAGGCTCCGGATTTTCAAAAGCGGCAGGGCTCCCGGTTGCTTCAAAACTAAATGATGAATTGCTTGAACCTCCTCCAGCCGATAAAACTGTTCTTACCCCAGAAATTGACAATTTTATAACAGATAAATTGAGGGAATTTTGGCGGTACGCATTTGGCTATGAAGACAACCATCAGAAGCCCACTTTAGAAGAACATTTTACCACCATTGATTTAGCAGCAAATACAGGTCATTGCCTTGGCGAGCATTATGAACCCAAAAAATTGAGAGCTATTCGTAGATTTAGTATTCACAGGGTCTTTGAAAGACTTGATCTGCCTCGCGGGAGAAATGATAATATTGGAAGCCTATTGCTTCAATTAAAGAATAATTTCCATATCGATATCATTACATTGAACTGGGATATTGTGGTAGAGAAATGCCTTTTTGCAATTCAGATGCTGCCAGAAATTGAGAAAGACTATACATTCGATTATGGGATTGAAATTGAGGACTTCGTTTCAAAAGAAGTTTTGCCGCAGCGTGATTTGTCAATCCTAAAGGCTCATGGCTCCGCTAATTGGGTCTATTGCAATAATTGCCGGCGAATATTTACTGCCAAACCCGGTGTTGGCAAGGTACCTTTGGAGAGAAGAGTCTTAATCAATAAGGAAGATTTTGAATTATTAGGTGCACCAGAGGGTATGCCTGAATCATTAGAAGCTATCAAGCAAAGCTCGCCGGCAGATTGTCCCTATTGCCATAACGGGCTAAGTACTCGAATCGGAACTTTTAGTTTCAGGAAAGATTTATCACTTAGCCAGTTCGGGACCATATGGGAGAAAACTCATCGGAGGCTTTCCGAAGCAGATCATTGGCTTTTTATTGGTTATTCTTTGCCCGAGGCAGATTATGAGTTTAAACATTTGCTGAAATCAGCCCAACTAGCCAAAAGAAATGGCATCGCTTTTACGATTACTACTGTTTGCGGGACAAAGCAAAAGACGCAAGTGAGGTATAAAAGGTTTTTTGGAGAAACAACTGATACTCAGCCAATATATTTTGACCAATGGTTTAGAGATGATTTTCATCAGTATTTAGAAAGGATTGCCGACCGGAAATGATTCCAAAGGACTGCAAGCGTCTCATAGGGGTGGATTTTCCGATTGAAAACTAGGGTCACATCGCCGGGGTCGGTCACATCGCCGGGGTCAGGTCTAAAGTTTATAGTTAAGGCCAAGCCGCACAGATCAAAACAGTAGCCGGTAGCCAGCTTTTTTGTGGTCAGACTTTTAGTTGAAATTTGACTGCGATTTATTTACCGGTTCGCGGATTCATCTTCATTCTGTTGGACAGGGTTACGGAGGACAGGCAAGAATGTAGCGCCCACCAGGATTATGCTCAGGACGAAGAATGCGGGACAGGAGTGTCCCGCCCCCTACAGGAGTGTCTGCCCCCTACCAATGATGCGGAAAGATTATTGGTTTTCAGGCGGGCTATGCTATATTATTCGGTGCAGGAGGGTTCTTGATGAGCAGGAAAAAAGATTGGTTGGCCGCGTTATTGCTGGGGGTTAGCCTGGTTTTGATTGCGCGGGTTTGCCCGGCGCAAACGGATGAGATCAGGCTGGACGCTTTACTGGATAAAGTTTCAGGCCTGGACTGGCTGTATCTGGTTCCGGCTGCGGGCGAGAGGCAGGTTCAGTTTTCCAGCTACGACCGCAAGTCTCGGGTGGAAAACGGGAAGAAGATAGACTGGTTCGCGAACGCGGACTCGGGCAATTATTTGTATGAAGAGACCAAGCCGGGCGGGAAGGAATATGTGATGGCGGAATTCCAGGGCGCCGGGATGATCGTTCGGATCTGGAGCGCGAATCCGGGAAGGGACCTCTGGCGGATTTATTTGGACGGATCGGACACCGCGGTGATAGACGAGCCGGGATCGGAATTACTTTCGGGCAAGGGCAAATATTTCAAGGAACCCTTTGCCGGCAAAAGGGATCGGGGAAACAACCTGATCTTCCCGATCCCGTTCCAGAAATCCTGCAAGGTATCCCTGTTCTCATCTTCCCCTTCCAAGCCCAGCCGGTATTACCAGGTGGACATCGTCTCGTTCCCTGCCGGGTCTAAAGTGGAGACTTTCCGGCTGGACGATTTTCAGAAGTATCAATCAAAGATTCAGGAAGTCTCGGACCGGTTGACGCAACGCGCTTTGCCGATCCCCGCGGGTCTGGACGAGCTCAAGTTTGAGCTGGAGGTCCCGGCCGGATCGGAAAAGAGGTTGGACCGGATTACCGGTCCGGGTGTGATCCGGACGGTTGAGGTGGATTTCAAGAAGAGGTCTTTGGAAGAGACCCGGCTCGCGCTCAATGAGATGGTTTTGACCGGAAGGTTTGACGGGCTTCCCAAGCCCTGTATTTACGCGCCGTTGGCGGCCTTTTTCGGGAGCGCTCCCGGGGTTGAGAGCTATCGTTCGCTAAGCTCGGCGATAGCATATGACAAAACCGGCAAGTCGGTTTCGCTTAAAAGCTTCTGGCCGATGCCCTTCCGGGACAGCGCTGATTTTTCTCTTGCCAATAATTCCAAGAAGCCTATCCGGGTTTCGGGAAAAATATTGCTGGACCGGAAAGGGGCTGACCCGAAGGCGATGTATTTCCACGCCGTCTATCATTACCTGGACCATCACCCGACCCGTCCGTTTTCCGACTGGACCTTGCTGGACGCGAGCAAGGGCGCGGGCAGGTATGTGGGCACGATGCTCAGCGTCCGGAACCCCGATTATATGTGGTGGGGAGAGGGGGACGAGAAGGTTTTCGTGGACGGCGAGAATTTCCCGAGCATCTTCGGCACGGGCACGGAGGATTATTTCAGTTACGCCTGGGGGGCCCGCTACGATAGCTTTGATCACGCCTATTACGGCATCCCGGTCGCGGCCAAAAAAGGGAGGCTGATATTCTTGGCGCCCTTCCAGGTTACCCCCTACCGGTTGGTGATGGCGGACGAGCTGAAGGAGGAAACGGTTTCTCAATATCGCTGGCACATTTTGGACCAGATCCCGTTCCATCAATCCCTTCGGTTTGATTTGGAAATCTGGCACTGGACCCCCACCATCACTTTTGACCTTCAGGCGATGAGCTACTGGTATGGAGAGGCCGGGGTGAGCTACGAGTTGCAGTTGCTGGACCCGGAAGAAATTCCCAACTGGTGAGATGATGATTGAAGACATTGAGTTCAAGCCGATCCTGAAGAAGGCCGCGAGCCGGGGCGGGGAACTGGCGGAGCTGTTTATTGAGGAGCGGGTTCAGACCGAGATTCAGATGGAAGCCGGGAGACTGGAGCGGGTCAGCTTCGGGATGGCTAGGGGAGCGGGGGTGAGATTGATCTCGGGACTGCGCACCCGCTATGCCTATACCAATTCCCTGCTCAAGGATGACCTGATCAAGCTGGCCTTTGCGGTGAGCGAATCCGCGGACCAAGACGCCGCGGTTTTGGAAATTCCGATGGAATATAAGCCGTTGACCGCGGAGCCGGTGAGCCGGATTCTGAATCCGCCGGACCAGGTTCCGGTTGAGAAAAAGGTGGAGTTGATCCGAAAAGCGGAAGCAGCCGCCCGCAAATATGATCCGGCGATACTCCAGGTCAAGATCAGATATATTGACCTGGTGCGCAAAACCGGGATCGCCAACAGCAACGGGGTTTTGGTCTCCGATCAAACCATCCATACCATTTTCGCGGTCCAGGTGATCGCGGGCAAAGACGGCGAGCTTCAGGCCGGATACGAATCCATCGGAGGCACGGCCGGGTTTGAAATTTTTGAGAAGGAGCGGCCGGAACAGATCGCGCTGGAGACCGCGAAGCGGGCGAAGCGGATGCTCTTGGCGCGGAAGGCTCCGGGCGGCAGGATGCCGGTGGTGCTCAGCAGTGAGGCGGGCGGGACTATGATCCACGAGGCCATCGGCCACGGATTGGAGGCGGACCTTGCCGAGCAGGGTTTGAGCGTTTACCAGGGCAAGATCGGGACGCAGGTTGCGAGCAAGCTGATCACGGTGGTGGATGACAAGACGGTTCCGAACCGGCGCGGGAGCTATCGGTTTGACGACGAGGGCGCTCCCAGCCAGCGCACCGTGCTGGTGGACCGGGGCTTGCTCAGGAATTATATGTATGACCAGCTGGAGGCGATGCGGGCCGGAAAAAAATCCACCGCCAACGGAAGACGCGAATCCTACCGCTTCCGTCCGATCGTGAGAATGAGCAACACGATGATCCTTCCGGGAAGGACCGACCCCGCGGAAATTATCAAGGGCGTTGACCGGGGCCTCTTGGTCCGGAAGATGGGCGGGGGACAGGTGGACACGGTGAGCGGGGATTTTGTCTTTGAGGTCAGCGAGGGATACCTGATTGAGAACGGGGAGCAGGCTGCGCCGGTGCGCGGAGCGACCCTGGTCGGAAACGGGCCCAAAATACTTATGGAGATTGATCAGGTCGGATCGGACCTAGGTTTCTCCCTCGGAACCTGCGGAAAAGACGGACAGGGCGCCCCGGTCGCCGATGCCCAGCCCACCCTCCGGATTCCGGAAATTATTGTGGGAGGGGAGTTGAGCTGATGTTCAGGAATGATTCCACCGCAAAGAGCGCATCCTCCTACGCCAAGGCTACGAAGGACAGGGAGGCCGCGGAGAATTTTCCTGTTTCTTGAAAACCGAAACCCAATACCTGACCCGACGCGATTATGAGCCGACCCTGATTCTGATCAAGCCGGGCTTAACTACCGTAAATGATTCGGAAAGCTTTTCGCCGTGCTCCGCAATAACCCGGGACATAATTTCAACTTTTTCCTTGATCGGCAATCCGCTCAACCGGATCAAGATCACTCCATAATGGGCTTTTTCCAGCCGGAATACCAACTCGCCAAAATCGCGGTCCGCGGTAATTAAAATCGCCCGATTTTTATTGGCCAGAGATAAAACCTGAGTGTCCGAAGCGCTCCGCGATGATTCCCAAACGCAAATTACCCTATGCCCGTCCTTGGTTAAACGAAACGCGATCGGCGCATCAACACTTTCGTCTAAAACAAACTTCAATCAGAAGCCTCGGATACCGGATACACCACATCCGCCCGGAGGGTCTTGGCCGCAAAAGCCAATGCCGTATGAATCGCCTCCCGGGTAAGCCGAGGATGCTCCGCCAGGATCTGAGCCTCGCTCTCTCCCATCGCCAGCTTCTCAAGAATCAACTCCACCGGTATCCGCGTCCCCTTGATCACCGGCTTGCCCATCATAATCTTAGGATCAACCACAATCAGTCCTTTCTTCATCGCTTGTCTCCTTACTCAATATTATAATGTTTCCGCCTCCCAAATTCAACTCCTGAAATCTGGGCTTTGAATTCTGAAATCCAGCGCAACGCGCTGACCCGGTCCTGGAATGATCAAAATGACTTGGCCGGAAACAATGGTATGACCGGATGGTGAAAAAAGCTGTTGCGCGAATGTCGAGGTTTGACCCCTCCGATCCCCGGCATTCCCTTCCGGCGTAGTGGCCGTCGTGCCGTAGTGTTTAAATATTTCAATTGAAATTCCTTTTAAACACGACGACACCACGATCACAACGGGCACAACGGAATTCGGGAACTCGGAAACTTGGTCTCACCGCAAAGGCGCAAAGAACGCAAAGGAATTGAGGGGTCGGAGTTTGGCCCCGGCTACTGGATGTTGGCTTCTTTCCTTGCTCTAATCGTTACCTTTTAACTAAAGGGCCTGTTGCCCAAATAGCTCTTGAGTTTCAGATTTGATTCAGGGTTGGTCATTTATATATTGTATCCCGGAATTCAGCCTGATTGATATAAAAGGCTGCCATTGCCCCAAAACAT
>CAIYYW010000120.1 GCA_903930515.1 uncultured delta proteobacterium | reverse complement strand
GGAAAAATTTTAGGAGGACGAGTTTGATGAAGAGTCGGTGGTTGATCTTGGGAATGGTGGTCCTGTTCTTTTGCGGAGGGGGGCGGGCGCAGAACGCGGTCCCGGTCCCGATGAGCCTGAATCTGGACGACTGCATAAAGGTTGGTTTGGAAAACAACCTGCAGATCAAGATGTCGGAAGCCGGGGTAAAATACGCGGAGGGCAAACTGACCAGCGCCCGGTCGTATTTGATCCCCAAGGTCACCGCCAGCGGTCTTTATACGAGGATGAACACCCTGCCTGAATTCAAGGTGGGCGCGCCCACTATGTATCCCACCAGTTTTCCGATGGCGAACGCGAGCACTCCGCTCCCGCCGGACCATATTCACCTGTTCGGCTTTCCCGGTTTTGAAATGGCCAACGACCGGGAAGGCGATGTCTACCAGGCGAAAATAGAAGGCACCTACCCGATTTACACCGGGGGCAGGACCACCGAGGGATACCATGCGTCCAAGCTGGAGCTGGAAGTGTCCAAGTCAGACCTAACCCAGAGCAAGCAGGATTTGGTTTTCCAGATCAAGCAGGCCTATTACCAGGTGCTTCTGGCACAGGAGATGGTCAAGGTGGTTGACGACTCCTATGACCTGATGGCCAAGCATAGTCAGCAGGTCAAGGATTTATACAAAGAGGGTTATGTCAGCAACCTGGACCTGCTGCAGGTGGAAGCGAAGCTGAGCGCGATCAAGCCCCAGCAGATTCAGGTCCATAACGGCCTGGAGCTGG
Source organism: uncultured delta proteobacterium (assembly GCA_903930515.1). Lineage (GTDB taxonomy): Bacteria > RBG-13-61-14 > RBG-13-61-14 > RBG-13-61-14 > DRUE01 > CAIYYW01. The sequence continues at coordinate 4,841 of CAIYYW010000120.1, read as the reverse complement.
CCCGGCTGGGCTTGAAAAATGCCTTGAACCTGCCCCCGGAAACGGAGATGGAAGTCAAGGGCGAGCTTAGTTTTGACTCCGCCTCTGAGGCTCAGCCAGGCAGGGTTCCCGAGTTGGACCAAATGGTCAGCCAGGCGATGTCCAACCGGCCGGACCTGAAGAGCGTCTCCTTGCGCAAGGAGCAGACCCGGTCTCTGGTCAAGATCGCGCGCGCCGGCTATCTGCCCACGGTGGCTCTGTTCGCCAATTACCAATGGAACCGGGGCCAGGAAATGCCTCCCAATGACACGATCTGGCGGGAGGGATACCAGGCCGGGGCCACCGCGAGCATCAGTATCTTTGACGGGTTTCAGACCTACGGCGAGATGAAGGCGGCGAAAGGTCAGTTGGAACAGGTGAGCTACGGGGAGCAGGCCCTGAAGACCGGGGTTGAAATCCAGGTCACCGCGGCCTATTTGAACCTGGAGTCGGCCCGGGAATCGGTGGACGCGGAGCAGAAGAATGTGGAAGCCGCGGAGAAGAACTTCCAGGCCGCGGAAAACCGGTATCGGGAGGGAATGGTCAACCACCTGGATGTGCTGGACGCGGAAGTGGGGCTGACCCAGGCCCGTTCCAGCTATCTCCGGGCGGTAAGCAACTATCTGATCGCGAAAGCCAATCTGGACAAAGCGGTGGGAATAATGGAGGTGGAAGGACAATGAAGAAGAGTACCATTGGATTTTTTGTTACGGTGGGAATTCTCCTGCTCGCCATCGTGGCGGTGGGGTTGCAGCTGGTTTTGAAAAAGGGCGATCAAACCATCCAAGTCGTGGAGGCGGTGGTCCCGGTGGTGGTGATGGAAGTCAAGCCGGGGGAGATTGAAGACATCATTGATTTGACCGGCTACATTGATCCCAAGGACACGGTCAATGTGATCAGCAAGATCCCCGGAAAGCTCACGCGAAAGGTGGTGGAAAAGGGAACTTTTGTGCGCAAGGACCAGGTGATCGCTTATGTCACCCGCGACGAGGTGGGGGTCCAGTTTGAGCCGTATCCGGTGAAAAGTCCGATCGCGGGCGTGGTGGCCAAATATATGTTTGACCCGGGCGCGATGGTCAGTCCGCAATTCCCGGTCGCGGTGGTGGTGGACATTGAGAGCGTGCGGATCAAGGCCAGCGTGGTGGAAAAAGATTTTGCCAAGGTCAAGCTCGGAGAGCTGGCCCGTGTTTACACCGACGCTTATTCGGACCGCTGGTTTGAAGGGCATGTGTCCAAAATCGCGCCCACCCTGGACGCGGCTTCGCACACCGCGGAAGTGGAAATCCTGATTCCCAATCCCCAGCTCCAGCTCCGGCCCGGAATGTTCGTGCATGTGGAACTGGTGGTGGACAAACATGCCGATGTGCCGGTGGTGCCCAAGACCGTGGTCAGCAAACGGATGGGCAAAGATATGATCTTCGTGTTCAATCCCGCGGATGGCCTGGTGGAAATGCGCGAGTCCCGGCTCGGCTTCTACGACCTCAAGAGCTATGAAATCCTTTCCGGGGTAAAGGCCGGGGAGCTGGTGGTGACCGAGGACCAGGCCATTCTGCAGGACGGGGTCAAGGCCAGCATCGCCGGGAAGATCGGGGACAAAGCCGCGCCCAAGCAGGAGCCGGGGAAGGAATCGCCCGAAAAGGCGGAGGGCAAATAAAATGAATATTTTCAGTTTCCCGGTCAGGCGGCCGGTGACGATCGTGATGAGTATGTTGATCGTCTTGATTGTGGGAGGGATCGCGCTCTGGAGGATGAAGCTGGAACTGATCCCCAAGATCACCTTCCCAAATGTGCTGGTCATCTACACCTACGAAGGCGCGGGCCCGGAAGAAATTGAGAAGACCATCGCCCGCAATGTGGAGCAGACCATCAAGACCGTGGCGGACATCAAAAAGGTGACCTCCACCGCGAGCGAGGGAGTGCTCCTGATCAACTGCGAGTTCAACTGGGGGACCGACCTGGCCGCGGCCAGCATAGATGTGCGGGAAAAAATAGACCTGGTCAAGGACTATCTGCCGGAGGAAGCAAGCGACCCGATCGTAATGAGAATTGATATGACCCAGATGCCGGTGATGTTTCTCTCGGTGGATTCCGAGGGCAGGGAGCTGTCCGAGCTGGGCGACATCGCCGACGATATTGTCGCCCCGATGCTGGAGCGACTTCCGGGCGTGGCCACCGTCACGGTGATGGGCAAACTCAACCGCGAAATCCATGTGGATGTTGACCGGGAAAAGCTTAACGCCTATGGCGTGGGCCTGGACACCGTCACCAATATGATCCGTTACGAAAACCTGGATATGAGCGCGGGAAATATGGAGATCGGAAACAGCCGCTACCGGATCCGGTCCAAGGGCGAATTTGACAACCTGGAACAGATGGAAAACCTCCTGGTCGGGTTCGGGATCAATGCCAACCAGATCACTTCCAACCGGCTGATGGCTATGACCGGAATGGGCAATCCCCTGGCCGGGACCGGAGCGATCAGCCCGATCCGGCTCAAAGATGTCGCGACTGTGGTGGAAGGCCTGTCCGACCTGAACGGCCGTGTCTTGCGGCTTACCCCCGAGGGAGAGCGCGCCGGCATTGGTCTGGCGATTATGAAAGAAAGCGACGCCAACCTGGTGGAAGTGGCCAGGACCGTGGCCAAGGCCCTGCCTCAAATAGAGAAAGAGCTTCCCAAGGGCGTGAGCTTGAATATTAATTTCAACTTTTCCGAATTCGTCACCGACGCGATCAACGCCTTGAAAAAGGCCGCGGTGGAAGGCGGCATCTTCGCCGTGATCATCCTCTTCATCTTCCTGTGGGAAGTGGTGCCCACCCTGATCATCGGCGTGTCCATCCCGCTTTCCCTGCTCTTCGCGTTCGTCTGTATGTATTTCTCAGGCTACTCGCTCAACATTATGACCATGGGCGGACTGGTGATCGCGCTCGGCAAGATGGTGGACGACTCCATCGTGGTGCTGGAAAACATCTACCGCCATATCCAATTGGGGGACGACCCGAAGCTGGCCGCGGAAGTCGGGACCCGCGAAGTGGCGATCGCGGACATCGCCGCCACCATCGTGGCGGTGGTGATCTTCCTGCCCATCGCCTTTATCACCGGCCTCTCGGCCCAGCTCTTCCGCGCCTTTGCCGGCACCATCGTTTTCGCCCTGGCCGGGTCGCTGTTCGCGGCCTTTACCGCCATCCCCATGCTTTCCAGCCAGTTGCTCCGCAAACATATTCCCAAGCCGGGCAAAAAGGTCCGCCACCCCTTCCAGGTCATCCAGGACGGATACACAACGCTCCTGGGATGGGCCTTGGACAACCGCGGAAAAGTGATGGTCATCGCCCTCCTGGTCCTGGTCCTGACCGGCCTGATGGCGGTGCAGACCCCCACCGAATTTATGCCCCAGATGGTCGGCGGAATGTATATGGGAAAGGTCAAGTTGCCGCTCGGAACCCCTTATGCGCAGACCAACAAAATTATGTCAACCATCAATAAGAAGATTTCCGCACAGGTGAAAGACTTTGACGCCTTCTTCAGTATGATCGGAGAGACCGCGAAGCCCGAGGAGGAAGCCCAACACGGGGGGCAAACCACCGGCGCCAATGAAGCGCAATTTTTTATGAAGATGAAAAAATTCGCCAAAGGCAGAACCACCACCGACCAGAATCTCCGGGATCTCTTTGACGGGATGGCCAGGGAAAACCCGGGCGCGGACATCTCTTTCCGGCCGGCCGGAAGTATCTCCCAGTCAACCACCAAGCCGATTACGGTCAAGGTTTTCGGAGACGACCTGGAGGTCTTGAAACGAATCGCCGCGGGGGTGGCTGCCCGGATGAAAAAAGTGGATGGCTGCCGCAATGTCACCACCTCCCTGGAGCAAGGCTCGCCCGAACAACTGCTCCGGTTCGACCGGAGCAAGATGTTCAACTACGGGGTGGTCGCGGCCCAGGCGGAAGTGGCGCTGCGCACCGCGGTTTACGGGCAATTGGCCAGCCGCTACCGCACCGGGGGCAAGGAATACGACATTGTGGTCCGGCTCAAGAAAGAACAGCGGCAGGACTTGAAGGACTTGGGCAATATCCCGATCAGCTCCCCGATGGGGTTCACTTTCCCGCTCAAGGAAGTAGGGAATTTCAAGTATAACGAAGGCCCCGGAACCATCGTGCGCGAGAATTCCAAGCGCATCGTCACCATTGAAGCCGACCAGGGCGGCCGCAAGCTCGGCCTGATCACCGCGGACATCTCCAACATTATGAACCAGACCAGCCTGCCCGAGGGATATATGTGGGAATTCGGAGGAGATATCCAGCAGCAATCCGAAGCCTTCGGCGACCTCGGCATCATGTTCATCCTCTCCATCCTGCTCGTTTATAGGGTGCTGGCCGCGCTCTATGAATCAATGATGCATCCCCTAACCATCCTCGCCGCGGTCCCCTTCGCCTTCACCGGCGCCATCATCGGTCTGTATCTCACCAATATCGCCCTCGGGGTCACCGCCTTCATCGGGATGATTATGCTGGTCGGGATCGTGGCCAATAACTCCATCCTGCTGATTGACTTTGTGCTCACCTATCACCGGCAGGGAATTCCCCGACGGCAGGCGGTCATTGATGCCGGCAAGGTCAGGCTCCGGCCCATCCTGATGACCGCCATCGCCACCCTGATCGCGGTGGTCCCCATCGCCTTGGGCGCCGAGGGAATGGAAATCCAGCAGCCCCTCGGGGTTGTCGTGATCGGAGGACTGTTCACCTCAACCATCCTCACCCTGCTCATCATCCCGGTGCTCTACACCATCTTTGACGATGTGGCCGAGGATGTGAAAGACCTGACCCGCAGG
>CAIYYW010000119.1 GCA_903930515.1 uncultured delta proteobacterium | reverse complement strand
CGGCTGCAAACTCTGTTACCATTTCGGTGGGGCATTTTGAAATCAAGACGGTCAAGCTTTCTTTAAGTTTGAAATAAAAAACTGGATCGCTCCCGGACCGGGAGGGGAAGGAAGAAAGGAAGGGGAAAATGAAAAAAATGTCTGAAAGGATTATCCTGGCGCTGGTCCTGGCTCTCGTTTTCATCTTCGCGCTGAAAGCGGAGGAGCAGGTCAATCCGGTTGAGATCAGCCAGGCCAAGATTGAAAAGGTCAGGAAGGAATACACAGGCAATTTGGCCAAGCTCGGCCTCAAGCCTGAGGACTTGCAGGTCGTTTCCATCGGCAAGTCCCATATAGACGCGGCCTGGCTCTGGCACTGGTACCAGACCCGCGACGAGAAATGCCCGGCCACTTTCAGCGCGGCTATTTTGCACAGCCGGCAGTATCCGGGCTTCACCTACAACCAAAGCTCCGGCCAGTATTACGAATGGGTGAAGGAAGTGAGACCGGACTTGTTCCAGGAGATCAAGCAGGCCGAGAAGGACGGCCGGTGGAATATTGTGGGCGGGATGTGGGTGGAGCCGGACGGGAATATGCCGGAGGGGGAATCCTTTGTCCGGCAGTTTTTTTATGGACAGAGGTTTTATCTGGAAAACTTCGGGCACTTGACCGAGGTGGCCTGGATGGAAGACTCGTTCGGATACAACTGGAATTTGCCCCAGGTCGCGTCCAAGTCCGGGATCAAATATATGTTCACGGCCAAGCCGACCTGGAACGGCCACAACCTGTTCCCGTTCCACCTCTTCCGCTGGCAATCCCCAGACGGGACCAGCCTGCTCACCCATATTTCGCTGACCGTGGGATGGGGGAATTATTTCCCTTTCAACGAATACGCGCCCGCGCTATATCCCGATTATTTTTTGAGCAAGCTCTCCAAGGTTGACGGAAACTCGCGCGATGCGAGATACCGCGAGACCAGGCTGCTGCTCAATCCCGGCGCCAAGCTTACCGCCAACTACCTCACCACTCCGGCCGAAATAAAATCGGTCCTGAGCAAGGACCTGATCACCACCGTCGGGGTGTTCTACGGAAAAGGAGACGGCGGGCACGGGCCGGTCCCGAGCGAGATTGAGGAACAGATGGCGCTCGCCAAACTCGGCTACGCCAAGATCGGGAGCTCCGACCAGCTCTTCAGGATGTTGGAAAAATACTCGGACCGCATCCCGACCTGGAACGACGAGATGTATTTTGAATATCACCAGGGAGTCTTCACCACCCACGAATGGATCAAGCGCGCCAACCGCGGCGCCGAGTCCCTGATGCGGACCGCGGAAGCGGCCGCCAGCGGCGCGTTCCTGTTCGGGGCCGAATACCCGGGGGAAAAGCTCACCCGGATCTGGAAGGTGATCCTGCTCAACCAGTTCCACGACATCCTTCCCGGATCCAGCATCCCGGAGGTTTATTTGGACTCAGAGATCCAGCACCAGCAGGCCGCTCAGGACGGCAATCAGGTGATCGTCGCGGCCCTGGATTCCCTCAGTTCCAAAATCAATACCGCGCCCGCGAAGGAGGGCCTGGAGCCGATCCTGGTTTTCAATCCGCTCGGGTGGGCGCGCGCGGATGTGGTCAAATATCCGGTCAAGGGCGAGGGCAAGTTCCAGGTTTTTGACCGGAGCGGAAAAGAACTCCGGAGCCAGGCCGTGGTTTCCGAGCAGGGCGAGTCTGATATTTATTTCCAGCCCGACTCTATCCCGGCGCTGGGCTGGGAAACTTTTTATCTGAAGTCCGGAGAGGCCTGCGCGATGCCCGGGCCGGTGGTAAAAGAAAGCGCGGACCGGATCGTGATTGAAACCGATTTGATCAGGGTTGCCATTGACAAAAAAACCGGGCTGATGGTTTCTCTTTTTGACCGGCGCGCGGGCAGGGAAACGCTCAAGGCCCCGAGCAATAAAATCGTCGCCTACCTTGACCAGCCCCGTGAGTATCCGGCCTGGAACCTGGCGGAGAACTATCTGACCAAACCGATCCCGGTTCCGGAGGCCGCTTCGGTAAAGATTGACAGCCAAGGCCCGGTTTTGGTGAGGGTGCTGGTGGACCGGAAAGGGAAGCCGACCAGTTTCAAACAGTGGATCACGGTTTTTTCCGGGTCCCCCCTGGTCAACCTGATCACCTGGTCGGATATGCATTGGAAGGATTCCATCACCAAGGTTGAATTCAACACTGCGGTGGAGACCGACCAGGTCGCCGCGGAAATTCCCTACGCCGTGATTGAGCGGTCAACCCATCCGACCGTGCCCTGGGATCAGGCGCGAACCGAGATGCCGATGGAAAAATGGGCGGACCTCTCAAACAAAAATTTCGGGGTCAGCCTGATCAACTTCGGCAAGTATGCCTTCAGCCTGACCGAGGACGGACAGGGGTTGCGGGTCAGCATTGTCAAGAACGCGAAATATCCGACGGCGGCGATGGAGGCCTATCAGGTGAACCCGATGGAAAAAATTATTCCCGGCAGGGAAACCGACGCCGGCGAGCACTGGGCGCATCTCGCGATTATGCCGCACCCCGGCGACTGGAAATCGGCCAAGGTTTATCGCGCCGGCTATGAGTATAACACCCCGGTGGTGGTTTTGCGGAGCCAGGCGCACCCGGGCAGCCTGCCCGCGGAGATGTCCCTGCTCTCGCTTGAAAGCGAAAGCGCTTTCATCTCCCAGGTGAAAAAAGCCGAGGATGACGGGGATTTGGTGGTGCGGATTGTTGAAGGGGAAGGCAGGGACACCGGCGCGACCTTGAAGGTGAACCCGATCTTCAAGATCAAGGGCGCGGCCGAGACCGATTTGCTGGAACTGAACCCGAAGCCCCTGAAAGCGGAACAAAATTCCCTGACCATTCCCGTCGGTCATTTTGAAATCAAAACCGTCAAGATCGGCTTGGGCTTAAAATAAAAATAATGACTGATGAATTCCGCGTCATCTTTATGGGCACGCCGGAGATCGCGCTCCCGAGCGCGGAGGAGTTGGTGGCGAGCGGGGAGAACCTGGTCGCGGTGGTGACCCAGCCGGACCGTCCCAAGGGAAGAGGCCGGGTGTGCGAGGCCTGCGCGGTCAAGGAATGGGCCTTGCTCAACAACCTCTCCGTGCTCCAGCCGGAAAAGGTCCGCACTCCGGAATTTTTGGAGCAGATCAAAAAGCTCGCGCCGGATTTGATCGTGGTTCACGCCTTCGGCCAGATCCTTCCTAAAACGCTTTTGGGGGTCCCGAAATTCGGCGTGATCAATGTGCACGCGTCCCTGCTGCCCAAATATCGCGGGGCCGCTCCGGCGCAATGGGCGATCTTGAACGGAGACCTCGAGACCGGGGTGACGATTATGCAAATGGAGGAAAATCTGGACACCGGCCCGATCCTGCTCCAGCAGGCGGTGCCCCTTGAAGATTCAGACACCGCGGGCACGCTCCTTAAAAAACTTTCCGAGCTTGGCCGCGAGCTTTTGCTCAGCGCGGTTGAAGGGATCAAGGCCGGGACAATGAGGCCGGTCGCGCAGGACCCTCGCAAAGCCACTTTGGCGCCTCCGATCAAAAAGGAGCAGGGCCGGATCAACTGGCAAGAGGGCGCGGAGCTGATCTCGCGCAAGACCCGCGCGTTCAATCCCTGGCCCGGCGTCTGCCTCGGCGAGGGAAGTTGCCTGATCAAGGTCTGGAAAGCCGAGCCTGCGGAGGGACAAGGAGAGCCGGGAGTGATTCTGGAGGCGCATAAGAAATGGATTGAGGTCGCCTGCGGAAAAGGCTCGCTCCGGATCACCGAGCTTCAGCCGGCCGGGAAAAAGCGGATGAGCGCGGAAGCCTTTCTGGCCGGGCGCAAACTCAAGCCCGGAGATACCTGGAGCGGCTGAACTATCCCGAGCTCACCGGAAAAATTCCAACTGAACTTTGGGCCTGCCGTCGGAAAGCTGGACGATTTTTACGGTCAAGAGATTGCCGGAATATTCCATCAATTGATCGGAAAGCAGAGAGCCGTTGAGCTTGACCTGCTTCGGCTTCTGCTCGGAATACGCGGCAAAGGTTCCGGCGTCATTCAACTCCACTGAAACTTTTCCCGGCTCGCGCTTGACCGCGCCGATGGTTGCGGGAGAAATGTATTTATTGATCAGCCCGATCGGGGCGAAGCCGTCTTGGATCGGGACCACAGAATAAAGCCGCACATCCCAGATCCCCATTTTGACCGTGAACTTCTCAGTCCTGCCCAGCGCGCTCACCTTTCCCGAAAAATAATCGTATATTGCGAAGCGGTCGCCCTTGATCCCGTAAATGTCCGAGGCCGAAAGTTCGGCCGTGACCGGATGATATTTGCGGTCCACATTCCAGGCCCCGAGCACGCCCGAGTCTCCGCTCCGGGCAAAAGCCACAAACGGTTTGCCGCTCACATACGGGTCCTCAAAAATGCTCTGCAGCGCGGGCAGGCCCGGCGCGTCCGGCCGGATCACGGTCCCATCGGAAAGGATCAGCGGCCAAACCAGTTCCGGTTTTTCCACCCCCGGCTTGTCCGTGATATAAACCGGCCCGCCCGAGAGCGCGCGGTCCACCGCGTGATAGATCGCGTAGCTGTCATGGGTCATCCACATATCATGGTCCGGGTAGAGCAACTCCGAGAGCCAGAGCGCGTTCAGGAACCCATTGACCGTATGCCGGCGCGGGTCGCTGTATTTGGCCGGATAGAAATCGCCGCTCGCCCGGCCGATATTGGTCCGAGTCCACTGATAAATGGTGTCCACATTCATCTCCATACAGTCAATCAGATTGAGGTTGAAATGTTTCTCCGCGGGACCTTCCAGGTTGCGGTGCGAGTTGGCCAAGCCGGTGTTGACCGGGAGCGCGCCGTGGAAATATGATCCGAGGTCGCTCTGGTTGTCCACTTTCACGAAGTCCACCCCGGCTTTTTTCAAAAACCCGAACCAGCCGTCCCAGAATTTTTCGCCGGCGTTCCCGCGCGGGTCCGGAATTGCCGCCTGGTCCGAGACCTGCATCAGCGCGTCTTTATAATCCCTGCCCAGCTCGGAATCCACGGCCACGCCGTTCCAGTAACCCTGGAAGGTGAGCCAGACCCCGATCCACGAGATGCCATAGTCCTGCTTAAGGATCTTGGTCGCGTGGGCAAGGCCGTTTGGGAATTTCTCCGGGTCGGCCTCGAACTGGGTGATGCTTTGTTTGCGGCCCGGGTTCGCCACCGGGACCGTCTGAGCCACCGCCATCCAGCGGTCATCAATGATGAACCAGCGGATGGGCAGCCCGAGCTTCTTGAAACTATTCGCGCTCTCAATCAGCTTTTTTTCGTTGACCGCGGTGTAGTATGCGTTCCACGAGCACCAGCCCAGGTACTTGAAAATTTCCGGGAAGGGCTTGTTCACGCGCAGGTCCCCGATCACGCCTTGGGCATCGGCCTGCTTCATCACCTTGAACCCGAACGCGTAGATGTCGTCAACCAGTTTATAGGGATCGTCGCCCCAGCCGATGGCGAACATGGGGGCTTTGGAAGGAGCGAACTTGGAATCCTTGCTTTCCGCGTAAATGATGACCTTGGCCCCGGCGCCCTCAATCCTAGAGACCATTCCGCCGCCCACCAGCGCGATCATCACGCCGAATTTTCCATCCGGCTCCTGCCAGAGCGCGAACTGGGTGAGCGGGTTGAGCTTCCCGAGCGAGTCGGTCCAGAACGGCTCGGTCCAGTAGGGATCGGTGGCCATGCGGTTGGATGCGGAAACTCTTCTTGCCTCGGGCGGGTCCAGCTCCAGCACGATGGACCTGTCTCCCGGCAGCGGCCCTCCCTGGTAATGAGCCGCCACCCCGAGCAGATTCCCGGAATCGGATTTGATGATTTCCAGTTTCTGGATTCCGGCTGCCGGAGAAACCGCCTTGAGCTTGTTGGCAAGGGTGTCCGGATTCCAAGCCCCCTGGGCTTCGCTTCCCAAGACCATCAATAAAATGACCAACGCAGATACTCCGAATAAGAAATCGCTTTTCATCCTATCGCTCCTTTTTGAATAATTTTACCAGATAAATTCCAATTGAACCTTGGGACGGACGTCAGTCAAGCCCGGCATCTTGATGACCAGGAGGTTATTGGAATATTCATATAGCTGATCCGAGAGCACGGCGCCGTCGCGTTTGATCATTTTCGGCTTTTGCTCGCAATACGCGGCAAAGGCTCCGGCTTCGTTCAACTCCACTGAAACTTTTCCCGGCTCGCGCTTGACCGCGCCGATGGTTGCCGGAGAAATGTATTTATTGATCAGCCCGATCGGGGCAAAGCCGCCCTTCACCGGCGCCACCGAAAACAGTTTCACATCCCACCCTTTGAGGATGAGCGGGAAATTTTCGCCGCGGTTTTTGAGCTGGAGTTTGCCGCTGAAATATTCGTAGATCGCGAACCGGTCGCCGGCGATCCCCTCAATATCCGAAGGCGCAAGCTCGGCCTGGATCGGCCGGAAAAATTTGTCAATGTTCCAGGCCGCGATCACGCCGCCTTCTCCGGCGGGAGCAAAGGCCGCGAGCGGGACCATTTCGGTCTTGGGGTCTTTGAGCAAATATTTCTTGAGCGGGAGCGCCGGCTCATCGGGCCGGATCACCAGGCCGTCGGAATAGATCAGCGGCCAGTAGTATTCGAATTTTTCGCGGCCGGGCTTGTCGGTGGTATAGATCGGGCCGCCCGAGATGGCGTGCGCGACCGTGTAATACTCCACATGCCGGTCGTGGCTCATCCACATATCATAGTCCGGCCAGAGCACCTGGTTGAACCAGAGCGAGTTCATGACATTGTTCAGGGAGTTGGAGCGCGGGTTGGTGTAGAAGAACGGGGTGTAGTCCACCGAGGCGCGGCCGAGGTTGGTGGTTTCCCATTCGTAAATG
>CAIYYW010000118.1 GCA_903930515.1 uncultured delta proteobacterium | reverse complement strand
GAGTTGCGCCCGCTGGTGCCTTTGGATGGCGGTCGTTTTGCTACCTCTGATTTGAATGATTTATATCGCCGGGTTATCAACAGAAACAATCGCTTGAATCGTTTGCTGGACTTGAATGCCCCCGACATTATTGTTCGTAATGAAAAGCGCATGTTGCAGGAATCTGTTGATGCGTTGCTGGATAACGGCCGTCGTGGCCGCGCGATTACTGGAACTAACAGGCGTCCGCTGAAATCGCCCCCAGCTTCCACCCCAGGTCCAGGCCGCTCTGGAAGAGGGTTTGCGGTGGCTGGCGCATCCGGGGACTTCGCTGGTGATTTTGCTGTTTTTTTCCCTGTTGTTTTTTGCTATAATGGCAATGGTCGGCGCCTTGATTTCAGTCACGGTCTTTGAGCCGAGGTTTGCGGTAACCAGGGGAAAAATGAGGATTCAGACGAGTTTCGCGCCGCGGGATAAAATTCAAGCGCCGGAAACCGCGGCCGGCCAAACGGATCTTCAATTTCCCAGAAAAAAGAAGGAGGATGAATGATGGGTAAAGGGTATATGGGAAAAATTATGTGGGTGGACCTCGGCAATAAGAAGATTTCCTATGAAAACATCCCGGACGAGGTTTACGAGAAGTATCTTTCCGGATACGGCTTGGCGGCCAAAATTCTTTACGAGCGGATTCCGCCGGGAGCGGACGCGCTGGGGCCGGACAATATTCTTTGTTTTATGAGCGGCCTGCTCACCGGCACCGGGAGCGTGTTCACGGGAAGGTGGATGATCTGCGGAAAAAGTCCGCTGACCGGGGGCTGGGGGGACGCCAACTGCGGGGGCGATCTTTCACCGGCGATCAAGAAGGCCGGGGTGGACGGCATCTTTTTCACGGGCAAGAGCGAGAAGCCGGTATATCTGATGGTGGATGATCAAAAGGTTGAGCTCAAGGACGCGGCCGGGGTGTGGGGAAAGGATTGCTATGAGACCGAGGATGTGATCCGGAAGGAGTTGAAGGACGAGAAGAGCCAGTTCAAGATCGCCTGCATCGGCCCGGCCGGGGAAAAGCTGAGCCTGATCGCGGGGGTGAGCAATGACAAGGGCAGGTACGCCGCCCGGAGCGGATTGGGCGCGGTGATGGGCGCGAAGAAGCTGAAGGCGATCGCGGTCCGGGGCAAGGCCAAGATCGAGACCCAGGATTCGGATCAGATCAAAACCATCACCAAGAAATTCAATAAGTCTTTGGACCGGGCGGATTTCGCGATGAAGCTTATGGGAAACCGTCTGCTCCGGATCGTGGGAAAGATGACCCGGACCGGGCCCGCGGCGATGAGCCAGCCCGGCGACTTATGGAGGCTGATCCTGAAAAAATACGGAACCATGGGCATCACGGCCATGAGCGCGGAAAGCGGGGACAGCCCGGTGAAGAATTGGGCCGGGGCCGGGTACAAGGATTTTCCGCTTGATCGCGGAAGCAAGATCAGCGATGACCGGTTGAAAAAATATGAGGTAAAAAAATACGGATGTTATTCCTGCCCGATCCGCTGCGGGGGGATTATGGAGGTCAAGGATGGGCCGTTCCCGCTGACAGAATCGCATAAGCCGGAATACGAGACCCTCTGCGCGATCGGGGCGCTTTGCCTGGCGGATGACACTTACACGATCTTGAAGATGAACGATATGATCAACCGCGGCGGGATTGACAGCATTTCCGCGGGAGGAACCATCGCCTTCGCGATTGAATGTTACGAGCGCGGAGTTCTGACCAATAAAGAAACCGACGGTCTGGAGCTGAAATGGGGGAATACTGACGCGATGATGAAGCTTCTGGACAAAATGATCAAACGCGAGGGGATCGGTGACCTGCTGGCCGATGGGGTCAAAGTGGCTTCAAAGAAGATCGGGAAAGGCTCGGAGGAATGGGCGATCCACGCCGGCGGCCAGGAGTTGCCTGCGCACGATCCCAAGTTTGATCCCGGCTATTGCGTTTCTTACGAATGCGAGCCGACCCCGGGGAGACATACCATTGCCTGTCATACCTGGCAGGAGCTGATGGGGATCCATCGCCTGTTTAAGGACGGGACCCCGATCAAGCTGATGCAGAGCAAAAAGGACAAGCATGATCCGAACAAGTTTATGAACAACCAGGTTTTGAACTCCAAGCTGATGCAGATTGTGAACGGGGTGGGGATGTGTCTGTTCGGCCTGGGATGCGGCCCGAAAAGCCCGATCTTTGACTGGCTCAATGCCGCGACCGGCTGGAACAAAACCCCGGAGGATTACCTGGTGGTGGGCGAAAGGATCGAAACGCTCCGCCATAGTTTCAATATCCGGGAAGGGATCAAGCCCAAGGATTTCAAAATGAGCGGCCGGGCCAAGGGGGTTCCTCCCCTCGCGTATGGTCCACATAAGGGTGTGGTACTGAAAGCCGATGAGGGGCAGAAGCTGTTCTTCGAGGCCTTCGGCTGGGACCCGGAAACAGGGAAGCCGAAGAAGGATGTGTTGGAAAAGCTGGGTTTGAGCGAAGTGCTTAAGGACTTTTACGGCTGATTCCAATGGCAAAAGTAAGAGTAAAGATCGCCGGGATGATTGACCGGAAGATGCTCAACCGCGTGTATGACGAGGAGGTCCGGGAGGGCCTGAAGCTAAAGGAACTGTTTGAGCAGTTGGATAAATCCCAGGGCAAGGGCCAAAACTATTTCAAAAAATTCCTCAAGCTCCCCACCCCGCCGGTGATCCTGATCAACGGAGACCAGATTGAGTTGAGCGAGGTTCTGGAAACCGTGGTAAAAGATGGGGATGAAATCGCGCTCCTGATGCCGATGGCCGGGGGATGAGGATGGAAGAGAGCGGATTCCTGGCCGGGAACGACGGCTCTAGAATTTACTGGCGGGGATTCCTTCCCTCCGGAGAAATCCGCGCGGTCCTTTTCATCGCCCACGGCCTGGGCGAGCATATCGGAAGGTATGAGCATCTGGCGGGATTTTTAAACCAGGCCGGCTTCGCGGTTTTCGGAACGGACCATCGCGGGCACGGAAGGAGCGACGGCAAGCGCGGTCATATTATGAGCTTCGATCAATACCTGAACGACTACAAGGTTTTCCGCGATTCCGTCATTGCCCGGCTTGCGGGTAAAAAATCTTTTCTGCTCGGCCACAGCCTGGGAGGATTGATTGCGACCCATTACACCCTCGCCTATCCTAACGATTTTTCCGGCCTGATCCTTTCCAGCGCCGCGCTCAAGGCCAAGATTGAGGCCAGTCCGGTCAAGCTCGCTTTGGGCAGATTTTTTTCCAAAGTCCTCCCCGGGATCACGATGAGCAACGAGCTGGATCCCAATATGATCAGCCACGATCCGGAGGCGGTGAAGAAATATATTGATGATCCGCTGGTGCACGACCGGGTCAGCGCCCGCTGGTTCACGAGCTTTGTGGCCGCGATTGACCAGGCCCAGGCCCGTGCCGGCGAGATCCGAGTTCCGATTTTGGTGATGCAGTCGGGCGAGGATAAGCTGGTTGACCCGGACGGCGCGAAGGAATTTTTTGAAAAAGTTAAAAGCCCGGACAAAACCCTGAAATACTGGGAAGGGTTTTACCACGAGATGTTCAATGAACCGGAGAAAGACAAACCATACCAATTGCTTCGGGAATGGCTGGAAAAGCGTCTCGGCTGAGCTGAGAATCCTTTCGCTGTTCCTGATCCTGGCCGGAGCCTGGACCTGCTCAAGGGAAGAAAACAAGGGGCAGGAATTCGGCGATCGGGCCATGGTGCTGATCTTTACGCAGAGCAAAAAAACCGTCACCGTCCAGGCCGAGGTGGCCCAGACCGAGGAACAGCGGGAACAGGGACTGATGTACCGGAAGGAGTTGGGCGAGAACCAGGGGATGCTGTTCATTATGCCCTATTCCGGGAATCAGGAATTCTGGATGAAGAACACCCTGATCCCGCTGGACCTGATTTTCATCGGAGAGGATCTGATCATCAAGGGGATGGTGGAGAACGCAATTCCGGAAAGCACCAACCCGCTGGGCATTTCCGAGCCGAGCCGGTATGTGCTGGAAGTGAACGGAGGATACTGCCGGAAAAACGGCATCCAGGCCGGCGATACCGTCAAATTCATTCGCGCCGGGGAATAGCGATGCAACGAGAGCTGGAGCTGGCCGGACAGTGGGAACTCAAGCCGGTTGAGCATTTTGACGGGAACTATGCCTCCGGCGATTGGTCTCTCCAGGAAATTCCCGGCCATTGGCAGGAACTTCCCCAATTCCAAACTTATTCCGGCCGGATGGTTTACCGAAAACATTTCTCCTTCCAACCCGCGCCGGGAAAACGATACTGGCTCCGGCTCAAGGGAATTTTTTATTGGACCGCGGCCTACCTGAACGGATTCCGGCTCGGGGTGAACCAGGGATATTTCATCCCGGCGAACTTTGAAATCACCGAGGCGGTCCGGCCCGGAGAGAATGAGCTTCTGCTTGAGGTGTCCTGCTTCGCGGAAGAGGATCTGCGAAATAAAAAGCAATTGCTCGGAGTCTGGCATCATTGGGATTGCCTTTACCGGGACTGGAACCCGGGAGGAATCTGGCAGGGCGTGGAAATTCTGTCCAGCGGAAAGGCCGCGATTTCCAACCCGATCTTCCATACCGTCTATCTCCATCCCGAATACGCGCGCCTTTCCGGCCGGGTCAGCTTTGACTCGCAAGAGCGGGAGGACCTGGAACTTAGGATTCAACTGATCCCGGAGAACCATAACGGCCCGGGAATGGAGAAGGTATGGACGGTCCATAAAAATATTGGTTCCCGCGAATATCAATACGGGCTTGACCTGAAAGATTACCGGCTCTGGTGGAGCTGGGACCAGGGCGAGCAGAACCTGTACCGGCTGCGGCTGGAATTAAAAATAGTCGGAGAAGCGGAGACCAGCGACATTTATGAAACCCTGTTCGGGGTCCGTACTTTTCAGCTCCGCGATTATATCGCCTATCTCAACGGCCGGAGGATCTGGCTGAAGGGCAACAGTTACGCGCCGGGCGATTATCAAATCCGGAAGATGACCGAAGAGCGTTACCGGAAAGACCTGGAGCTGGCCAAGGCCGCCAATTTCAATATCCTGCGAGTGCACGCTCATATTGAAAAGCCGGAATTTTACCGGCAGGCGGACCGGACCGGGATTTTGCTCTGGCAGGACTTCGCGCTCCAGTGGGGGTATGACAAAAAGATTCTGCCCGAGGCGGTCTTCCAGGCCGGGGAAATGGTCAAGACCCTTTACAACCATCCGTCCATTGTTTTGTGGTGTATGCACAATGAGCCGGTGAACATGTTTGAGACCGGGAAAAAGCCGGGTCTGCTGGATTTGCTGCGCCTGGGATTTTCCGCGTTGGTTTATAGCTGGAACCGAGAGGTGATGGATCCCCGGTTGGCAAAAACCGCGCGCTTCCTCGATCCCTCCCGGACGGTCATTCCCTCGGCCGGGGAACGGGGATTATTCCGCGCAGACGCCGGAACCGGTCATTATTATTTCGGCTGGTATTTCGGCCCGCTCCATTATTTGAACTGGCTGATCCACAAGAGGCCGCATCGGCTGAAACTGGTGGACGAGTTCGGGAGTCAATCCTTTCCGAACTATCAGGACGCGCTCAAATTTATGACAGACGATCTGAATCAGCTCAACTGGGAGGAGTTGGAGAAAAAATACCTGGCCCAGCCGCAGTATTTGAATAAATTCATCCCGCCTGAAAATTTTCACAACCTGAAAAGTTATATCCAGGCCACCCAGGATTGGCAGATATTCGCCAACCGCTACAATATTGACCGGCTGCGCTCTCTGAAATACCGGCCCTGCGGAGGCGCGCTGGCGTTTGATTTTATTGATCCCAATCCCTGCGTTTCCTGGTCGTTGGTTGACTACTGGCGAACTCCTAAAAGCTCCTACTACGCGGCCCAAAAAGCCTTCAGCCCGGTTTATGCCTTTGCCCTGATTGATCGCCGGAAATATAAATTTGAAAAGCAATTAGCCATACCGATTTTTGCGGTCAACGATCTGAATCAAAAGGTTGAGGCGAAAATTTCCGCCCGGATCATCTCGCCGATGAAGGAAGATTTATTCAGGCAGGATTTTTCCGTATCGCTGGCCCCTGACTCCCCTGCCCTGCCCCTGGCCAGCCCATCCGTTGATCTTTGCTCGCCCGGGGAATATCGGCTGGAGTTGAAACTCCTTGCCCGGGATCTGGAATTGGAAAACGATTATCTTTTTCAGGCGGAATGAGTTCAGTTCCGATTTTTCATCCGATGCTTACCCGGACGGTTGATCTTTCGCGTGCGGCTGATCCGGCTTTGGGCTATCCGGCCGGGCCCCCGCCCAGGATCGCCAGGTCATAGATCCAGGCGCCACCCTATTATCGCGCCAATTCTCGCGCGATGAAATCCGCCAAGAGCGCCTTGGTTTCCAGGTCCATCCCGATAAATTGAATCCCCATCCCCGGAATCTTGCCCATCTGACGCGCTTCCGGAGGCTCCACCCGCAGCACCTCCCCGGTCAGCCGCACCTTGTCCGCGATCTCCGGCAAAGACAGCTCCAGCTCCAGCTTGGTCCCCAACGGATACGGATGATCGCCTTCCAGAAAAATGCCGCCCCCGGACAAATCCCTTGAATAAAAATAATGGAAATGATCCCCCCGGATGTGAGCCACCTTCGCGATCAGCCGAATCCGCGGATACTTTCTTCTCTCGTCGTATGTCATTCTCCACCGCTCTCTTAAATTTATTTAAGCCCGGAGCCATACTCCCGTCCGCCTCCCGATCCGCTCCGGCCCATATTTTAAAATTATATCATTTCTTTCCCAAATCACCTAAACCGATCCCTGCCTTTCCCGAGTTTCCCTTTTAGATGCCGGCTTGACTGCTTGGAATTGCCGGGTGGGGATTTTTTCAGGAACCCAGACCGGAAGATCTTCCGCTGTGACGGGCGGGAATTAAGGTTTCGCGTAAAAAAATCAATTTGGCCATAATAAGTTAGGGAAGGTTTTTTTCTGAATCCAAAGTGATAAAATCCAGCTTGCCAAATATAGATGAATCAAATAATCCCCGGCTCCTTAAGGAACTCCTTTTCCCGCTCGGCCGGGATTTTGCCGTCCTTGGTCCAGCCCCGGCGCTGATAGTAAAGGTCCAGCATCTGCTCATAAGACTGCCGGTCCAGCTTTTTGCCCGCGTGCGGCCCGGAGAGCACCGGCTGGATGAAGCACCGCTCGGGCGGATAGTCGTCCTTCCGGGAAATGCCCCGTTTGGTGGAGATCAAGCGGGTAAGGTCATAGACCCGGTTGGACCGGTTCAATAAATCCTTCAAACTATATTCCACTCCTGTCACGGACTGGTAAGCGGTTTCATAAAACTGTTCCGGGAACCCGAGTTCAATCCAAGCCAGCCGGCACACGCCCAGCATATCAAAGAGCGGCCTGATGGTCTGATGATATATCACCAGGTCAACCTTCTTGTCCATGGTCCAGTTCTTCCCGGCTTCCAGCTCAAACGCGATCGGCCAGGCCCGGGTATGGTGCGCGCCGATGTCGGAAGTGGCGAATCCGAGCGCCATGGTCATCGCCACCCTTGCGTCATAAGCGCTCTGCTCCAGACCCTTGACCTGGCTGATCAGAGGAGCGATTTTTGGAAATTCCCGGATCAACCGATTGGAACCTCCGGCGATGATCTCGCCGATCCCCTGCCGCTTGGCGATTTTTTCCATCAAGCTGATGATCGCCTTTTCATCCCCCCATCCCAGCACTTCCCCGTCCGTATCGTCCAGATCCAAAATCCCTTCCTGGTATGCTTCAATCACCGCGCCGATCAGGTTGCCGGTGGAGATGGTGTCAATGCCGAGCTCGTCGCACATCTGGTTGGCCTTGATCACAAACGCGAAATTATCCACGCCCAGGTTGGACCCGAAAATGCACGCGGTCTCATACTCCGGGCCTTCCACCACCGTTCCCGAATAGTTACCCTGTTTCACCAGGCAAATATTTCCGCAACACATCGGGCAGGCGAAGCAAGCGGTGTTCCCGATCTTGTAATGGTCTTCCATCATATAGCCGTTGATCTGGTCCGCCCGGTCAAAATGCGCGTCCTTGAAATTATATGACGGCATCACCCCCACATTGTTGATGTAATCAATCACGCTCATCAGCCCCTGGTTCTGCCAGAACTCAAACATCGGGTGCTGAGCCAGCAACGCGAATCCCTCGTCGCTCGCTTTCACCAGTCGTTTCAAATCCGCCACCGGCAGGTCTTTGGTGCCCCGGACCACAATCGCTTTTATATTCTTGGATCCCATCACCGCGCCGATCCCGCATCTCCCCGCGTTCCTGCCCCAGTCGCCGGTGATGCAGGCGAAATATACCAGGTTCTCCCCGGCCGGACCGATCGCGATGATCTTGATCCCGGTGTCCTGGGTTTTGCGACGGATCAGACCCTCGGTTTCCAGGGTGGTCTTGCCCTTCAACTCCGGCGCCGGGATGACCTTGACCTTGTCATTATCAATATATAAATAGCTCAGCTCCGGCGCCTTGCCGTAAAGCGAGAGCGCGTCATAACCGGCCTGCCTTAGCTCCACCCCGAAACTGCCGCCCATACTGGAATCCCCGTAAATCCCGGTTGCCGGAGACAGGCTGACAAAGCTGGTCTTCCCGCTCGCCGGCATATAAGTCCCGGCCAACGGCCCGGGCGAAATAGTCAAAACATTTTCCGGGGATAGAGGGTCAATCTGAAAATCATGCTTCTTGAGCTGATCAAAAAGAATCTTCGCCCCGAAGCCCCGTCCCCCGATATACTGAAGCGCGAATTCCGGCTCAAACTCCACTGCCTGAGATTTGCCCTGGCTCAAATCCACCGCCAGCACCTTTCCGAAATATCCGCTGATCTTGTTCATTCTTCCTTCTTTTTCTCCGCTGCAGTGTAGTGGATGATTTTTTTCTCTCCCTGTTCAAAGAATTCCACCTGCTTCATATGAGCGTATTTCAAGACATTCTCCATCCGCTGCGCCTGTCCGATCAAATGCTTGGGAACATATATAATCGCCTTGGTCGGGCAGACCCTCACGCATTCCGGGTCCCCTCCGCATAATTCGCACTTATATGGCGCCGCGATGTCCTCGTGCGTGAAAATGGACCCGAACGGGCAGGATACCATGCATTGCTCGCACCCGATACATTCCTCGGCGTTGATCTTCACCACCCCGTCTTCCTGAAAAATGGCGTTGACCGGGCAGTTCTCCGCGCACTTGGGGTCCTTGCATTGATGACAGAAAATCGGCATCCGAATTATCGGCGCCGGATAAACAATCATCACCTGGACCCCGGCCTTCTTGGGATTGACCACCCCGAACTTCTTGATTGAACAGGCCAACTCACAAAGCCGGCATCCGCTGCATCGCTCCGGAATCACCGTTAGCTTCAACTCCAGACCTCCTATAAATTTCCAGAATCATTATAATTGGAATCAGCGAAAAATAAAACCGGATTACAACCCCTGGCCCAGACACCCTTGCCTGCCCTGCGATTGTGGGCGGGACACTCTTGTCCCGCTTTTGAATACTCCTCTGGGGTGCAGACACTCTTGTCTGCGATTCTGCTTTGAATACTCCTTCCCCGTCAAATCCGCATAAGCTGTTTCAAAGGCAAATATTTTTTTGCCCAGGCGCCAGGGCGATCAAGTAGAGGCAATGTTGACGCTGAATGGCACTCTGGAGGAGTATTCAGGATCCGGCTCG
>CAIYYW010000117.1 GCA_903930515.1 uncultured delta proteobacterium | reverse complement strand
TTGATCTTTTCAAAATTGACCGAAGCGATGTCCTGGTCACTGCGCAAAAACAGGCTGAGTCTCACAATGGAGTAATCGTGAGATTGTTCCGATATAATCCAGAGCCGGTTACGGTGCATCTTGGTTTGACCGATAATAAAATCCAACAAGCTTTCCTCACCGACGGCCTGGAGCGGGAGTTGAAGCCGCTTTTGATCAAGGACGGCAAGGTGGAGTTGGAGATGCCTTATTCCCTGGCCACGGTTCTGCTGGTATTTGAGAAATGATCCAACCTGATGGTTTTCATTTTCTCCCCTTTCGCTGAAACAGGATCACGGCGCTCCGCTCAAACCGGGAATCGCCGATGACCTGATATTGTTCCTGAAACCACGGGTCGTTAACCAGGGTCTTCAGATGCAGATACTTCAGCTCGCTGATGATAAACTCCGGACGCTCCCGGCTTAGGACCGCTTTCACCCATCCCGGAGTCCCCCCCCAGTCCCACCGATAGTTCGGGTTGAGCTTGATCAGGTTCTCCTTCTCCCGCTTCCGGATTTGATAAACCTGCCCTGAGACCAAACCCGCGCTGTCAATCACATAATAATCCAGCAACTGATACCCGATCATCCCCACTTCTCCCGCCAAAATCTTGTCTCCCGGCCTTGCCAATTCCTTGGCCTTTTGCGCGATGGCAAAGTTCGCCTTTTCCTTGTCGGTCAGTTTTTCAAAACTGATCGCGGGCAAAAAATAGATAAAACAGGCCGCAAGGGAGATGGCGAGGAAAACGGACAGGCCGTCCGCAAGCTTCTGGTTCCGCCTGAGCGCGGCTTGCGACACCCATTGAATGCCCAAAGCGGCCAGGATCAAATACCCGCTCAGCATCGGAATCCGATACCAATGGAACGGGCCGACCCTTCCGTAAACCATCCCGGCGAAAAAGAAACCGATCCAGAGAATAAATACCAGAAGCTTCCTCTCCCGCCAGACCGCCCGGCCCGCGCCCAGGACCGCGAACAGGGTGTAAGCAATCAGGATGGGCAGGCCCAACACCCATTTGCTTCCCTGTTCCTGCAACCCGAAAAACCAGTAGAGATATTTTTTGAAAACCAGGCTGGCGAAGAGCGGATGAATCAGCTTCTTCGCCAGCAGAGAATGAGGGATGGGAGAGCCGAAGTAACTGAAGGAAAATATCAGCCAGGGGACCAAAGCCGCAAGACAGGCAAAGGCCAGGATCAAAGCCTGTTTCCGGTTCTGAAAAAATCGGACCAACAACACCCCGGCCAAAAGCGCGAGCGTGTCAATCCGGGTCAAGAGCATGGCCGCGGCGACGATCCCGGCCGCGGCCGGCCGGTTTTTAAGGTCCAGCCAGACCAGCAACAGGGCGAGAAAAATGGTGAACATCGTTTCCATTCCCGAGCCCAGGTTCATCCAGAGATGCGGGAAAAAGATCAACAGGATCGCCGCAGTCAAGCCCAGAGCGCGGTTTTTGGCTTCCCGCCCGATCAGAAAAACCAGGCCGGCGGAAAAAATCGCGGCCAACAAATTGAGCAGGTCGGCCCCCAAAGTCGGCTTGCATCCCAGCAGCCGGAGCAAGGCCAGCAGCAGGCAAAAAAGCGGGGTGGTGGTCCCGAGCAGACGCTCTCCGGGATTGAACACAAAACCGTTGCCCCGCGCCAAATTCTCCGCGTAACGGAAGGTGATGAAGGCGTCGTCAATCTGGATCACGCCGCTTCGGCGCGCATGCCAGAGCGCGAGTGAAAAAACCGCGCAAGCCAGCAGCAGAATAAAGGCGATGATCCGGCGGTCTCCGCGATCGGGGTTCGCGCTCATCCGGCCTATCCGAGGATTTGGTGGAAAATTTTTATCGCGTGATCAATCCCCGCCGCGTCAACATCCAGATGGGTTACCATCCGGATCCGCTCGCGGCTGACCGGAAGCGCCAGCACCCCGTTTTCCTTGAGCCGGACCGTGAGCTTTAGCGAGTCAAGCCCGGGCCGGTTGATTTTAAAAATGACGATGTTGGTTTGCACCCGGTTCAGATCTATCTCAACCCCGGGCAATTCTTCCAAAGCCTCGGCCAGACGCCGCGCTTGCCGATGATCCTGCGAGAGCCGTTCAATATTATGATCAAGCGCCCAAATCCCGGCCGCGGCCAAAATCCCCGCCTGCCTCATCCCGCCCCCGAACATTTTCCGGAACCGGAGCGCCCCCTCAATGAATAATTTGCTCCCGCACAATACCGACCCCACCGGCGCGCCCAGCCCCTTGGACAGGCAGAAGCTGACCGAGTTGAAATGTTTCGTAATCTCCCTTACATTTATCCCGAGCGCGACCGCGGCGTTGAATATCCGCGCCCCGTCCAGGTGGGCCTTGAGACCGCGCTCATGCGTTTCCGCGCAGATTTCCGCGAGGTCCTTCAGCGGAAAAACCACCCCGCCTCCCTGGTTATGGGTGTTTTCCACCATCACCAGAGTGGTCTGGGGATTGTGGACGCTCCGCCCGACGATGGCCGGGACCATTTCCGCCTTGGTATAGGTCCCGCCCTTGCCCACCACAATCGGGAGCACCCCGCTGAGCGCCGAAATAGCGCCGCTCTCCAGCAAATAGGAATGGGAGCCCTCTCCCACGATCACGCTGTCCCCGTGGCGGGTATGGGTCTTGATCGCGACCTGGTTGCTCATCGTGCCCGAAGCCATAAACAGCGCCGCCTCTTTCCCGGTCAGCTCCGCCGACATTTCCTGCAGGCGGTTGATGGTCGGGTCTTCCCCGAAAACATCATCCCCGACCTCGGCCCCGGCCATCGCTTTTCTCATCTCCGGCCCCGGCTTCGTGACCGTGTCGCTTCTTAAATCTACAATCATTCCACACTCCTGAATATTTTTCCTAATTCTAATCCCGGCCCGCCAAAATACAAACCCGCAGCCCGAGCCGCTTGTTTTCCATTTACGACCGTGGTATAGAGTTTTTAGAAACGGACCGGATTTGTAAATGCGGGAGAAAGATCAGGAATCTAACCGAGAACCAAGGAGGAAAAGTCATATGAAAAAACATAACCCGATCATCCGCGGGATATGGATACGCTTTTGACTGGCTTAACTTTTAAAAGGTTGAGGGCGGAACGCTGAAGTTGAAGGTCCGCGCGGTGATGCCGCAAGCGGCGACGATCCCGGCCTTGGAGCGCAGGTCTTTTTCGGAGTAGCTCTTCAGGCCGAGCGGTTTCATCTCGGTGTTGAGTTTTTTCAGCTTGCTCTCTCCCAGCCGGTGATAGGGCAAAAGCCAGAGTTCGGGTTCGCCGAGCGATTTCAAGAATTCCGCGATCCCTTTCAATTCTGATTCCTGATCGTTCAATCCCGGGATCAGGGGCATCCGGATTTGATGCGGGATTTTCAGGTCAAGGATCCGGCGGAGGTTTTTCAGGATCAACTCATTATCCTTTCCGGTCAGGCGTTGATGCAAATCCGGGTTAAGCGCTTTCAGATCAAACAGGATCAGGTCCACCATCTTGAGGCTGGGCAAAACCGCCTCATAATTGAAATGACCGCAGGTCTCGGCTGTAATATGTATTTTCTCGCGCTTCAAAATCGGCAGCAGCTCCAGCAAAAATTTCGCCTGCGAAAACGGCTCGCCCCCGCTTAAAGTGACCCCGCCTTCCGGCTGATAAAATTCCCGGTCTTTCAACAGCTCGGTTGCGAGCGCCTCTGCGCCGTATTCTTTCCCGGCCGGCTCTAGCGCCCGGCTCGGGCAGGCATCCGCGCAGGTGAAGCAGTTCTTGCAGACGCTGAATTCAATATGTGGACCGTGATCAAACTTGATCGCATGGTTCGGGCAATTTTTCGCGCAGTCCCCGCAGGCGATGCACCGCTCCGATGAAAAGACCAGCTCGTTTTCAAATTTCAGGGTCTCCGGGTTCTGGCACCATTGGCAGCGCAAGGTACATCCCTTGAAAAAAACCGTGGTCCGGATGCCGGGCCCGTCGTGGATGGAAAACCGCTGGAGGTCCGAGACCAGCGCCGCTGTTTTTTCTTCAACCGTTGGCATCTCCCGCCCGTTCAGGGCAAACCCCTTTTGCTTTTTTTCCTCTTGAAACTGCGGTCCAGCAGGCTCAGGATAAAGCCGAACTGGTAAAGGTAAAAAAGGTTCCCGGTCTGGCCGATCTTGTTGCCGATGATGATCTCCAAAACCATCTCCTGCCGGCCGCGCAGGCTGAGCTTGCTCGGATCGAAAATGGTCAATTTAAAATCAGGCTCTCCCGCCCGGTTCTTTCCCGCAAACACTTTACCCCCTTCCAATACCAGATAGCGCGCGAACCTTCGGTCCCCGCTTTCAAACCGATACACCCCGTTAAACTCGGCCAAAGCCCGGCCCAGCAATGGATCCTTTTTCCCCTGCCGTTTCAGGAAAAAGGCCAGCGCCTTTAGCCCGAACCCGATCGCAATCCAGCGCATCCATTCCACCGCCGCCTTTTGCCTTCCCGCCTGCGGGTTGATCATTCTCCGCTCTCCTTTGCCTTCATTCCCTTTCCACCGGCTGGGAAATAAATTTTTGCCCGCCCAAAACATCGTAACTGCACATCCCCCATTTGATCCAGCATTGATCTTCCGGAATGCTGAGGATCTTCCCCTCCGGAGTTTTTTCCTTGCACAGATACGAGGTGTCCATCACATAAAATTCCTTCCCGGCTTCCAAAAAACTGCACTTGGTCTTCGCGCTCAGGTAACTGTCCGGGCCGGGCTCGCTCAAAGGCGCCACCGCCAGGGTCATATGCTTGGGCCAGACCGCCATCCGGATATCATCCGCCGGATACCCGGCCTCGCGCAAAACCGCGAGCAGGGAAAAAGACAGCTCGTCGCAGTCGCCCTTCCGGTCCCGAAAAATTGTTTCCACCGGGTTGCGCGGGTTTTGCCGGCCGGTGGCATAAGGGGCATTGAGCCGCACCCATTTGAACAGGCAATTCCCGAACTGAGCGTCGCTCAGCTCCTGAACTTCATAATTTTTACCCGGATTAAATTTCCCGGACAGATTGAACGGGGCGAAAATTTCGTCGGAAACCAGCGCCTGGATTTCCCTTTTGCGGGGCCAGAACTTCAAGTATTCCTCGTAGCCCGGGAGCCGCTCCCGGCTGAAATTCCAGGTCACCGGGCATGCTTCCGGACTTTTAAATTTGACCTCCGACCCCTTCCGGGTCTGGTTCCAGGGAACCGATCCCAGGGTGTCAAAACTCACCGGGGCTCCGTTATGAAAAATCTCCGGGAAGTTCAAGGTCGGAGAAATTTTACCGGCCGGGATTTCCTCAAACGGGTATCCCGGCTCCCAAATCCGGTAGGCCTGATACCCCTTGAAATAAATACCCGCCAAACTGTCCTGGACCTGGAGCAGGATATAATATTCCGTCCGGTCTTCCACGATCCGGCCGCCATACCCGGCCTTGACCAGGAGCGCGTAAATCAGGGCGATCCTATCATTGCGTCCCATTTTCCTGCCGGAGACGGCCTCCGCGAACGAGACCCATCCTTTCGCGGTCCTCGGTCCCGTGAAAGTCTCCGCGAATTTCCAGAACAGAAGGATCCGGCCGTAATGGTGATTCTGGAACCCAAGCTGTTGCGAGAGTTGCGACAACGCGTCCGGGCAGTTCCCAAGCTCGGCCAAGTCCTTTTGGATCAGCTTTTCAAAGCTTTTCGCCGGATGCCCCGAGGGGATCGCGGAGCAGGTGAAATTGACCGGGTAACCAAAATAGTCAACCGAAAATCTTTCCGGCGCGGCCTGCGCCCTTCCGGCCGGACCCGCGATCAGAACGGCGAGCGCGAGCAGTAAATATTTTATTCTCATTCCCGTCTCCATTTAAATTATATCCTCGGTCCGGTTAACGATCTCCTCCTGCATCGCCCGGTTCAGGTCCCCGAAATAAGCGGTGTATCCGCTCACCCGGACCAGCAGGTCCTTGGCCAGCTCCGGATTATTGATCGCGTCCACCAACATCTTCTTGTCCGCGATCACGAATTGTACCTGGAGCCCGCCTTTTTGGAAAAAGCCCCTGACCAGTTGCTGCAGGACCTTGATCTTTCCCGGCTCCTGCAACAGGCCGGCTGGAATCTTGTGGTTGTTGGCGATGCTGTTGGCCAACCCGCAGGCCGGGAGCTTGGCCGTGGAGGAGAGCGCGGCGCTCGGGCCTTTGCGGCTTGCCCCGCTCACCGGCGTGGCTCCGCTCGCGAGCGAGGCCCCGGATTTTCTTCCGCTCGGGAAGGCGCTGGTGGCTCTTCCGTATCCGGTATGCATGGTCATGGTCCAAAAACCGGCCTGGTACGGACCGCCCCGGTAGTTCAGGTGTTTCCCATACGCCCGGTCAATCGCGTCCACAACCTTTACCGCAAGATCGTCGGCCTCCGGGTCATCGTTCCCGTATTTGGGGGCGCGGCTTAAACACAGCGCCTGGATTTTTTCAAACCCCTTGAAATCCGCTTTAAGCGCGTCCTCCATCCCTTTCGCGCTCACCCGTTTTTCCTCAAACACCAGCTTCTTGAGGCTGGCGAGCGAATCCGTTACATCCGCAAGCCCGACCACCCAGACCCCGCTGGAATTATATAGCGCGCCGCCCTCGGTCAAATCCTTCCCCTTTTCCATCGGCCCCTCAATCAGCGCGCTGAGCAGCGGGATCGGATGCAGCTCCTGATGCGCCTGGTCGTAGGCGGTCTCCGCGTCAACCGACTGGTCCGCCATCGCCTGCAACTGGGTTTGGAACGCGCCCCAGACCTGATCAAAATTTTGAAAGTCGCGCAAATACCCGGTCTCCGGTCCGACCGGAAGTCCGGAAAAGGGATGGATGCCGTTGTTGAGCGACAGTTCCAGGATCGCCGCGATATTGAGCAGGATGGCCCCGGTCATCGGATAGGACTTGCCCTGGACCTGGGTTTCAACGCAGCCGATCACGCCGTAATCCCGAGCGTCTTCCACCTTCAAGCCCTTGCTCACCAGCGCCGGCACGATCGCATCGTCATTGTAAAGCGCGGGCGCGGCCCCGGTGGACCGGACCGATTCCAAAACCTTCTCATACCATAGTTCCGGAGAGGCTCTATGGAATCTCGCGTCCACATTCGGCTCCCGGAGCCGGAGCAAATCCAGCGCCTTGACCATCATATAGCTCAGGAGATTGGTGCAGTCCTTCCCATCCGGATCAACCCCGCTCAGGGTGATGGACTGGTTGGTGGCGCTCCCGCTGAAGAGCGCCTCTCCCATTGCCGGGACCAAAGGGGTGTGGTCGTTGGTCTTGATGTAGAGGCACATCAGAAGCTCCATCGCCTTGCTCAGATCAACCCTTCCCTCGGCCAGATCCCGCTCAAAATAGGGGAGCAGCAACTGGTCCATCCTCCCGAAGCTCACGGCCAAATCGGAGTTCTCCTGCAAAACCGCCAAGTGCGTTATCCAGAGGCTTTGCAAAGCTTCCCAAAAGGTCCGAGCCGGCTCGGCCGGGACCCGGCCCAAAATTTTGGAAATCCCCACCAGCTCCCGCTTCCGCTCCGGGTTCGGCTCCTTTTCCGCCAGCTTCAGGCACTTGAGCGAATGGTTGATCGCGAACTTGATCACCCCTTCCGAAACCGTCTCAACCGCCCGGTAAAATTCCCGCGGCGCATCCGCGTCCTTGCCCTTCCCGGTGACCGCCTTTTTCTTTTCACCCGCCATTTCCATGATCCGGTTGAAGCCCAGCCGAACCGCGATCGGATAGTTCGGGATCAAATGAGACACCCCGTTCGGGAGCGCGATCAGGTAAAACACCATCCGCTCCATCAGCCTGATGCTCTCGCGGCGCCCAAAGCGTCTCTTGGTCCACTCGTGGATGTTCTTGTCCTTGAAATACGGAAAGATCCGGAAGCTGTATTCCGCAATCGCCTGCTCGGAAATGTTCACCGGCCAGCGCTTCCGCCTCGGGAGCTGGATCAATTCCGGCCAGATCAGCGACGCCTGGAACTCCGGGAACATCACGCATCCCAGCCGGTGCTCCGTGCAGCCGCCCACGATCAACTCCTCCGGAAATATCGCCGGGGTCAGATGCGCGAGCACATACTTGAGCGAGTCGGCCTGGCGCAGAAGCGGATGCTCCAGATCAAAACCGTTCTTTTCAAAATAGTCCGTGAGCAGGCTCGACCGCTCCAATCCCACCGCCGGTGTCTCCTGCATAATCGCTTCCCGAAGCCTTTGCGCCCGCGGAAATCCCTCCAGCTTTAAAGCATAGACCTCTTCCACCAGACCCCGGCCGGGATCCCGCAGCCGCACATTTTCCGACATTTGCAATCCTCCTTGCACTTAAAGGTCAGGGCTTTGCAGATTACTTAACCACCGGTCCGGTTTCCTTTGCGCGCTTGATTCCGCCCATTCTCAATCAACTTATAGAACGCCCGTCCGGACTCTTTAAACAGTTCCCGGATCAGTCTTCTTGATTTCTTTTCATTGCCGGCCTGGACCGCCCTTGCGACCTCCAGGTATTTGCCGGCCGAATCCAAGAGCGGGGCGATTCCGAGCCGGAAGATCGGGGCGTTTTTCAGATAGATGCTCCCGATGGAATTGACCAGAAACTGGAACGCCAAATTACCGCTCGCGCTTGCCAAAGTTTGATTGAAGCGATACTCAAGTTGCTGGAATTTTTCCGGCTGCTCCCGGGCCTGTTTCAATTCCTGAGCGATTTTCAGAAGCTGATTCACTTCGCGCTTGCCCGCGCGCCTGGCCGCGTACCCGGCCAGTTCGGGCCCCAGGATTTCGCGGAGCTCAAGCACGGATCGGAAGGCCTGGAAATTGATCTTGCCGTTTACCCAGAGCAGGTCGGCGAGAAAATCCAGACGGAAGCTTTGGGTCCAGTCCAGGACCAGGGCGCCGGAGCCTTGCTTGATGCTGAGCAGGCGGTTCTCCTCCAGACGGCTCAGGGCCTCGCGGATGGCGCCGCGGTTGACCTGGAAGCTCAGCGCCAGCTCCCGCTCGGCCGGCAATTTTTCCCCGGCCCTAATCTTTCCCTGGATGATCCGCCGGCGCAGGGCCTGATATACCTGGTCGGATAGACCTTCCCGCTTCACCGGCTTGAATTTTCCGCCTGAGCTCATTTTTTCCCCCGGTCATCCCCCGCCCGCATTTTTAATTTTTGGTCTGGTGGTATGACCACTTCTAAGATAGCCGATTCCATGAACCCGGTCAAATCCCCGGGGTTTGCCGAATGGTTGATCCTGAAATATCCGCTGTGCTAGACTGTTTTGGTGCGGAGGAAAGACAAAATATTTGCGCTGATCTTTTCGGCATTGATCCTTGGGTTGGTTCCGGGAATGATCCCGGCTGCGCATCTGGAGCGGAAGAAGGAAAAACCTGATTAAGCTTTTCCGGGAGGACACGATGGGAAGAAAATTATTCCGGCGGTTTTTGGGGATTCTGATCTGCGCTTTTCTTCTGGTCGGCTCTTCATCATCGGCTTTGAATCAAGCGGCCGCTCAGCCAAAAGGCCCGATCTTGCTCGCGAATTTCCCGGTCCATCAACAGGAGACCCCCTACACCTGCGGACCGGCCGCGGCCCGGATGGTCCTGGAGTTCCTCGGTCATCCGATGCCGGAAAAAGATCTGGCCCAGGCGATGAAAACCAATCGTCTGGTCGGAACCTCCAACGGGATGATGGCCCGGGGATTAAACCAATACCTGGACCAGACCGGGACCGGCCTGCAAGCGAAAATAATCAAAGGCAAGGCCGCGACCGACCAGGCGGTGGCCGACTCCCTGCGCCAGGGCTATCCGGTGATCGCGACTTTCCTCACGGAAAACTTTTTCAAGCCGGGAACCCCGGTCGGGCATTTCTGCGTCATCATCGGGATTGACCCGGCGAAAAAGCAGTTCACCATCGCCAACCCGTTCGGTTATATTGAGACCATGGACATTGACCGGTTCTGGAGGCTGGCCCAATGGCGCCCTGTTGCGGGAGATATCCCGGGCGTGCAATTTTCCAAGCTCCGCCCCTATCAGACCTTTTGCCTGCCGAGAAATTTGGCGATGCTTTCTGAAAAGGGAAATTGATTAAGCAAAAATGAAAGCCCGAATCACTTCTCAATAAAATACACCCGGGGCGGCTCCAGGCCGTTGAAATGGGAGGCGTAAGAAAGGGTGTAGGCGCCGGCGTTGATGATGTAGATGCGGTCGCCGAGGGTCAAGTCCTTGGGCAGCTTATATCCCTCAAACATTGTGTCCACGCTGTCGCAGGACGGTCCGGCAACGGTGTATGGGATCATTTCCATTTTATCCACGAACCCGGACATCTCCTTCTCGCTCACCAGTTCGTAGGTGAACCCCTCTATGGTTTCCATCAGGCCGTTGAACACCCCGACATCCAGATAGAGCCAGGTCTCGGCGCCGCGCTCGGCCTTGAGGATCACCTTGGTGATGATATTCCCGGCGTCCCCCACCATTGCCCTCCCCGGCTCAATCATCAGCTCCAGACCGGGATGATCGGAAAAAGCGTCGCGCAGGTTTTTTTCAATCTGGTATTTGATCTCGGAAATCTTCGGGGTCTTCTTCAAATGCTTGACCGGGATTCCCCCGCCCAGGTTGATCAGCTTCAAGTCAATCCCGTTCTTTTTGGCCAGATGGAAAATTCCCGCGGCCGTGATCAGGGCGTTGCTCCAGTTAAGCGGGTTCATGCACTGGGACCCGACATGGAAGGTGATCCCGTAGGGGATGACCCGCGAGGAACGCGCGTAGCGGAGCAGGTCCAGCGCCATGGAGGGATCGGCCCCGAACTTGCGCGAGAGCGGCCACTCGCTCCCGGTATTATCCACCACGATCCGGAGATAAACCTTGCTCCCCGGGGCGTGCTCCGAAAGTTTGTCAACCTCCATCTCGCTGTCAAAGGCGAAATATTCCACCCCGGACCGGTGCGCCTCCCGGATAAATTCCACCGGCTTTAAAATGTTGCTGATGATCACATTCTTCGCGCTGGCGCCGATGCCCAGGACTAACCTCAGCTCGTTGACCGAGGCCACTTCAAACCCGGATCCCAGCTCATTCAGGAACCGGCACACCTCAATATCGGGATTGGCCTTGACCGCGTAAAAAACCTTGACCCCCGCAATGCTGTTCTTGATCTCCTGGTATTTGCGCTTGATGATCCGCTTGTCCAACACCAGGCACGGGGTCTCCAGCTTGTCAACCTCCAAGGACTTTTTCATCTGCTCTATGGTCAACATCTTTTCTCTCCTTCGCCGCCTTATTTGAAAACAGATTTTATATACCCTGTCTCTTCGCGCTTTGCAAGCTCGGAGCCGATCCCGCGCGAAATTTGACAACCCTTTTTTTAAATGCTATTTTTTAGTCCGAATTTTTCCAGGTTGCGCCCCGCAAGGCGCTGCCGATTTGGAAGGGAGATAAAATGAGTCCGAAGAGAAAAGCATGGAAACAGGTCCGGATTCCGAAAAGCTTTCAGGCCCCTCCGATTCATGCCCGGAGGATAAAGGCGCTGAAGATTCCGGCCGGGTCCAAATTTTCCGACCTGGTCGGGGTGTATGCCGATTCCGGCTCGTTCCAGGCCGGCCGGATCGCCACCGCCTGCCGGATTTATGAGACGATGCTCAAGGAAAAGGCCACCATCGGCCTGACCCTGGCCGGGGCAATGACCCCCACCGGGATGGGCGGATTGATCTCGCAGATGATTGAGAAAGGCGGCATTGACTGGATCATCGCCACCGGCGCCAATGTCTTCCACGACCTCGCGTATGCGCTGGAGCTGCCGATGTATCAGGGACATTTCCGGGTGGACGATTGCGCCCTGAACAAGAAAAATATTGACCGGATTTACGACATTTTCCTGGCCGAGGAGGTCAACATCCGGTCGGATGTATGGCTGTTGGAAGTGCTCAAGGATTTGGCCGGGAAGAAAATGAGCACCGCGGAATTTCATTACGCCTTGGGCAAGGCCTTATTGGAAGACGGGGTGAAGCCGGAGAACAGTATGGTGGCGACTGCCGCCAAGTATGATGTTCCGATCTATACCAGCTCTCCGGGCGATTCCGAAATCGGGATGAACCTGGCCCTGGTCCGGATCAAGGGGTTTGAGTTTGACCTGGACCCGATCCAGGATGTGGTGGAAACCAGCGCGATTGTGAACGGGGCCCAAAAGAACGGGGTGGTGATCGTGGGCGGGGGCTCTCCCAAAAACTTCTACCTCCAGACCCAGCCCATGCTCAGGATCCAATGCGGGATTGATGTGTCCGGGCACGATTACGACATCCAGATCACCATTGATTCCCCCCACTGGGGCGGATTGAGCGGAGCCACCCCCGAGGAGGCCATCAGTTGGGGAAAGATCAAACCCGAGCGTCTCGCCAGCAGCGTGGTGGTCTATTCCGATACCACCATCGCGGTCCCGATTATTTTCGGATACGCGCTGGAGAAGGGTAAATTCAGCGGGCATAAACGGCTGATGAAAAAACTGCCCGCCTTGGTCTCCAAGCTGAAAAAAGAAACCAAGATCTCGGAGATTATGCCCAAGTTATAAAGTAAAATTTTTTCCGGCGTAAAGACGCAAAAAACACCGGGAAGACAAAATTTATTGAACCGCAGGGCATCTTAGCCTCAAGCGGCCCGCCTGATCAATCCCAGCCGGGGCTTTGCGGTTCAGGCCCGAGAGGGCTTTTTCCCCTGGACCGTCTTGCGGAGGGACTCGGCGAATTGCTGGAGGTTGTTGATGGTGGAGTCGATCTCGGCCGAGCCTTTCTCGATCTGCTTGGCCAGCGAATAGATCTCCGAAACCGAAGTCGCGAGTTGCTCGGAGGCCCTGGTCTGCTGGGTGGTGGACAGGGCGATCTCGCGGGAAGAGGCCAGGGTTGACTCCGCGAAATCGGAAATGGTCTTCAAAGCCATCAGCGCTTCCTCAATGGTCTTGGCCCCGGAAGACACCTTGTCCCTTCCCGCCTTGGTGACATTGGCGCTGTCCATGGTGGCCTGCTGGATGATGCTGACCAGGTCCTTGATCTGCTTCATCGCCTCCGCGCTTCGGAGAGCCTGTCTCCGGGTCTCGTCCGCGACCACCCGGAACCGTCTCCCCTCGGAGCCGGCCCCGGCCGCCTCAATGCTGGCGTTCAGGGCCAAAATCTCGGTCTTTTCCGCGATGTCCCGGATCAGGTCCACGATCCGGTAGGTCTCGCGGAAGCGCACATTCAATTCTCCCATCGCCCCCTGGATCGCCTCCATCTGAGAGGAGATCGCGGAAAATTCCTGTTGCGACTGTTCCAGTTTTTCCTCACCGCCCTGGCAACTCTCCAGGGTGGATGACGCCGCAGTATCCATCAACTTCGCCCGCTCCTCAATCTCGCGCGCCGTGCTCGCGATCTCCTGGGTGATCGCCGAGGTTTCCTGCAAAGCCGAGGCCTGCTCAGCTGACCCGCTCGCCTGCTGGGCGCTGACCGAGAGGATGGTGTGGACGGTCTCATCAATCTGCCGGAGTCCGTTCTTCAATTTTTCCACCACCGATTCCATCTCAATCAGGTTGAGCACAATGGTCTGCATCATCTGGTTGAAGGAAGACGCCATTTCCGAAAGCTCGTCATTGGTGATCACCTGCACCGGCTGGTTATAATCCCCTTCCTCAATCTGCTGGGCGGATTTCTTGAGCACCCTTAAGGGGCTGGTGATGAAATGGGCAGAGGCCACGCTCAAGATCAGGGAGAGGATGATGGCCAGGGCCATGGTGCTGATGTAAAAAATCTTCAGGTTCCCGATCTGGGCGTTATAATACGAGGCCGACTTGGGGCGGGGTTCCACGGTTTGTTCCGCCCTTTTCAACAGGCTCTCCCGGCTGGAATCTGGCAAAAGCTTTTCCACCTGCGACATATTTTCAAAAATATCGTTCGCCTGCTTGTATCCCACGATCCCCATATAGCTGGAGCTGGCGATGATCAGGGAGAGCACGGTAATGGTCAGCTTGGCCATCACGGAAATCCTCTTCCCCGCGGTCCGGGCCGGGGCCAGGTTCGGGATCGCGGAGATGCTCCGCTCGATCACCGGCGTCATCACCCAGGCGTATCCGTAAATCGCCATCGGGGTTGAGATCAGGGAGCTGATCAGGCCGCCCAGCAGCCCGTAAAAAGCAAACACCAGAGGCCAATGCAGGCTCCGGCAGACGATCCAGGTCGCAAAAGCGCCCCCGCCCATCCAGAACGGATACGCGAAGATGGCCATAAAATACGGAAAGTTCACCACCCGGTCCTGGACCGATTGAACAAAACTTTCTTCCAGCAACTCGGACCGGCCGGCCCGAGTCAGGAAGAGCAGGATCTTCCGGATATAAAAATAAACGCACAGGAAAAAAATGGACAGGAACACCACCAGCACCGGCCCGGGAAGGGTGACCATCCGGAGCAGGTCTTTCCAGGTCGGATGGATCACCTGGAACAACAGGATTTCGCTGACCATCATCTGGAACAGCGCGATCAGGCACATCACCGAGACCAAACGAACCAGGAAATCTTTCTTGCTCATCCCAACACCATTAACATCTCATCTTTATCCTTATGTGTTCCCATTCCCTCTCAAATTTTCTTCCAGAATATCAACCGGTCGGGAAATGTCAACTTGATCAAACCGGCGAATCCGATCCCCGGGATTCCCCGGGCATTTGATCTAAATGCCCGGGTTGGGTAATAATGAAAAAAGCTGGAAAGGGGAAATCAGATGAGAAAGAAAAAGGGATGGATGGTTGCGGGCCTGCTGATTTTTTCGGCGGGGATGGCTTCGGGCGCCGGGAATTCGGAGAAATTGTCCGTCCTGCGCGCCGACCAAAATCGGCTCAAGGACGGCGAAGGCCGGGAGGTGATTTTGCGGGGAGTGAATACCGGGGGCCGGAGCAAGATGCCTCCCTTTTTTCCCTTTGACCCGGAGCCGGATTTTGAGACCGCGCTTAATAAATACGCGGACCGGGTCCAGTCGTTGGGGTTCAATGTGGTTCGTCTGCTGGTGATTTACGAGGCCGGGGAGCCGGCGCGGGGCAAATATGACCAGGACTACCTTCAAAAATATGACGCGATGGTGGAGGCTTTTGCCCGACGCGGAATTTATATCATCATTGACAGCCACCAGGATTTGTATTCCCGGAGGCTCTGCGGAGACGGCCTCCCGGACTGGGCTCTTCCGGAAAAATATCAAAACGACCCTGCTCACGCCGATTGCCGGCTCTGGTCTTTGCGCTATTTCACCAATCCTGTGGCAAGCACGGCTGACCGGTTCTGGTCCAACGCGGACGGAGTCCAGGACAGTTACGCGGCGTTCTTCCGGATGCTGGCGGAGAGATATAAAAATGAGCCGGCCGTGATCGGGTTTGAGCCGATCAATGAGCCGTTTCCGGGCTGGAGCGGAATGGCTCATTATTCGGAATGGAATCAGGAGCATTTGTTCCGGCTGGATCAAAAGGTCGCAAAGGCCGTGCAGTCGGCTGACCCGCGCTACTTGATCTTGGTTGATCTTTGCCCGCTGGAAAACCAGGGCGCCTGGAATCCGCGGATGACCAAGCCGGAGATCAACAACCTGGTCCTGGCGCCCCATTATTATGATCCCGGCACTTTTGGAATTCCCTTCGGCAAGGCCGGGCAGCAAAAGCTGATCCGCAGGGGATTGACCAGGGACCGGGCGCTCGGGGATTTTTGGAATTCGCCGGCGCTTTTGACCGAGTACGGGATCTCGCCGCTTTTCAAGAGCGCGCCCTCATATATAAATAAGTTGTACGGGACGATTGACCAGCTACTTCTTTCCGGGACCTTCTGGGAAGCGTCCATCAGCAAGACCGTCTGGAACCTGGAGAACACTTCCATCTTTGAACCCGACGGGTCGCTCCGGCCCGGAGCGCTCGCGCTGGACCGGCCCTATCCCCGGGCAGTTTCCGGAAAGATTGATAAATTTTCCTTTGATCCGGAAACCGGGGAATTGGAGCTGGGCTGGCGGGAAAATCCCGAGCTAAAATCTCCCACGGAGATATATCTGCCGGAAAGAATTTATGGCGGAGAGCCTTCCATAATTCTGGAGCCGGAGGGCGAATTCACCGTTGACCGGCAAAATCATCTTCTGTCCGTTTCCCCTTTAAGTGGAAAGAGTCAAAGGCGTTTGATGGTGAAGCCTTAATCCAGGCTGAAATACTTTTTGGACCGGGATTGATGAAAATTTATGAATAGAAATTCTTGACCTTTTTCTACTGGAAAGTTATATAATGTTATATTATGAAAAGATTTCAAAGGAGGGCTGGGATGAGAAGAGGCATGGTTTGGATGGGGACCTTTCTGGCAATCCTGCTGATCGGGTCTAATGCTATTGCCGGCAGAGGCGACGATTTAAGCTTTAACCTAAGCGACGGCATCAATCTGGCGATGGGAGGAACGGCGGCTCCGGAGCAGGGATGCGCCGCGCCCGCCGGGAAGAATCCGATCAATCCCAACCTGGGCGGGTTCGGAGGAGCCTTTGCGGGGTATATGTGGATTGATCTTTCCCCCCTGGATAAACTGACCGAGGACCGGGGCATTGACGAGTTTGATAATTTCCTGATGCCGATCGGCGGAATGGGCGGAATGATCTACAAGGACTTCCGCTTCGGGGGATACGGCTTCGCCACCATCAAGCAGTTCACGAAGGACGAGGTCAACGGCGAGGATTTGAGCGCCGAGATCACCACCGGGGGAGGGGGCTTGTTGTTGGAATACAATCACGCCCTGAACAATAATTTCGGGATTCTGGCCGGGACCATGCTCGGCGCAATCGGGGTTACGATCGCGGCTCACGGCGCGGACCTGGGAGGGGATGAAGAATGGTCCGAGACCAAGGGAACTTATATGGCGCTTCCCTATGCCGGGGTCTGGATCGCCCCGGTAAAGTATTTCTGGATTCAACTCACCGGCGGGTATTTGTTTTTCAACCTGGACGATGATGAATTCAAATTCCACGATCTGGAGGTTCTGGACGGAGACCTTCAGGGGGGATGGCAGGCAAACCTCAATTTGCTCTTCGGGTATAATCCGAACATAAAATAATTCGGCTCTGAATTTTTAGTCGCTTTCCGGGCCGTCCCGGGTTTTATTGGCGGAGTTGGCGATCAAGGCCGGGAAAATGTCCGCAGTTTTTTTTATCCGGTTCTAGACAACCGGCCATAAAAGCAATAATATTATGTCTGATGGATTCAAACCCTGGAAAAATCCAACGGGCGCTTTTAATTTTTCCGCCCGTGCCAAACTTCCGGTTCACCAATAATACCTGCGAGCTTCCGCTCGGGGTCGCCAGCCTGGCAAGCTGGGTCAAGGATCAGGTGGAAGTGAAAGTCCTGGACGCTTCGGTGGAAGGGTATTATCATCTTGAACCGCTCGGGAAAAATTTGATCCGGTTCGGTCTTTCCGACCGGGAAATCATCAATCGGGTGGAAGAGCTTAAGCCCGATCTGGTAGGTTTTTCCTGCCTGTTCTCCAGCCAGTTCCCGATCATCCGCAAGCTGGCGGAGCTGGTGAAAAAACTTGATCCCTCCATCGTCACGGTTGCCGGCGGGACCCATCCTTCCTTCCTGGCTGAATCCTGCCTGAGCACCAGCAAGCTGGATTACATTGTGCTGGGCGAGGGCGAACTCGCTTTTTCCAGGTTGATTGACGCCCTGAATGGAAAAGGCCGGATCGGAGAAATTCCCGGAATCGCCTTTCGCGAGAACGGCCGCATCCGGATCAATTCCCGGGTGGCGTATCTGGACGACCTTGCTCAACTTCCTTTGCCGGCCCGGGAGCTGTTTCCGGTGGAGAAATATTTTGAGATCAATGCCCCGATGCAGAGCCTGTCGCGCTCGCGGAGAAGCCTGGCCATTATCACCAGCCGGGGCTGTCCGTTCCGGTGCGGGTTTTGCTCCTCCACCGCCCACTGGGGATTTTGCTACCGCACCAGTCCGGTGGAAAAGGTCATTGCCGAACTGGAACATTTGAAGGATCGCTACCGGATTAAAGAAGTCAAGTTTGAGGAAGACAATTTGATCGGAGACCGGAAGCGGGCCAAGCGTCTGTTCCAATCAATGGTAGACCGGAAGCTGGATTTAATCTGGAACACCCCCAACGGGATCGCGGTCTGGAGTTTGGATCAGGAGATGCTGGAATTGATGAAGCAGTCCGGCTGTTACGAGATCACGGTTGCGGTGGAAAGCGGAGACCCCTGGGTGCTCAAGAATTTGATCAAGAAGCCGGTGAACCTGGAAAAA
Organism: uncultured delta proteobacterium; assembly: GCA_903930515.1. Taxonomy (GTDB): domain Bacteria; phylum RBG-13-61-14; class RBG-13-61-14; order RBG-13-61-14; family DRUE01; genus CAIYYW01. The sequence continues at coordinate 1,762 of CAIYYW010000117.1, read as the reverse complement.
ACCCGGGAAATGGTCAAGGTGATCAAAAAGATCGGGATCGAAACCTGCGGTTTTTTTATCATCGGCTTTCCGGGCGAAACCAGGGAGCAAATTATGAACACCGTCAACTACGCGCGCTCCCTGGAGTTGGATCGCTGTTACCTCCTGATCTTCACCCCTCTGCCCGGAACCCCGCTGGCCGAGTTGGCGATCCAAACCGGCAGCCTTCCCCGAGATCATAATTTTGAAGACGCCAATAATTATTATGTGACCCGACTCCCTCTTTCCGAAGTGCCGCCCGAGGAATTGCTCAAAATCCATCGCCGGGCCTTCTGGTCCCTCAACCTGAATTTGCTCTACCGGCACCCGGTCCGCTTTTTCAAAAAATACGGACCCACCATCTCTGCTCACCCCGAATACATCCCCAAATTCTTCCGCGCCCTGATCCGATAAAAAGCCTTTTGATTTATCCGAGCGAATTCGGGTAGAATTCAGACAGAACCTGGTTTGGAGGAGGAGTAAAATGAATCGGCAGAAAATAAATTCCTGGAGCCTGGCGATCGTGGTTTCAATGGCGCTCGGATTCGGACTTCAAGCAAGCGCGGCCTGGGAACAGAAGGATTTGCAGAACCGGATCACGATCACGGCGCCGGGCTTTGGCGAAAAAAAGATTGAACTCTTTAAAGCGGAAAAAGATCTTTTCGCCGTGGCAATAAGCTATCAAGGACCTGCCTTGCCGGGCCGGAATTCCATAATCCTGGAGATGACCCCGCCGGAAGTGAAAATGGCGCAAGTGTCTTATTTCCAGGGCGGGCCGATCTTCGCGCCCTTCCAGACCGCGCCGGTCTGGGTTGATTCGCTCGGTCAAATTCCGAACCAGACCCAGTTCGCGCTCTGGCAGGAAAAGAACGGACAATGGGGATGTATGATCGCATTGGTCGGCGGGGGCCTGCGCACATATCTCCACGGAGACGGCAAAAAGGTGATTGCGGTCGCGGACAGTCTTGATTCCAGGTTTGCGCCTTCCCGAGTGCCTATGTTCGCGATCGGATGGGGGGATGACCCGTATCGGTTGATTGATGATATTTATGATTACGGGTTCAAGGTAATGAAGGAAGTTGACCCGAAGGGCGTGATCGGCAAGCGCCGGGTGGAAAAGAAATTCCCGGAGATCTGGGGATACCTGGGCTGGTGCTCCTGGAACACCTACTACCGCCGGGTGACTCAGCAGGACCTGTATAACAATGCCGCGAGTTTCAAAAAAGCCGGCGTGCCCGCGCGCTGGATTCTGATTGACGACGGCTGGTCCCAGGTCAACAAGCAAACTATGAATCCCTGGTGGCAGGGAAAACTCTATCTCACCGGACTGGAGGCCGACCCGGAAAAATTTCCCGGCGGAATGAAACAGACCGTGAAGACCCTGAAAGAGGATTACGGCATCACCTGGGTCGGGGTCTGGCACACCTTTGACGGCTACTGGAACGGAATCCAGATTGACTCGGACGCCGGCCGCGCCTGCCAGGATTGTCTGCTGCCGATCTCCGATAAAGTCGCGGTCCCGGACCCGCGCTCGGACGCCGGCGAGAAATTCTGGGACACCTGGTACAAATTCCTCAAGGGTTCCGGCGTGGACTTCGTCAAAGTGGACAACCAGGGGACCTTTCCGGAGATGACGCGGGAACTGCTGCCGGTCACTCACTCAAGCGGGCAGGCGCATAAAAACCTGGAGACCGCCGCGGCAAAATATTTCAACTCAAATGTGATGGACTGCATGGAACAGAAC
>CAIYYW010000116.1 GCA_903930515.1 uncultured delta proteobacterium | reverse complement strand
GGTCAATATGCCTCCAGTAATAGTCCAGCAATTCCTCGTAGCTTGTTTTCTCCGCGTCATAATAAACCTGGATCGCCTCAAAATGACCGCTCTCTCCCGAGGAGACTTCCTCGTAAGTCGGGTTATCTTTATCTCCGCCGGTGTAGCCGGAAACCACTTTTTCCACTCCCGGCAACTTGGTGAAGTCCGCTTGAGAGCACCAGAAGCATCCCCCGGCAAAAGTGGCGACACTCATTTTTTCATCCTTATCCTTTATCGCTTCCTCCCGAGCCGGCGGCTTAAACGAAACCGCCGCCTCCGCCCGACTCGCCTCATCCTGCTTACATCCTGCTAATATAATCAGCGGCGCCAACAGCCGCAACCTCATCCTCTTCATTTTCCCTGTTCCTTTCAGACACCGCTTTTCAGCCGGAGAGCGTTGTTTCCGCCGCCTCCGCCGGCAAGCAACATCTTTTTATCTATATATAATAATATAATCATAAAAGGGATAATTTCAAACCGCTTGGGGTCAGGTCTTCAACCTTCAATTTTCTGATTTCAGGCAAAGCCGGTTTGGAATTTCGCTTCTTGGTTTTTTAGATTCCGTTTTTGGCTTGGACGATTTCGGGGTAGAATGTCACAGGTTCGGAACGACTTCCGAAATTCAGTGACAGGATGGGGAAAATGAGAAAATTGGTTCTGGTTTTTGGCATAATGATCCTGGTGATGGCGGGCGAGATGAAGGCCAAGCCCCCGGCCCTGGATGACCCGCTCCTGAAGGCGGATTTCGGGTCGGAAAGCGCCGCGGGCGGGACCAATGCCGTGACCGGGTTGGGGAACGGGAGACTCTCAGTCGGGATCAGCCCGTGGTCGGAGCTGGTTTATTTCCGCTGGCCCCGGCCGTCCTTCTACGATCATCTCCGCTATCTCACGATTTCTTATGGCTTGCTTTCCGGGCTGAAGCCCAAGGATGTCAGGTACGGCGATGACGCCCCCAGCCGGGACTGGCAGAGATACGGCCGTCCTTATGAAAAGTATCAGGGCCTGGGCGCGCGGGGCGGTCTTTATTTCAAGGACGGGTCCCTGAGCTGGTTCGGGGATCCGAGCTGGACCAGTTCCCGGGCGTATCAGCCGGACTGGGGCCCGGTGCTCTGCACCAAAATAGAAAACCAAAAATCCCAAGTGACCGCCTGCCAATGGGTGGACTGGGAAGAGGACCTGCTGGTCCAGGATTTCAGGCTGGAGTCCGGGAGCGCGGAGAAATTTTTCTATTACGGCACCTTTGATCCCTACAACGATTACGGACAATATTTCGGAATGCCGGACCCGAAGGGAGCGGGCTTTGCCACCGTCTATCTCCCGGTCAAAAAGGTCATCATCTATTTCCTGCCCAAGGTCCGGGACGAGCAGCAGCCCAAGCCGCATTTGGGCCGGGAATTTACCCCTGAGCTGATTGACCGGCTTTATCCGGAAGGCGGATCTTTCATCGCAATGGGATTGATCGGAGACCCGGACGGGTTTCAAGCCGGAGCCGATTTCCGGGGAAGGCCGGTCAGGAAATCCGATCCCCTGGCCGCGAGCGAAGACGCCAGGGATGGCAAGCTGAGCGGATCGTCCTATTTCCTCGGCTCGGCCGACGCGGGGTTGGAGAGGAAAATTTCCGGGCCGGAGTCCCAAGTCACGGTTTTGATCTCGGCCGGCAAATCCGCGACAGAGGCGGTCGCGATCATTGAGCAGGCGAGATTTTTGGGAGAGGATTTGCTCCGGAAGAAAGCCATCACCCAATGGCAGAGCCGGGCCAAGCGGGTCAATCTGCCCGAGCAGGCCACCCCTTCGGAAATCCGGGTGGCGCGCCGGAACATCCTGAACCTCTTTGTCGGCAGAGACCGCGAGAGCGGGGCGATCGTGGCGTCCCCCACCCGCCAGCCGGCCTATCATTTTGACTGGCCCAGGGACGGCTCGTTTTATGATCTTTCCCTGGACCTGGCCGGCTTTCCGGAAATCGCCGGATCGCATCTGGATTTTTACCGCCGAACCCAGCGCCGGGAAGACCGGGCCGCGGGCATTGATTGGATTCTGGGAGGCAAATCCATATTTTATTCCCCGCGGGGACATTGGTATTCCAACATTTACACCGACGGCTCTCCGGGCCGGCTAAAAATTCTCCCGGTGGAAATTGACGAGACTTCCCTATTGCTCTGGGACCTATGGAGGCACGAGCAATACCTGCCCCCGGAACAGCGGCCTCAATATCAAAAGCAATTCCTGGAAATGCTCACCCTGGCCGGAGACGCCGTGGTTGAATATGTGGATGTGAAAAAGGGATGGACCAAAAAAGTGAACGAGGACGATAATGCCTTCCCCAGCGCCACCCTCCACGGAGCGGCCTCGGTGCTGGCCGGGCTGTCCGCGGCGGTGGATGCCGGCGCCAGATGGGGCGCGGACCCGGCCAAGGTGGCGAGCTGGAAAGAGGCCGCGATTTCGCTAAGGCAGGGGATTCTGAAGCGGATGGCGGATGACGAGACTTTGGAGCAAGGCGGCTGGAGAGGCATCCAATGGTCGCTGTTCCCGGCGCCGGTTTTTGAAAGCTATGACGATCCGCTCGCGGAGAAATTGATCCAGAAGCTGGCCCTACAGGTTGAAGCGGAATCCACCAAGGAGCGGCCCGGGTTCGCCTACCTGGGCGAAAAGATTTTCATCCTGGCCATTGCCACCGCGGCCAAGCCGGAATACAAGCCCCTGGTGGATCAGGCGGTCAAGGTCCTGGTCAACGAAGTGCCGATGCCGGGAACCGATTGCTACGGAGAGGTCACCATCTGGCTCACCCTTCCGGGAGATTCCGCGCCGGTGTCCCAGCAAAGGACCAGCATCCCGCATCTCTGGACCGGGGTCACAACTTATTTGTCGGTGGAAGCCCTTTACCGGCCCGAGCGCTTCCAGAGCCTGGTGCCGCCGATCCCGAAATAAAGTAATCCCGGCGGGCCTGTCCCCCCAAACAAAAAGGAATAGAGGCGCAGGCTTCCATCCTGCTGTTTGTGCGCAGGCAAGATGTCTGCGCCACAATAATATAGGATCCGCGCAAGAGCCTTCAGCGCTTTCAGCGCTGGAATTTTTTCTCCAAATCCCGGAGCGGTATTTTCCAGAGGGAGGGTCTTCCGTGGGGGCAGGAGCTGACAAATGGGGCCTGGTCCATTTCCTTGAGCAGGGACTTGATTTCAGGCTCGGACAGGGACTGTCCGGCTCGGACCGAGGAATGGCAGGCGATCACGCTGAGGATGTGATCAATTTTTTCTTCCAGCGTTTGCGATTGTCCCACTTCCAGGAGTTCGTCGGCCAGGTCGGCAAAAAGCGGGCCGAGGTTAGGCTGCTGCAGGAGATAGGGAACGGATTTGACGATGAAGCTGAGGGAACCGAAGATTTCAATTTCAAACCCGAGGGCTCGGACCAGGTCCAGGTTTTCGGTCAGGCGCTGGGCCTGCTGGAAATTAAGCTCAACCACCTGGGGGAAGAGCAGGATCTGCTGGCTGATTTTATTGTGGTTGAGCTGGCTTTTCAGTTTTTCAAAATTGACCCGCTCGTGCGCGGCGTGCTGGTCAATCACGATCAACTGGTCCTCCGATTCCAGGATCAGATAATTGGAATGGAACTGGCCGATGATTCGGAGCAGTGAAAACGCTTCCGGCTTCTGAGAATAGGTTAGGGGCTGCGGCTCAATTTTGGCCGGCGCCTGCCCCGGCGTTTTCGGAAATGCCTGGGGCAAAGTCCCGGGAATCCTGGTTTTCGGCGCGGAAAATTTCACCGGGCCCGGCTCCAGTTTTCCCGGATGCCGGTCCTGGATAAATTTTTCCACCGCCTGCTCCACCCGGGCTTGATGCGCCGGGGGCCGGTCCAGGCCCGGGATCAGGAATTGCGGTTTGGCACGGAGCGCGGGCTGGACCAGGTCGAGGATGGCCTGATGTATTTTTGCCGGCTCCCGGAACCGGACTTCCAGCTTGTTCGGGTGGACATTGACATCCACGGTTTCGGGCGGCATTTCCAAAAACATAATCACCGCGGGGTATCGGTTTTTCGGGATCAAGGTGCGGTAGGCTTCCAGCAGGGAATGGGTCAGAATTTTATCCCGCACATATCGCCGGTTGATGTAGAGGTAAAGATGGCGGCTGGTGGAAAAGGTCAGGTCAATGGGGGAGATCAGGCCGGAAATGACGAGCGAGCCTTTGGGGCTGAAGCGCGGGAAGGTGTTTTCAATCCGGAACAGTTGCGATGAGAGGGGCGCTCCCAGCACCTGATAGGCGCGGTCCTCGAACCGGGCGCAGGAATGCGCGAGCAGGAAGCTTTTCTGATGATGATAGAGCTCGAAATTTATTTCCGGGTATGAGAGCGCGATCCGGCTGACCAGGTCGGTGATATGCCCGAGCTCGGTCTCGGCGCTTTTCAGGAATTCCCTCCGGGCCGGCAGGTTGTAGAACAGGCTCCGCGCTTCCATCACGGTCCCGTTCGGCATCGCCTCTTTCCTCACCTCCCGGATCACCCCGCCTTCCACCCTAAGCTCGCTCCCCAGTTCGGACTCCGCGTCCTTGGTCCGCAGAAGCATCTTGCTCACCGTGGCGATGCTGGGCAGGGCCTCTCCCCGGAAGCCCAGGCTCCGGATCGCAAACAGGTCGGAGTCCTTTTTAATCTTGCTGGTGGCGTGCCGCTCCAGGCAGAGCAGGGCGTCGTCCGGGTTCATCCCCGCGCCGTCATCGCTCACCCGGATCAGTCGTTTCCCTCCTCCCTCCAGCTCAATGACCACCTTGCCCGAGGAGGCGTCCAGGCTGTTTTCCAAAAGCTCCTTGACCACGCTCGCGGGCCGTTCCACCACTTCCCCGGCGGCGATCCGGTTGATCAAGGTCTCCGGCAACAGATGTATTTTACTGCTCATACCTTTTATGGTAATATAATCCAACTTATGCGGAGAAAGAAATGAGCGAGCGGAAGGGGCGGCCTGAAATGCCGACGCAGGAGAGCAATAGAAGCCGGTTTGACGATGACTTTTGAGCAAATCTTTTACAGCGCGATCGTCGGGGTATGGATCGCCGGGGTGATCGCGTATTTTTATTACTTCCGCAATTTCCTGCGCACTAGGAAGAAGGAAAACTCCGAGGATAATAAAAGCAAGCGGAAGCTGGGGAAACGCTGCCCGCAATGTCATAATATCATTAACTATCAGAGGCAGGTTTGCCAGCATTGCGGCTATCAGTTCCCGGAGGTTCCCGAGCATCCGGGAGCCAAGACCGGCCGGCGCAACAAGAAGAGGCGAGGCAAGAAATGCCCGCGATGCGGGAATGTGGTTAACCATCGGCGGGAAGCGTGCCAGCATTGCGGGTTCAAGTTCGGCGTGGACCAGCCGGAGCAGAAGCCGGAGGCGGGGGAAAAACCTGGTTCCGAGCCGAAAGCCGCGAACTGAAAAAATTGTTAAAAACCGAAACCCGGAATCGTTTCGCAACCGCGGTTATTGACCGCCCGGTATATCCGGCCGGGCCGGGGCGGCGATCTCGCCATGCCGACCAATCCTCTCCCGACTCCTTCCCAGCCCGGGGATTATGGCGATGTTTTCCAGGGAGAGATCAATGATCAAGCGCCGGCTTGCCCGCGAGATAGAAATAGGCGGGGTGAAGATCGGCGGGAAGCAGCCGATCTCGGTCCAGTCAATGACCAACACCGAGACCGCGGATTGGAAAGCCACCCTGGGCCAGATCCGGCGCCTGGAAAAAGCCGGTTGCGAGCTGGCGCGGGTCGCCCTGAACACGGAAGGAGCGCTCAAGGCTCTTCCGGAACTGGTGAAGCGGTCTCCTCTTCCGCTGATCGCGGACATCCAATTTGATTGGAGGATGGCCATCGGCGCGCTCAAGGCCGGGGTGGCCGGACTTCGGCTCAACCCGGGAAACCTCCGCCGGGACTGGCAGGTCAAGGCGGTGGTGGAAGAGGCAATGCCGCGAAAGGTTCCGATCCGGGTGGGGGTGAACGCAGGCTCGCTGGATCAGAGGATGCTGAAAAAATATCACGGCCCGAGCGCGGAGGCGATGGTCGCGAGCGCGCTTAAGGAGATCGGCTTGCTGGAGGACCTGGGCTTTGAATGGATCAAGGTTTCGCTCAAGTCCAGCGATGTGGTTGAGACGGTCCGGGCGTATCAACTTCTGGCGAAGCGCGTTGCCTATCCGTTCCACCTCGGGATCACCGAGGCCGGCGCCCGGTTGCGGGGAGCGGTTTTATCCGCGATGGGAATCGGGATCCTTCTTTCCCAGGGAATCGGCGACACCATCCGGGTTTCTCTTTCAGCCCCTCCGGAGGATGAGGTTCGGGTGGGATGGATGATCCTGTCCGGGTTGGGAATTAGGAGGCGGGGGGTGGAAGTGATCGCCTGCCCGACCTGCGCCCGGGCGGAGTTTGATGTGATGAAAAATGCGGAAGCGCTGGAGCGGAAATTGGCCGGGATCAGGAAGCCGCTCCGGGTCGCGGTGATGGGCTGTATTGTCAACGGCCCGGGCGAGGCCCGGGTTTCGGACCTGGCCGCGGTGGGCACGGCGAGAGGGGCGCAGCTTTATGTCCGGGGAAAAAAAGTTAAGGTGATTCCCTCCCGCGAGCTCGTCCCGACCCTGGTCAAGCTGGCGGAGGAGTTTGAAGATCAATCCTGAACCCGGTCTCCGCACCTGACCGATTCTATCTCGTAAATCACATAAGTCTTCCCGTTCGGACTTTGTCCCCGCGTAACCAGCTTCAAGCCCGGCCGGGAAAAATCGGGATCCAGCAAGGGCAATAGTTGGTCATACCTGTCATCCCTGAAATCGCTGGAATGAAAGACCAGGTATTTCGCTTGAGTCCGCCCGGCGTAGGCCACTATCTCCGGGAGCGGGTCGCGGGGAAGGATCACCTGGCGGGAAGGGTTATATCCGGCCAGGTGCCAGATGGATTGATTTTCCAGCTCGGCCAAAAAACGGCATCGTTCCGGCAGGATCCGCCCGAGCTTCCGGGCCACCTGCCTCCGGTAGGCAACCTCGTCCCAGTAGGCGCGATCCGGCGTGGCTCGGAATATTTGCAAGGCAGCTGACAATAGAAAAACCGCCAGGACCGCGGACACGGCCGCGGCGCCGGGCCGGATGGAAATTTTATTTCGCGCGGAAATTTTTTCCATCCCGGAGACGGCCCGGTCCAACCCTCTGGCCAGGACGATCATCAACCATGGGAGCATAGAGAAATAGAACCTGGGGAATTGCGCGGTGAAGAGCGGGACCAGCAAAACCGGGATCAGGGCGAAAGCGTGAAGATAGGTTTCCCGGCCGATTTGCGCGAGCGGCTTTTTTGGCCAAAGCCCGGACGGGAGCAGGATCAACCAGACCCAGGGAGCAATGGTCTGGAGATAGAAAATGCCGAGATAGCGGTAGAGCGCGAACCAAAAGCGCTGGGAATAAATCGCGGGGAAACTACCCCGGTTTCTCCAGAGGATTTCCGAAATGGATGGTTGAACCGGAATCCGGTCGCCTTCCATAATCCGTTGCGCAAGCGTGTAATAACCCCGCTCATCTTCCTGAAGGTAATACTGGAGGCCCTGGGGTTGATAGAGGTTGTGGAGGATGAACAGGGTGCGGGCCTTGGGGTTGAAGGAGAATTGGCCCGCGGCGCGGTCGTATGAGACCAGATAAAAGCCGGTGACCAGGAAATATCCGAGGGGGAGGAGCAGGATCGCGCCTAATATTTTTCCGGGAGTGATCGAGGAAATCGGAGGGGTTTCCGGCTGAGCGGATTTTTTGTTCCGCCGGACCCAAATGCCCCGGATCAAGCTGATCAAGAGGAAGAGCAGAAAGAAGGCCCAGGCTTCGGGCTTGGTCAGGAAGGAAACCCCGAACAGGGCTCCGGTAAGGAAAAAGGATGAGGGCCGATGATTTTTGAGCGTGAAGAAGCCGGAGAGGATGGCCAGGAAAAGGAATAGAATCTCCACCTGCTCGACCAGGTCGGAGGCGGCGAATTGGAAAAAGCGGAGGGCGAAAAACGCCGATGCCAGGATCGCGGTTCTCCTTCCGAAAATCCGCAGGGCTAGGAAATAAATCGGGATAATGGTCAGGGCGTTGGCAGTGATGGCGGTGATCCGGGCGGCGGTCTCCAGGTTCCTGAAAACCAGGCTGACGATGGCGACCAGGAAAGCGGAGAAGGGCGGATAGTGAAAATGAATGGCGTTCTGGAAATCAAAAGCCAGGAGGGAGCGGGCGATGAAGATATATCGCTCGTCGTCGTTTCCCCAGGCGGGCCGGGCCTTGAGCAGATAGATGATCCGGACCAGGAGCGCGGCGACGAAAAAATAAACGGGGATGGTTTGATCCGAAAAAATCCAGGATGATTTTTTCGGTTTTTGATTCGCAGAACCGGGTCCGGGCATCAGCGGTCGGGTCATTACGCGTCCGTTAAATAATCGTAGATCCGGAGCGAGTCCTTGATCATATTGACCGCGGCCCATCGGAAAGGCTCGGGCGGTAGCGCGCCCACGAAGTTGTGGACGAACAAGAGTTTGGTCAACTCGCTCTCGGGGTCAAAGAGCAGGTCGTGGAGGATCAGGCCGGCGCTGGTTGAGAGGGCGACCCCGTGTCCGCAGTAACCCATTCCAAAGACGATATTTTTATGGTCCTGATAGTAGTCGAACTTGGGCACGAACAGGGGCGTGATCGCGACCGGGCCTCCCCAGCGGTGCGTGATTTTGGTGTCGGCCAGGCCGGGGAACATCCCGCGCAGGTCCCGCTCCAATCCTTCAAAAATTTTTCCGTGGCTGTCCCTTCCTTCCACCTGGTTGCCATAATAATAAGGCGCGTCGCGTCCGCCGAACAGGAGGCGGTTGTCCGCGGTCAGCCGGAGATAGTGGACGAGTTGGCGGTGGTCCTCAATCCCCTCCCGTCTGGTCCAGCCCAGGCTCTGGTAATGCTTTTGATCCAGGGGCTCGGTCAGGATGATGTAAGTGAACATCGGCACATACCAGTTTTTGTTGACCTTGAGCCGGGAAGTGAAGGCATTGGTCGCCAGGATCAGATACTTGGCCTTCACTTTCGCTTTCGGGGTGTAAACCGTCACTTCCTTGCCCGGATCAAATTTGGACACCGGGGACCGCTCAAACACCTTCACCCCCATCCGCTCCAGCGCGGCCTTCATCCCGCGGGCGAGCTTGGCCGGGTTCAGGATCGCGGTTTCCGGGTCATAGAGCGCGCCGATATGCCGGGCGGAATTAAGCCGTCCCTTGAGCGCGTTTCGGTCCAGCAACTCCACCCCTTTGACGCCTAATTCCAGATAATGGTTATAATCGCTCTCGCAGGCCCGGAACTGGCGCCGGTGCCGGGCCAGGATTAAAAGGCCGTTGTATTCCAGATCACAATCAATCTTCTCCTTCTCCACCAGCTCCCTGGTCCTTCTCACGCAGGAGAGCATAAAACGATGCGCCGGCTTGGCCCGCTCTTCGCCAAAGGCCCAGACCAGGTAAGAGATGTGCCAGCCCAGAAGCGGCATGCTGAACCCGCCATTCCTTCCGCTCGCGCCGTACCCGACCACCTCGTTCTCGAGCACGGCGATGGACAGCTCGGGCTTTTTCTTCTTGAGATAGTAGGCCGCGCTCAGGCCGGTGAAGCCTCCGCCCACCACGGCCACATCCACTTCCAGGTCTTCGCTCAGGGGCGGATTCTCCTGATAGGGGGTCGCGCCCAGCCAGAAACTTTTATCCTGATACTCGGTCATCTTCCGCCCTCTTCTCTTTAACCGGCTTGGTCAAACTATTTCTTAGACCTCTGCCTTCGGTATTCAAAAATCAGGACTGCGGCCGAGGCCGAGGCGTTGAGGCTTTCTATTTTTCCCGACTGGGGGATGCGGATCGGGAAATCCGAGGACTTGGCCACCAGGGGCCGGATGCCTTTTCCCTCCGAGCCGATGACCAAGGCGGATTTGGGAGAGAATTCGGTTTCCCACAGGGTTTTTTCCGCCTCCGCCTCCGCGGCGTAAATCCAGTATCCGGCCTGTTTGACTTTTTCCAGACCGGCCGCCAGGTTGGTCACGATCGCGAGCGGGATATATTCCAGAGCGCCGGAGCAGGCCTTGAGCACGGAAGGGGTGACCCCCGCGCTCCTTCGTTCCGGGATGATCACTCCGTCCGCGCCGGCGCATTCCGCGGTGCGGATGATCGCGCCCAGGTTTTGCGGGTCTTCAATCTGGTCCAGGAAAACCAGCAGGGAATCAGGACGAGCCTGGGTTTTTTCCAGCAGGTCTTCCAGGCTGATGCTTTCGGGAAGAGGGGCCAAAGCGAGCGCGCCCTGGTGTTCCCTGGTCCCGGCCAGCCGCTCCAGTTCGGGCCGGGGAAGAAAGGAGATTTGGATCCGGCCCTTTTGCGCGAGCGCGATAATTTCCCGGGAATGACTTTGTTCTCGGCTGAGCATGATTTGCTCAACCTGCTCCGGCCGATGCCTGAGCACTTCCCGCACCGGCTGATACCCGTAAATATATTTAGCCATCAGCGGTTCGCGCCGGCGATTTCGTCCAGGATCAAATGGGCGGTCGCCCCCGGGTCTTTGGCGTCCCGGATCGGCCGTCCGACCACCAGGTAGTCGGCGCCGGCCTGGATCGCTTCGCGGGGCCCGCTGACTCTTTTCTGATCGTCGTTCCGGGCCGGCTCCAACCTGATCCCGGGGCAGACGATGATAAAGTCCGGGCCCAGCTCTTTCCTGAGCAGAGGCGCCTCGTTGGGGCTGGCCACAATCCCGTCCAAGCCGGCCTCAAGTGCGAGCCTGGCCAAATGAAGGGCCTGTCCCTGGGTATTATACCTGTAGCCGATCTGCTCCAGGTCCGAATCGGACAGGCTGGTCAGGATGGTCACTCCCAGCACCTTGGGTCTGGGTTTGCCGATCTCTTTCGCGCCCCGCTCCGCTCCCCGCAACGCCCTGGTCATCATCTCTTTTCCGCCCGAGCAATGGACATTGAACATCCAGACATTCATCCGCGCGGTCTCATAGGCGGCCTCTTCCACCGTGAAGGGAATATCGTGGAACTTCAGGTCCAGAAACACCCGGCTCTGCGCCTCCTGGATCAGCTTCACCGCCTGCAGGCCGACCCGGGTGAAAAACTGGGCACCGATCTTGAACCCGCTCACATACCTGCGCAGCCGCTCCGCCCATTCCAAGGCCTGGTTCAGGCTGTCCGCGTCCAGGGCGAAGATCAGGCCCTTTTCCTTTAACTCTGACATCTCATCAACCCCTTCCCGCCTGTTTTAAAGTCCGGCGCCCATCTTGACGGCATCTCCTATTTGATATAGCCCAAGGCTCTTAATTTTTCAATCTGTTCTTCGTTCAACTGCACTTTTTCCGCTCCGGTTTGCGGGATTTCAAAAATGTCTTTATACCGCTTGCAATAGTAATGGAAATTGGAGATGCTCTTGCGCAAGGCCTTGATGGTATGTTCGGAAAAGGCGAAGGACTTTTTCAAGAAATTTTCCAGGTCGTTGGGCATTGCCAGGAGGTTGTTTTTCTCGGCCTGGTCCGAGCTGGTCAGGTATAACTCCTCCCGGCTTTCGCCCTCTTTTTGGTAGAAGAAAAGGTTTGCGGTGCGCAGCCCGTATTGGCGCTTGATAAAAGAGTCCTCGCTGTAGGCGCTCAGGACCATCTCCCTGCCGGAGACCATCCCGTCCTTCATGCTCACCCCCTGCATCTGCGCCGGGATCGGCGCTCCTAACAGGTCCAGGATGGTGGGGGCCAAATCCAACAGCCGGACCTGTCCCTTGCTCACCTTGCCCTGGGGCAGAACCCCGGGCCAATAGAAGATCAGGGGCACGGCTTCAGTTTCAGTATAGAGCCGCTTATGCAGGAAATCGCCGTGTTCGCGGAATTCCTCTCCGTGGTCCGCGGTGATGATCAGGAGGGTCTGGCTGCCGCCTAGAATTCCTTTTTTCTCCAGCTCGTTGAAAAACTTTCCCAGCACGGAATCGGAATATAAAATCCCGCCGTCATAAAGCGCTTCAAAATGTTCGGTGTCCCGCTCGCTGATCCGGGAGAGGTCCATATCGTCTCCCTTGTATTCCTTCTGCCCCCAGAACAAGGTATGGATGGAAATGTATTTGTTGGAATTGGTCAGTTTCTGGAGCTTCTCCCGGTCGTCAATGATCCAGCCCTGATAATCCGAATCAAAAAAGCGGTTATATGGTTTCGGATGCAGATAGGGATCGTGGACCTGGTAGGTATGGAGGAACAGGAAGAAGGGTTCTGATTTCGGGACCTGGTCCAGCCATTTAAAGAGCGGGTCAAAATTTTTCCAGTCCAGCCGGTGCATATTTTCCTGCCATTGATCAAAGCCGCGCTCAAACCCGAAGCCTTTGGAAACCTGGGCCCCTCCGGTAAAGGCCGCGGTATGATATCCGTATCCTTTGAGGATTTCGGGCAAGGTTTTCCAAACCGGATTCAGGTTGAAAAAGCTTTCCTCGTCGTAGGACTTGTGCACGCCGTGGATTTCGGGATAGAGCGAGGTGAACATGGTCATATGGCTGGGGGCGGTCTTGGGGGACTGGCTGATCACCTTCTCAAAGCGGATTCCCTCCCGGGCGATCCGGTCCAGGTTGGGGCTGGTCCGGCGTTGCGAGCCGTAGCAGGAGAGGTGCTTGGCGCCGAGGGTGTCAATGGAAATCAGGATGATATTGACCGGCTTAAGGGAATATTTCCGCGCGTAGTCCACCTGATAGAGGGCGTCGGTTTTATAAAATTTGTCCTTGTCCTCCTTGTGCATGAATTTTTCCCCGGCGACAAAATTCAGGCCGGGCTTGGAGAAGGGGGAAAGGTATTGGTCGAAATAATCCTGGGGAGCCTTGAGCCAGGAGAAGAATTGGTTGTCCGCGAGCAGGTAATCGGGCTTTTGTTCGCGCGCGTATCTGCTCACCCGGTTGATGTTGTCGATCGGGAGCATATACCAGTAGTTGCCGCTGTAAACCGCCTGGTAGGGTTCGGAGGACATAATAATTTTCCGGTCTTGGCCGATGGATTTCCGGATCCATTCCGCCTCGCCCTTGACCGGCTTGAGTTTGTTAAAAAGCGATTCCGCCACCTTGGTATGCGGATGCAGCAACAGGAGCGGGATGATCCAGAAAACCATCTCCGAGACCGGAATGGTAAAATGCCGGAAACGGATGGAGATGGAATCCCCGATCCGGTTCCGGGCTACTTCCAGGCCGGCCCCGGCCCAGATCACGGCGCAGAGGGTCAGGGGCAGGAAATACCGGTCAAGCACCGAGATGGACAGGGGCACGATCAGGATCAGGGGCAGGAACCAGAGCAATAGATAAAAGTGGGGCGCGGGGTTCCGGAGACTTTTATCCCAACCCCTGATCAAGGCGATCAGCATCAATAAAATGGAAAGGGAAACGATCGGGGGGGTGATCCGGTTTCCCTGGAATTCGCGGGTCAGGATCAATTTGAAATCCTTCCAGACCCAGTTGAAATAAACCTTGGGATGATTGAGGACGAAATCCACCGGCGAGTTATTTTGGGCGAGTTCAAAAGTCAGCAGGGCGGTTGCTTCCCGGTTCAAGGTCCGCTCCCGGATAAACCACTCCAGGTCTTCGTCAAACTGGAATCCCTTTTTGAAAAATTCTATCCGGAAGCGGAGTCCCCAGATTTTATCCTTGCGGTAATTGTAGAGGTCATAGGGGAGCGCGAACAGGTAGAAGCCGATCAGCGCCAAGGCCAGGAACCGAAGGAATTGCCCGAACTTGAGTTGCCGCTGGAACATCCAGAACCAAATCAGGATCAATCCCAGGCTGGCCATTCCGGCCAGGGCCTGGGGCCGCGTCAGGTAGGCCAGCCCGAGCGTCAATCCGGAGAGCAAGGCCCAGAGGCTCTTCTTCTCCGAGATCATCCTCCATCCAAAGTACATTGAGAAGCCGACCAGGAACAGGAATACCGGCTCGGAATAGCCGTTGCTTCCCACGATCACCAAAAGCGGATACGCCACCAATAACGCGCAGGCCAAAATGCCGACCTCGGCCCGGAACATCCGCCGCGCCAGCAGGAATACCGGGATAAACAACAGGCCGCTGAAGAGCACGCTCACGGTCTTGGCCGCGTCGGTCCAGGAGCGAACGATAAAATGGAACAGGTAAATCAGGGTTGGATAAAGCGGCGGGTAGTAGTGGTCAATCCCGGCCATCCAGTAGGGCGTGCTCAGCCTTCCTTGCGCGATGCTCCAGGCGTGCATAATGTAGCCGCATCCGTCGAAATAAATGCAGGCTTTATGGGAGATAACCGCGCGTAAAATTATGGCCATCCCCATTAAGATCAAAAGCCAGATCCTTATGGCTTGCTTTGAAATCTGCTTCACGCTCCCACTCCTCTTTCAATATCATAATTAAATATTTTCCCGGTAATTTTAATTATCAGCCGGACCAATATTTCCAGGGCAAGCCCGGCCAGGATCGCAATGGGGATTAGCAGGGGCAGAAAAAACCTGGGCCAGCCCATGGGGATCCAGAGAAAATTAACCCAGAAGATCGTCAAGACCGCGATCAGGGCCAGACCCAGGCGGTCCGCCTCGGCAATGGCATTTTTCCTTATTTTCCTTACCCAATTCAAAACCAGGAAAATAAAGCCGGCCAGGAAGATCGCAATGGATATGATCGGGTTAACCGGAAGGGATTTTCGCAGAAGGTATTGGTCCAAGAATTGAAATCTTTCGGTCTGAGAAGTAATCGCCCGCCCGGGATTATGCTTCTTGAGTTTAATCAGATACTCGTTCAATTGCAAAAGCTTTTTGGATTTTTTCAAAGAACCGAGCGGCGACCTGGAATAAAGGTGGGGATTAGACCCGACCAGAACCATCAATCCGACCGCCATACTAATTGATCCGAACAGAAGCGGTTTCCACCAGGAGCGGATTTTGAGCCTGAGGCCATGGTCTATTTCCACCAGAGACACCCAGGCCAGATCAATCCCGTACACCCCGAGCAAGGTCAGATTATTCATCTTGGCGCCAATGGCCAATCCCAGACCCAGGCCGCAAACCAATGCATATAAGACCGCCCTGGCCCGGGACTTTTCCATCGCCCCCCTCCAGTTCAATGAAAAAAGCAGGGCCAGAAAAACCAGACCGAAGAATAACGCCGGCACATCCTGCATCGCGTGCGCGGAATGGTTGACCAATACCGGGTTCATTCCCAGAAAGATCACCGCGGCCAGGCTTGAGAACCAGTGCAGAAACCGGCGGGTGATAAAAAAGAAAAGCAGACAACAGCCCGCGCCTAAAAAGGGCATCGCCAATCTGCCGTAAAACAAAGTCCGAAAGGGAGGCGCGTTTCCCGCCCGAACATTCCATTTTACTTTTCTCTCCCAATCCCATTTCATCGCGGAAAATTCGGTCTTCAGCTCTCCGGATAAATATAAGGAGGCCCCGATTAAATACTGGGCGATTTTAGGGTTATACTTGCCGAAAGTCATATAACTTTCATTCCAATCCGGATTGGTTAAATCGCCCTTAAGGAGATAGCCGAAATATTTCTGGCTCACCCAGATCCATTGCGATTCATCCATGGAAACCGGCCGGAACAATTTGCTCAAATAAAAACAGAGAAAAAATCCATAAAGGGTGACGGCCAGAATTACCCAGACCGTTATTACCAGAGCCGACTTCTTTCCTTTTTCCGGCCCCTCCAGCTTCTTAAAAAGGACCGCCCCAATTTTTGAACCCATCTTCATTAAGCTTGATATTATACCATTTTAGTCTCTAAAATCATCAGGGATTGATCAAGGGTTTTGAAAAGGAATTTATGCCTTGACAAAAAAAGGACAGAGCGGTTGAATCACCACCGCTCTGTCCTTCCCGGTTCAGCTTAATTCAGCAGTTCAATCAATCCCGCGGCTCCCATCCCTCCCCCGATGCACATTGAGACCACGCCCCATTTCTTGCCCAGCCTCTGGAGTTGGGCGATGATGGTCGCGGTCAGCTTGGCCCCGGTGCATCCGAGCGGATGTCCGAGCGCAATGGCTCCTCCGCAGATGTTGACCTTCTCGTCCGGGATGCCCAGTTCCCGGATGGAATAGAAGGCCTGGCTGGCAAAGGCTTCATTGACCTCAAACAGGTCTATGTCCGAAATCTTCATCCCGGCCTTGTCCAACAATTTCGGGATCGCCCAGCGCGGCCCCACTCCCATCTCCTCGGGCGGGACTCCGACCACCTGGAAATTATGGAACTTGGCCAGGGGCTTGATCCCCAGCTCAATACATTTTTCCCCGCTCATCAGGATGGAAACCGCGCCACCGTCGGTGGTCTGGGAGCTGTTGCCCGCGGTGACCGATCCGTCCTTCTTGAACACCGGTTTCAGCTTGGCCAACCCCTCCATGGTGGTTTCGGCCCGAACCCCGTCATCCATTGTGAAGGGGAAGGTGGTGTGGAGATACTTGCCGTCTTTCTTGGTGTATTTCACGGCCTGGACCGGCACAATCTCCTTGAAATATCCGTTCTTCTGCGCTTCCACGGCGCGCGCGTGGGATCGGACCGCGAGCCGGTCCTGGTCTTCCCGGCTGACATTGTATTTGCTCGCCACGATTTCCGCGGTGATCCCCATTGACACATAAGGCTCGGGATACCCGGAGGTCATCACCGGGTCCGGACGGGCGATGAACCCGCCCATCGGAACATGGCTCATACTCTCCAGTCCGCCCGCGAGCATAATATCGTTCCAGCCCACCATAATATTCCCGGCCGCGATCGCAATCGCCTGAAGACCGGACGAGCAGAACCGGTTCACGGTCTGGCCCGGAACCCCGAAATGGCCGGGGTCCTTGGCCCCGATCCCGGATTTGAGCGCGATCAGGCGCGCCGGATTCAGCCCCTGTTCCGCTTCCGGAAACGCGCAGCCCAAAACAAAATCCTCAATCAATTCCGGCTTCAGGTTCGGCACCCGGGCCAGCGCCGCCTGGATCACCTGGGTGCAGAGGTCGTCCGGACGGGTGTCCTTGAGCCCCCCCCTTCCGGATTTGCCGCCCCCGCTCCTTACCGACGATACGATTAAAGCTTCTTTCATTTTTTATACCTCCTGCTTGCTTTCCGGTTTAGTTCCGAAGAGGCTTGCCTTTGACCAACATATGCTCAAGCCTTTCCTGGGTCTTCTTTTCCGCGCACAGCTCCACAAAGGCCTTCCGCTCCAACTCCAGGATGTACTCCTCGTCCACCAGCGAGTTCTCGGCAACCGCGCCTCCGCCCAATACCCAGGCCAACTTCCTCGCAATCACCGCGTCATGCTCGGTGGCGTATCCGCCCTTGACCATATTATATAGGCCGGCGTTCACCATCCCAAGCAGGTTTTCCCCGATCACCTGAAGTTTCTTATGGGACGGCGGCTGGAATCCGGCCTGGGCCATTCCCAGCACCTCCCGCTTGGCCTCCGCCACCAGGTGATCGCGGTTGAACAGGACCTTGTCGCCCGGCCGGAGCAACCCGAGTTCAAACGCTTCCGCGGCGCTCCCGGAAACCTTGGCGGTCGCGATCATTTCAAATACCGGCTGGACCAGGTTCTGGAGGTTGTTGAGCTTGGCGTTCTTGGGAATGCCCTGCTGATAGTTCCTGAGCAGAAGCATCGTGCCCCCTCCTCCCGGGATCAATCCCACGCCCACTTCCACCAGACCCATATACAAATCCGCGGCGGCCACCAGCTTGTTGCAGCTCATACAGACCTCGGCGCCTCCTCCCAGGGTCAGCCCGTGAGGCGTAGCCACCACCGGCACCGGCGAGTAATAAAGCCGCATATTGGCTTCCTGGAAGGTCTTGACCTCTTTTTCAATCACCGCAAACTGGCCGGCCTTGGCCCCTTGCAGGATCACATTGATGTTGGCGCCCGCGCTGAACGCGCCGGGAAGCTCGTTGGTCTGGTTGCTGATCACCACGCCCACTCCCTTTTCCTCGGCCAAATCCAGCGCCCGGCTCATCATCTTCCACATCTCCGAGTCCAGGGCGTTCATCACGCTGTGGAATTCCACATTGTAAACCCCGTCCCCCAAGTCAATGATGCTCGCGGTCGCGCAACTATCAACCACCTTCTTCTGCGTCCGCAAATCCTTGAGGATGATCACATTCGGGCTCTCCGGAACCGGCTTGTAATCATTCTTTTTGAAATCGTAATAATAGCGCTTGCCCGCCTTGATCAGATAGAAGGAATTTCTCTTCTTCTTCAGCATCTCCTCTATCTTCTTGGGAATCTTATAGCCCTCCGCCTTCATCCGGGCCACCGACGGCTTCAGGCCCACCGCGTCCCAGGCCTCAAACGGCCCGAGATCAAAATTAAATCCCCATTTCATTCCATTATCTATGTCCAGGATGCTGTCGCAGATCTCGCCCACCTTTTCCGCGGCGTATAGGCTCCCGCCCGCAAAAACCTTCCAGGCGTATTTCCCGTATTTGTTGTCCATCCCGATCACGGCCTTGATCCTCTCTCCCGGATCTTTTTTAAACTGGACCAGGTCCAGGGCATCGCACTTCTCCGCTCCCTGGGCCACATAATCCAAACTCTGGGGGTTGATCACCTGGATGTTCTTCTTGTCAATTTTCTTGTAAAAGCCGGCCCCGGACTTATTGCCCAGCAGTCCCTTTTTGGGCATCTCTTCAATAAATGACGGAAGCGTGAAATATGCCGCGGCTTCATCAGCCTTGACCGCGGCCGCGGTGTTATGCGCGATATGGACCAAGGTGTCCAACCCAACCATATCCGCGGTCCGGTACATCGCGCTCTTGGGCCTTCCCATCGGAGGCCCCATCACCTTATCCGCTTCCTCAATCTTGAGACCCATCTCCGACATGGTCTTGATCGCGAAGATCAGGCCGCCCACGCCCACCCGGTTGGCCACGAAATTCGGGGTGTCCTTCGCCAATACCACGCCCTTGCCCAGTTCCCGCTCGCAGAAATAGGCCATAAATTCCACGATCTCCTTCTTGGTCTTGGCCCACGGGATCACCTCGCACAGGTGCATATAACGGACCGGGTTGAAAAAATGGATCCCGATGAAACACTTCTGCAGCTCCGGGCTGAGTGAAACCGCGATCTCCTTCAGCCGGATTCCGCTGGTATTGGTCGCAACGATCGCGTCCCCGTTCCAAACCTTGGTCACCTTCTTGAACACATCCTGCTTGATCTTCAGGTTCTCTACCACCGCCTCCAGAATAAAATCGCAGCCCTTGAGCCAGTCCAGGTTGTCGTCAAAGTTGCCGATCTTAACCCGATCCGCGTCCGACTTGCTCATAAAACCGCTCTGCTTGGATTTGACCTGACCCTCCAAGCCCTTGGCCGCGAACCGGTTCCGGTTAGCCGGATCCTTTTTCTCCTCCTCGCTCAAATTCGGCGGCACGATGTCCAGAAGACAGACCTCGATCCCGGTGCTGGCCAGGTGCGCCGCGATCTGAGATCCCATCACTCCCGCGCCTAATATCGCGGCTTTTTTGATCTCCCGTTTCTTCTTCATTTACTTCCTCCTTTCCTGTAATTTTTTCCGCTCAATCCTTTCGTAACCATATCCCGAATTCTCAACAAACTTCAGCAACGCCTTCTTGACCACCGCCAACTCCCCCAGCGGGATCCCTTCCGTCAAAGTCAAATAGGCTTCCTCAAATACCGCGGAAACCCGGCCCTGAAGGCCTCGCCCCTTGTCCGTCAACTCCACCCGCCATACCCGCCGGTCTTTGGGGTCCGATCTCCGGACCACCAGTTTAGCCCGCTCCATCCGGTCAATCAACCCGGTCATACTGCTCGCCTCCAGCCCGATCCTCCCCCCCAACTCGCCCAGCTTCTGCCCGTCTTTTTCCCACAAACACTTCAATACCCCCAAATAGCTGGAAGAGAATTCCTTGAGACGGTTCCGGGCAAAAGAATGGTTTAAGTAACGGGCCAGCGCGAAACTCGCCCGGTTCAACAAAAACCCGGTTTCAAAATTTTGCTTCGCCATCGTATTATTCGGCTACATAATATCCAGCCGAATCCGGTTTGTCAAGAAAAAAATAAAAAGTTCCCCGGCCCCCCTTCCCCCTGGCCGGGCTCACCTGGTAGTCAAGGCATGCACGATTCCGTAATAGACCACTTTCAGGATGGCGGCGGGCGAGGCGCCGGAGGCCGCGGAAAGGAGCGAGACCTTCTTGACCGGTCCGGGGGAGCAGGGGGATTGGGGAGTCCAGTCGGACTCGCGGCCCTGCGCGAGCGCTCTCATCTGGAACAGATAAATCTGATCATTCTTCAGGTCCGGGATATGAAAACGATTGGCATTGCCGATTTTCTCGGTCTGCCATTTGGTGTCTTGGGCACGCTCTGCGTGTTGCCAGCGGATTTCATAGCCGGTCACGCGCTCATCCCGGGGCGGGTCCCAGACCAGGTCAACGGACGAGTCCGAGGGATTGGCCAGGAACGCCGTGGGAAGAGGCAGCGGCGCCGTGCTCATCATTTGCTCCTGTTTTTCCTTGGCCGCGATGAGGTTGTTGATGTCTTCCGGAACCACCGCGTCAATGCCCGCCGGGGTCTGGAGGTAAACCACCCCGAAGGGATAGAAAAACGCGGACGCGGCGTCCTGCAGTTCAGCCGGGGGCTGGTCACCGGAATAAGGCGCGAGGATGAGCGAGAATTTGACGGTCTGTCCGTTGAAGGACGGGCCGTTGGGCTTGAGCGATCCGGAGGCCAGGGTGGCAAGCGCGGTGCCCACTCCGTTCCCGCCGGCGTTGGTGTAATCAAGCTGTTTTCCGAAATACGACCCGAACGGGTTGAGGGAAAGATGTTGGATGCCGTCAATTTCGCGCAAACGCATGGGGCAGAAGGCCATCGTGGTCATTACCTCGGCGTTTTCCGCGAGCAGCAGGCCGCTTTTTTGGTTGGTGATGGCGACCCATCCGGCCGTGACCTGGTGGTTGAAGCTGTCAATATTTTTATTTTTGGGATTGATTTGTCCATAGTTCAAATCGTAGAAGGAAGTGATCTCCAGGTAGTTGTGCTTCCAGACCCGGAGCGGTTTTTCCGCCGGGGCGCTGATCGCGGGATTGAGCTGGAACGGCGCCACCTCAATCCAGCGCAGGTCCAAAAGCCTCCGCAGTTTCTGCGCCACCGAGTGGATCATATCCCGGGGCGGGGTGTAGCCGTAGTTGGCCTCTACCTCCGCGAGCAGGAACGGCAGTTGGTCAAAAATGGTGAAGGTATAGGTCAGGTTGCTGTGATACACTCCGTCCGGGGTTTGCATCGGGATTTCGGTTTTGAGACGGACGCGGTCAAGCTCATCCCGATCTTCCGCCTCAAGCGGATCCAGCCGGTAATTGGCCGGGTAAAAAGTCTCGGGATTTTTCCCGGTACGGTAGGTGATAAACGGTTTGAGAAACTCGCTTCCACCGATCTCCTGATCCTGAAACTTGAAAGAGGATATCCCGGAATTTTCATCCAGACTTAGCTCAAGCCAATCGTTCCGGAGCGTGTTCGGGCCGGGGCCGCTGGTTTTGGGTCCGGCCATAAAGGGCACGACTCGGTATGATTTCCTTTCTTCCGGGCCCAGTTCCGCCACAAACCAAATCTCGCAGGCTTTGCTGCCGTCAACCAGGGTCTTGACATTAACCATTGAAGAGTGGGCCGAATTCCCTTCCGAGTCCTGAACGGCAACGGCATCAATATTTTTGGGGATAATCAGCGGAATCCGCGCCAGCATCCGGGCCGGCTTGGCTGAAACATTTTTCCCCCGCGCGTAGTTATAAAGTTCAAACCGGTAAACCGCGTCCGTAGAAATTTTCGCGCCTTTTTTAATTTCACCCGCCGCGGATTTTTCCGAATCAAAGGCGATTTTCTCAGCCGCTCCGATCACCTTTTCCGCCTTGGCCTGCCGTTCCTCGTTGATCACCGGCGTGCTCATTCCGAAATGGGTGGTGGTCAGCCCGATCAGGCGCTGGAAAAATGAGGAGTCCTTTCCCTGCCAGAGTTTTTGGTCAATCTCCTGCGCAAGTTTTTTTGAAACCCGCTTGGACAAGGCCACCGCGCGATATGTGTGGAGCCTGGATTTTTCCAGCATTGTCCAGTTTCTCATCGCCGGCATTTTTTCCGACCAGGAATAATTCCCGTCAAAGGCCCCGTCAGCCAAATCCTGCCGCACCAGGATTTCGGTTTTGGGCGGATGGCTCTTCAGGTATTCCGAAGGCACGGCGAAATCGGCCCAGGGATATTTGTTCACCGCATTGATGTATTCCACCAATCCACCGGTGTTCGGGAACCAGGCAAGACCCTTGGGGACATTGAGCGGAATCCAGGTCTCGGCGTCCGCGTCAAAGTTGATATGGATCGCCAGATCGGACTTGACCTGTCCGGAGGTCTGGAGTTTATGCAAATCCAAAAGCCACCTTTCCAGCGAGATATAATTAACCACATCCCCCGGAGAGACGCATTGGAACAGGATGATCGGCTTCTCGCCGGGAGTGCTCCGCATCCAGAGCGGGTTGTATCTCTGCTCGGGCAAAAGCGTGGGGATGAACGCGGCCAGGTTGTCAAAGGGGATGGTGGAATAATAAAAAATCGCGCCCTGGATTCCTTCCTCCAGTAAAATCCGGTTCTGCCCGGTGGTGTACATCCCTTCCTGCGGACGGTAGATCGGAGTGACCTTGCCGAAAAGCTGCTTCAGGCCCGAGCCGTAAGGATTTTCGAGCGACCAGGCCACTGCGGCGCGGAACTCATCCTCGGTCGCGGCATGGTTTGCGCCGTTGTTGTACGGGCCGGGAAGAACTTCATCCATTCCCGCGTCCACCCTTCGCTTGATCCCGGTAATGATGTCGGGCGCGTATTTGGGAATGATGTTTTCCAGAGTCCAATAAACATCAAAGTCCCAATAGCCGCGCGCCTTTTTTCCCTCCGCGTTTGCCTGGTCCATCATCTTGATGATCTCGCGCACCAGCCGGATGTCGGTCCCGAACCCGGCCTCGTCCGGGGTGTCTCCGCGCCAGGAATGATAAAAACTGGTGTGGAATCCCAGGACCACATAGACCTTATAAGGGCAGGTTGTTTGACCGGCTTTTTGCTCCGAGGCGTCTGCCCGGGAAATCATTGCCATCAGAATCAGAACGCTTAAGATCAACTTGACTGCGCGGTTCATCTCACCCTCCCTGAAAATTTTTATATCTTTTATTCCTGAAAATCCAGACTCCTTCCTCATTATATATTTAAGCAACCCACGCGCAATTTTGCGTTGTCTTGTAAAAAATTGGGGATGGCCAACTTTAAAAATTTCCCGGGCCGGGCTATGCTGGCTTGATGAGCAAGCCCAAAATGAAGCCATATCCCGGAGCGGATCAGGTCAGGGAATTGGTTCTGGCCGGGAACTGGGCTAAGGCCAAAGCGGCGCTGGAGAAGGCGGCGGAAAATTTTGAAGGCTCGGCCGCGATCAACGATCTGGCGCTGGTTCTGGCAACGATGGGCGAGCGGAAGAAGGCAACGGACTTGATCGGCCAGGCGATAACCAAAGCGGACGCGGACATCCGGGTGAAGGTCAATCATTACTATCTTGGCAAGCTCGCCGATTTTCCGGACCGCCGCGGCCAGGACGCGCTCTTAAGGGTGGTTGAACTCAGGCGGAGCGAGCTTTCCGCCCGGCCCAGGATCAGCATCATTATGCGGACCTATAACCGGCCGGGGTTGATCGCGGAGGCGATTGAGAGCGTCAGGAGCCAGGAATTCCCGGATTGGGAATTGATCGTTGTCAACGACGGGGGCGGCCGGGGGGTTGAGAAAACCCTGGAGCAATTATGGGATCCCAGGATGGTATATGCCTATTCCAAACATTTTGGGCCGGCCGGGGCCTTGAACCTGGGGATGCGCCTGGCGCGCGGGGAATGGATCGGTTTTTTGGACGATGATGACATTTACTATCCGGACCTGTTCAAGAAATTGTTTGGCTGGCTGGGTTCTCATCCCGAAGCCGAGGTGGTTTACGGAGACGCCCGGAATGTCTGGCTGAATCCGAAGACCCGCAAGGTATTCAAGTCGGAGTATTTGGCCCCGGGACCTTTCCGCCAGGACCGGTTGTGGTCCAGCAATTTCATTTCCATCCTGTTCGCGGTGTTTGTAAACCGGAAATGTCTGGAACTGGTTCCGGGCTGCCTGGAGGGATTGCGCAGTTCGGCGGACTGGGAGTTTTATCTTTCGCTCAGCCTTCATTTCAGGTTTGACTATCTTCAATTCCCGGCCGGGGAACGAAGATACACCGAGGGATTGGCCCAGGTGGGAAAGCGGTCCATCCTGGAAAGAAACCTCCAGCGCAACCTGGCGCTCTACTATCACGGCCATTCCCCGTTCTACAGTTTCGGCTTGGGCAAAAGCGGAACCGGCGGGCGGTTCCTGGGCCTGCTGGAAGAGTTTTTGGGCCGGTTTGAGCAATTGATCCAGGCTTTGGAACTGCGGAAACTTTTTCAAGAACCGGAATACGCCTTCTTTTACGAGCTGGGCCGCAAGCTGGAAAAGGAGGGCAAGAATATGGAGGCGAGGGGGGCTTATAACTGCGCGCGGAAATTAGGGCCGGCTGAATTTAAAACCTGGAGCAGATGGTTCCGGAGCCTGCTGAAATAAAACCCGGATCATTCCGCGTTACATTTATTGCCGAGATGCTCCGGGCGCCTGCAATTCATAAATTTCAATCTCGCCGATGGTTTTTCTCAAGCGGTAGTTTTTAAGGAAGAACCGGTAAAGGTCGGGGAATTGTTCGGAAAGCGCGGTCCAGGCGTCTCCGTTAATGAGGTTGAAGGTTTTTTTGCCGCGCACGGTGAAGGTATTGGAAAAGAGGAAAAAGCGGGGCCGGGCCGCGATCACCTGGTCGCTGTATTCCTTCATCATTTTTCCCTGGATCGGCAGAATCTGTCCATCCAGCCGGCGGAAGAGCAGGTGTTGGACAAAAACCACATAAGCCGGGGATTTTTTCTTGAGCAAAAAATTGATCAATGGATAGGGGCCGAAGCAGACAAGATCGTCCTGCTCATTCAACAAGGGCCGGAGATAGTCGGCGACCATATAATTATTGGCCAGGCGCGGCGCCTTTCCTTTCTTCGGGTCGGTTGCCCGGTAGGCTTTTTCAAAACTGCGGAAGGCGTATTGGCGGGCGTATCTCCGGAGGCCCGGGCTGATCGCGGTGGAGATCATCAGGGTGATCATAATCACGGCATAGGCTGATACCGTAAACGCGGCAATGCCCGGTTTGGTTTTACGGCCGATCCAGTCGGCGCCGATTCCTATTGCCCATCCTGAAAAAATTATCATAAAGGCCACCGTCGGAACAAAATGATAGTTGAAATATTTTCCTTGCATCCGGTAATTGACGATGCCGATCAGGGCCATTGCCAGGAGCGTCTGGAACAGGGCCTGATCCTTGGCCGGGGTTCCTTTCAGCAGTTGAAACGCGATCATCGCGAAACCGGAAAAGAAGACCAGGGGGTAGAGCCGGAAAACCAGGTCCGGCATTTTATCCCTCCAGAAAATCCCGCGCACCGTAAGCGGGTCAACCATCACGCTGTAAATTTCGGAATTGAAGGTGATATTATCAAAATACAATTGCCGGAGCGCGTCCATCCCGACCCAGCGGTAATATAATATGGTGAGGAGCGCGGGCAGGATGCAGGCAAATCCGAACAGGCAAAGCTCAAAGAAAACCAGCTTGCGCCTTCGGGTGATCCCCTGGATTAAAAAGAGCAACCCGAACGCAGGCCAGCAAAGTCCGTAGGTGGGCTTGAGCAGGAACACGAACCCGAGGACCATCCCGACCAGAAATGCCCGGAGCCAACCCCTGTTTTCCCAGGCAAAATAAACGGTCAGGCCCAGCAGCAAGGCCCAGACGATATAATCTTCGCGGTGCATGGTATCGTCTTTGGAAAGTCCGTAATAAAAAAGGGCGTAAAAAACCGATCCGAAAAATCCCGCGATGCTGAGCCCGGAAACCCGTTTGGTCAGGTAAAATATCATCGGCAGGCAGGAGAGCTGAACGATCAGGTCCAGGATCCGGAGCGCCAGGACGCTGTCCCCGAACAGCTTCATTGCCAGGAGGCCGATCATATAAATGCCGGGAAAGGTATGGTTGAAAAAACCGACAAAGGGGGGAAGGTGATACTCTTTCCAGAGCCAGGCCCCGTAGCAGACGATGGATTGCGCCATTCCCGCCCCGTACCAGAGGGTTAGGGAAAGGACGAAGCCCCCGATCAGGAACGCGGTCCAGAAAAAAGGGTCTTTCCAGATGGTGGCGCCTGGTTCCTTCAAATCAATCCTTCTCCGATCCGGCAAAATCCTGCGTAACTTTTTTAGACCGGGCTTTTCCGTTGATGATCCGGTCCAGGACCGGATGTTTGAGCAAGCCCAGGTCAAGGGCCAAACGCGGCCCGCTGATCCGGTCCATCCGGTAGCGCGGGAGCGAGAACCGGTCGGAGCCGGGCCGGATGCTCCCGCACTCGGTGGTAAAGGCGAGCCGGTATCCGGCTTGTTGCGCCAGTTCTACGGACCGGCCGCTGTAATCCCCGAACGGCCAGCACAGGGCGGGGCAGTCCTTCCCCAGCCGCTTTTCAATTATTTCCTTGGAACCCTTCAGTTCGGAAAGGATCCTTGACCGCGCCTCTATTTCCGGCTCGTAATCCCCGAGCGGTTTAATTTTTTCCGCCAATTCCATCAGGCCGGACTCCAACCGTTTCTGACTCTTCGCGGACGACGCCATTTCTTTTTGGAAATACCCGGTGAGCTGGTCCAGGACTTTCGGCGCGGGCAAAAACCTCCGGATGGTCAGCGCGGACGCTTTCTGAAAAATCGGCAGGCCCGGTTTTACCCGGTCATTATAAATCTGTAGGTATTTCCAATAGGCGTCATCGCTTAAAATATATCTTTTGACCAGCCCGGAACGGAACCCGATCCGGTGAGATACGCTGTGAGAGCCGAACTCCACCAGGCCGCTTTCCGCCATCTCCTTCGCCATCCCCCAGCTCAAAAATAATCTCCGGTCTCCCCGCAACGCCGATTTGATCGCAAGGTCCGCGTCCAATCCGCTCAGCTCCGCGGGAATCCCGCTCTTGCCTCCGGATTCATCCTCGCTGACCCAATCCGTAACCAGGAACACGACCGCCCGCATCTGATATTTCTTCAGAACGGGATAAACATTGAAATAAAAATCCACAAACCCGTCGTCAAAACTGAGCAGGACCGGCTTCTTCTCCGCCAAAGGCTTTCCGGCCAGGAAATCCATCAGCTCGGCAATCAAAATGGATCTATATCCCCGGCTGAGCAGGGTCTCAAGCTGGCTTTGAAAAAGCCCGGGCTCCATTGAATACTCTTCCTTGACCGGACTCACCCGGTGGTAATATAAGCAGATGACTTCTTGCCCTTTCATTTTTCCAAAATGGTATCCGGTTTCTTCAGCTTTTTCCAATCAACCTTCTCCCGGGCAGGGTTTTCCGCAATTGCCGGGAATTTGGACGGTTTCGGCCGGGCATCCGGGAAAGCGGCTCCGGTCCGGGGAAGGGCGCGGAAAACTTGCAATTTGTCCGCAAAATTTGTAAAATAAAATCACTATGCTTAACAGCGCGGTATTAGTATTGAATCGCAGTTGGATGCCGATCCATATCACCACGGCCAAGCGCGCCTTCTGCCTGGTCTATCAGGGCGTGGCCAAGGTGATGGACGAGCAGTTTGAGCTGTTTAATTTCGACGGCTGGGCCCAGCTCCGTCCCCGGGAAGGGCAAGCCGCGGCCGGATTGGTCAACGGGATCATCCGGATCCCCCGGGTGATCGTCCTGCTCACCTACGACCGGATCCCCAAGCGCACGGTCCGCTTCAGCCGTAAAAACATTTACTACCGCGACAAATACACCTGCCAGTATTGCGCGCAAAAATACGGCCCGAACGATCTGAACATTGACCATATTATTCCGCGCAGCCGCGGGGGCAAGAGCACCTGGGAAAATGTGGTCTGCTCCTGCCATGATTGCAACCGACATAAGGGCGGCCGGACCCCGGAGGAAGCCGGAATGAGGCTGAACAAGAAGCCCCGGAAGCCGCGCTGGACTCCGTATCTGGGCTTCCAGATTGACCCCACCCTTTACAAGGAATGGACCCCGTTCCTGACCTTCGTGGATGTCGCGTACTGGAACGCCGAATTGGAAGCGTAAGAGATGCGGCGCCCGGCTCTGCTCCGCGGGATTATCTTATTAGCTTTCTGCGCCTGCTCCAAGCCGGATGACCAGGCGATCCGCGACCAGATCAACGAGATGAAGCAGGAAGCGGAAGCCGCGGACTGGCCGTCTTTCCAGGAACATATTTCCAGGCGGTATCAGGACGATTCCGGGAACAATTATTTCATCATCACCCAGTTGATCAGGAATGATGTCCAGGGCGTGCAAGGGCTGGAAGCGGAAGTGGAGATTATGGGGATTTCCATTTCAGAGGACCAGGCCCAGGCCCAACTCAAGCTGATCGCGCGGGGGAAGAGAAGCGGCAAACTTTATTATCTGGTGGGGAGGGATGATTTGCCGGAATATCCCAGACTCTGGTTTAAGAAAGAGGGCCGGCATTGGAGATTGCTCAAGGTGGACGGGATCAAGGGATCGGAAGAAAGTTCCTGGTAGGAAAACCGGGACGGGCTTTTTTCGGATCGGGGATCAGATGGAATCCAGGAAACAAAACCTAATCATTGGGGCCGGGCTTTTATTTATTTTCGGCCTGGGTGTCTTTTCCAAGTGGATGTACCTGGTCAAGGCCGGGCCGCTCTCGCTCGCGGACCTGTATTTTTATCAGGGCCTGGCCCAGGCCTTTTCCGCAAGGGACTGGGAGCATTTCTGGCATTTCCATTTCTACCCGGTCTATCCGATCCTGATGGTTTTTTTCCGGCAAATCTCCGGCCAGGACCTGATCGCTTCCGCGCGCTGGCTGAATATTATTTTCGACGGGCTCAGCGCGTTCCCGATTTACCTGCTCGGGAAGAACTTATACGGAAAACGCGCCGGGGTTTTCGCCGCGCTCTTCTGGTCGCTCTGCTGGCCGCGGGTCCGGGTGTACGGGGACCCGGAGCCGGTTTACGGTTTTTTTATCTTTGTCGGAATGGTCTGGATGTTCCGGAATCCGCTCCGGCTTAAAGATTATTTGATCGCGATCGGCCTGGCTGGTTGGTCCGGACTGATCAAGAGCGAAGCGATGTTGTTCGTGTTTTTTTTCAGCCTGATGTACCTGGGCCGGTCCCGGGAAGGGTTGGGCAAAAAAATCCTCGGGCTTTTCGCCGCCATCTTGGTCTTCCTGTCCGTAACCTCCCCGCTCTGGATCAAGTATTACCAGGCCACCGGCCGGTTCAACCCCAACCCCAAATCGCGCACCCTGATCTTCATCCACAATTATAAGGATAATTACCAGACCAGCCTTTACGGCTTGAAAGAAGACGGATACGGTCTTTATTCCAACGCCCAGAGAATATATATTGAAGGAGACAAGCGGCCGATCCGGAATTCGTTGGCGTCTTTCCTGTGGGAGACCCGGGGGATTTTTGCCCTGGCCTACCTGAACAAGCTGGAGTTTGCCCTGCAAGAAGACCTGCCCTATCTGCTGCAAAAAATTTTCCCGGGCGCGTTGATCCTGGCCGGGGTTTACTGGCTGAGAAGGAAACGGAATTATGATTTGGACCGGGAGCCTTGGCTCTGGTTCTGGGGAATCGCGGTCCTGTTCTCGCTCGCGGCCTTTGATGTGTGGGAGAGGTTCTTTTACTCCTTTTTCCCGGTCCTGATCCTGGTCTCGGCCAAAGGGATGGAGCAATTGATGGATGGGGCCGGGATGTTCACCCGCAGGTTCTCCCGCGATCCCAAAACCGCCGGGGTCATCCGATGGGCGGTGGCCGGGGTGTTCATTTTCTGGTTTATCCTTTTTAACTTCGGCGGGATCAGCCTCGCGTCTCCGGACGAAAAATTGCAAGAGCGGTTTGAGGCCAAGACCAGACTGGCCCGCGAGCTTAAGCTCCGGATTGATCTTTCGGCCAAAATAATGTGCCGGGGATTCCCGGAGCCGATCACCTATTTCCTGGACCAGCCCTTCTGGCGGATGGTAATTATGCCGCTGGCGAAGGAGGATGAGCTGTTGGATTACGCCCGGGAGGCCGGGGCCCGATATATGTTTTTCGAGCAGGAGGACCTGAAGCGGGTTCCCTACTCGGAGCGGTGGCTTTACGGCGAGGTTGAAAGGGAAGGGGTGAAGCGGATCCGTCATATTCCGCGCGAGCTGAAGGACGGGCATTACCCGGGCAGTTTTTACGAGCTGGAAGAGGGCAAGCGATGATCGTTTTTTGCCGGCCCCGGAAAGTTTGATAGAATGGAGCATAATGAAAATTAAGGTTCTGGGATGCTTGGGCGGAAGGGTTCCCGGCCAGGAACTGACCGGGTTCCTGGTGGATGAGGAGTTGGCGATTGACGCGGGGGGCCTTGCCGCGGGCTTGGCGCCGGAGGCGTTGGTTAAGATCAAGTATCTGTTGATCTCCCACGCCCACCTGGACCATCTTTATTCGCTGTCCTATTTGCTGGAGAACCGGGCGTATCAGGAAGTCAATACCCCCTTGAGCATTTACGCGAGCGAAGAAGCGGCTGAAATCATCACCCGGGATTTTATCATTGACGATTTGCTCAATCTCCCCGCGATCAACCAATTCAAGAAGCTGGTCAGAATTGAGAAGGTTGTGCCGGGAAAAATTATCCCGGTCGGAGATTACCGGATCGAGCCGGTCCCGGTCAGCCATTTCGCCGGCGCGATCGGATATTTTGTCTCGGACGGCAAGTCGGAGTTTCTCTTCACTTCCGACACCGGTCCGACCGAGGAGGTCTGGGAAAAATGCCAAACCCGCCCGCAATGTCAACTTTTGATCACCGAGGTGTCTTTCCCCAATCAGTTGGAAGAATTGGCCCGGCTGAGCCGGCATCTGACCCCGAATTTGCTCCGGGCCGAGCTGTCCAAGGCGCGGCCCGAGGGCAAGCAGGTATCCCTCTATCATCTGAAGCCCGGACATCTGGATCAACTGTTCCAGGAATTAAGCGAGCTCCAGGAGTTTAACCTGCACCTGCTCAAGCCCGGGATGGAGATTGAGGTGGAGGGGCTGGATCAAAAAGGCAAGGCCCAGATCCGGGAAAAGTCCGAAGCCGTGAGCGGCAAGGTGCCGAAATTCGACTTTGACCGGGACCTCTACGAGCAGAGGCAGAGTCTGGACCGGGAGTTCGGGATCAGCTTTGAGGCCGGAGATATTATTTGCGAGGAAGGCCGGGCCGGCCGGCAGCTATACATCATCCAGGAGGGGCAGACGGAAGTTTACCGGATGATCCTGGACAAGAAGAAGGTGCTGGCGATCCTCGGGCCCGGCGATATTTTCGGGGAGATGAGCATCTTCTCCAGCCAGCCCCGGAGCGCCACCGTGCGCGCTCTGACCCGGGTGCGGGTTTACACCTTTGACCGGGCCGCCTTTGAACAATTGCTCCGGGAAAATTACGGGATCGCGATCAAGCTGATCCGGATGCTCGCGCAGAGGTTGCAGGAAGCGGATGTCCAGATTGAAAACCTGCTCTACCGGGACACCGACAGCAAGGTGATCAACACCCTGGTCCGGGCCGTGGAGGACGAGGGGATCAAAACCGGGAGCGGGCATCGCTTAAGGCTCAGCCCGGAGCAGCTCGCGATCAAGACCGATTTGCCAGTGGAGGATATTAAGCGGGTGCTGGCGAAATTGATCCGGAACGGAGTGGTATCGTTCAAGGACGGCATTTTCAAAGTCCCGGATTTGGACCGGCTCCGCAGATTGCTCGATTACCTGGAAATGAAATCCGAGTTCGAAGCGCCGGAGAGTTGCGACCTATGATTTCAGGCGCCGCGGTTTGCGGTAGCGTTTGACAATTTCTTCAATCACCGCGCTGGTGGATTTCCCTTGCACAAAATTTATCCGCCGGACCTCGCCCCCATTTTTCAAAACCAAATCCGCGCCCACAATTTTTCCCGCGGCCCAATCCGCCCCCTTGACCAGAATATCCGGCAGCAACCCCCGGATCAGTTTCTCCGGGGTGTCTTCCCAAAACAACACCACATAATCCACAAACCGGAACGCGCAAAGGATTTCGGCCCGCTCTTCTTCCGGCAAAATCGGCCGCTTCGGGCCTTTGATCCTCCGCACCGAGGCATCCGCGTTCAGGCCGACCACCAGGAAATCTCCCAAAGATTTCGCCTGCTTCAGGTAGCGGATATGTCCGAGATGGACCAGGTCAAAACAGCCGTTGGTGAAAACCATCTTCTTCCCGGCTCTTTTCCAGCCCGCCCGGATCTTTTTCAGCTCCGAAACTTTGACCAATCTTCCCGCCATTCGGTTTCTCTTGATTTTTCCCGCTCCATCAAGTATATCTGAGCTTGAGCATTGCGCAAAACCGAAAAAGCCGGAGGATGGGACAGGATGGGTAAAAATAAAAAAGACAACCGGGCGCGGTATTTTCTCGGCAAGATAAAAGCCGAACTGAAAAACCGGTTCTCCGGCCACGGCCCGGTCAGGTCCTTCCGCGCGCCCGGCCGGGTGGACTGGATGGGATCGCATACCGACTACAATCAGGGGTTGGTCCTGGCAAGCACGGTTGACCGCGAGATCATTGTCGGCGCGAGGCTGCGCGAGGATCAGTCCTTGAACCTTTACTCGCTCAATCTGGACCGGGAATTCCGGACCGGCATCCATAACCCTGTCCCGGACCCCAATGAAGCCTGGGCCAACTATCCGCGCGGAGTGCTCTCGGAGCTGGCGCAAACCGGAATAGAACTTCCCGGAATGGATTTGGTTTTTTACGGCGACATCCCGATCGGGGCCAACCTGTCCAGTTCAGCGGCCCTGGAAGCCGCGACCCTGGAGGCGGCGCTCGGTCTTTTGGACCGGCCGATGACCCGGTGGGAAAAGGCTTTCATCTGCTGGCGGGCCGAGAACCGGTTCGTGGGGATGCCCTGCGGGATCCTGGACCAGTTCACCATCATTGTATCGGAAAAAAATCATCTCCTGTTTTTAGACTGCGACCGGCTGTCTTCGGAATTGACCCCGATCAACTTCCAGGGCAAGGGCAAATCCGCTTCCAGCCGGGCCTGCTTGCTGGTTATTGATTCCGGAGTGGGAAGACAACTGGTCAAGAGCGAATATAAAAAACGGGTGGAAGAATGTCGGAGGGCTTGCCAGATTTTGAGGCAAGCCGGATTTAAGATCAGGAGCCTGAGCGGCTTGAAACCAGCTCAGCTCAAAGCGGCCGAAAAAAAACTGAACCCGGTCCTGTTTCGGCGCGTCCGGCATATTGTCACCGAGAACGAGCGCGTGTTGAAAGGGAAAGACGCGGCTCAAAAACAAAATTACGCTCAGTTGGGAAAACTGTTTGAGCAGGGATACTTAAGCTCCAGCCGCGATTATGAAAATTCCATCACCGAACTGAATCTGCTCCACGACCTCCTTTCCGAATTCCCCGGAATCCTCGGGACCAGGATCGCCGGCGCCGGCTGGGGAGGGTGCCTGGTCAGCCTGGCCCGAAAGCCGGACCTGGAAAAATTGGAATCGTATTTGACCGAAACCTACCGGAACAAAACCGGCCGCGAATTCCGCATCTTCCCGGTTGAAACCGGCGACGCGCCTGGGGAAATTCTTTAGCCGAAATCCCTTGAGCAAGTGCGGGTAAGCTTCTATAATATTTTTTAATGGCCAGGCTGATAACCAATCAGGAGATCGCGCGGGTGTTTTATGAGATCGCGGACATCCTGGACCTCAAGAACGACAATGTGTTCAAAATCCGGGCGTACCGTAGGGCAGGCCAACTTATTGAAGGGTTTGAGAAGCCGCTGAGTCAAGTTGCGGATCTGGAGAGCCTGCCCGGGATCGGGAAAGAACTGTCGGAGAAGATCAGGGCCTTGCTTCGGGGCGAGGAACTGGAGACCTTGAAGAATTTGCGGAAGGAAGTCGCGCCGGGTCTTTTGGCTTTGCTCAGGATCCGGGGAATGGGACCGAAGCGGGTCCGGACCTTGAACGAGAAACTGGGCGTGAAGGACTTGAACAGCTTTTGCCGCGCGCTGGGGGAAGGCGAGATTTTGAACCTGGCCGGCTTCGGGCCGAAGCTGGTGGATGATTTGAAGAAGGGCCTTTCTGAATTCCAGGAATACAGCAAGCGCACGCGGCTGGATTTGGCCAAGACCCAGGCGGAAGCGTTGGTGGAATATTTGAAAGAAGCAAAAGGGGTTGGACGGGTTGAAGTGGCGGGCAGCTTGCGGAGGAGATTGGAGACGATCGGGGACATTGACCTCCTGGTCACGGGCAAAGACCCGAAGGCGGTAATGGAGCGGTTGGTGAACTATCCGAAGGTTCGGGAGATCCTGAGCAAGGGGAATACCAAAAGCTCGGTGGTATTGGAGAGCGGGGTTCAGGCGGATGTGAGATTTTTTGAGCCGAAAACTTTTGGCGCGGGCTTGCAATATTTTACCGGCAGTAAGGCGCACAACATCGCGATCCGGACCATTGCCAAGCAGAAGGGATTGAAGATCAGCGAGTATGGGGTTTTCCGGGGAGAGAAACTGATCGCGGGCCGGACGGAGGAAGAAGTATATCAGACTTTGGACTTGCCCTATATCCCGCCGGAGCTGAGGGAAGACCGGGGAGAAATTCAAGCGGGCAGGGAGGATAAACTTCCGGAGCTGATTGGGCTTAAGGACATCCGGGGAGACCTTCAGGTCCATTCGGAATGGACCGACGGCGCCAGCCCGATTTTAGAGATGGCGGAGCAGGCGAAAAAACTGGGATATGAATATCTTGCCATCACGGACCATTCCAAATCCCAGCGCCAGACCGGGGGATTGGACGAGAAGGAACTGCGGAAAGAGTTTCAGGAGATTGACCGGCTCAACCAAAAGCTCAAGGGGTTCCGGATTTTCAAAGGGGTGGAGCTGGATATTTTAAAGGACGGCTCCCTGGATTTGCCGGAAAGAATTTTGAAAACTGCGGACCTGGTCCTGGGATCGGTGCATTCCCATTTCAATCTTCCCAAGCCGGACCAGACCCGGCGGCTGCTCAAGGCGCTTGGCAGCGGGATGATCCAGATCTTCTCTCATCCCACCGGACGGTTGATCGGGGAGCGCGAGCCGATTATGATTGACTGGTCTCGGCTGGTCCCGGTTTTGCTGGAGAAAAAAATCGCGGTGGAGATCAATGCCAGCCCGCACCGGCTGGACGCGAACGGGGATTTGGCCAAATACCTGAAGGACCAGGGCGTGATTTTTTCGCTGGGAACGGACGCGCACACCCTGGGCGGGCTTAAGGATATGGAATACGGGGTGTTCACGGCCAGAAGGGGCTGGGTGGAGGCAGAGGAAGTGATCAATACCTGGCCGTTGAATAAACTGGAGAATTGGTTAAGAAATAGACGATAATTTCTTGACAAACGATGGGTTTGGATCAATGATATTAATAAGGCATTATTATTTGAGAGGAGTTCTAAATATGAAAGCAAAAATCAAACCTGATCAATTCATTGTCAGCGAAGAAGGCAAGAGAACCGCGGTGATCCTGCCACTCAAGAAATATGAAGAGCTGATTGAGGATCT
Source organism: uncultured delta proteobacterium (assembly GCA_903930515.1). GTDB lineage: Bacteria > RBG-13-61-14 > RBG-13-61-14 > RBG-13-61-14 > DRUE01 > CAIYYW01. Next base: position 970 of record CAIYYW010000116.1, on the reverse strand, counting down.
TCACGATCTGGGGGTGGCGGCGGAAAGAAGAGGAGAACCAACCATTAGTTTGAAAGAGTTGACAAGGCGGCTTCGGCAGAATGGCTGAATCCTTTCTATGAAGTTGATCGGCCTGAAAATTTCATTTTAATTCATTATATCAGGCATCGTAAAGAAGCGCATAAAAAGTTCTAATCAAAATTTATTAAAGGTTCTTTTAATTAAAAGACCTCAAGCTTGAGATGGGAACCTAAATCAGCTAAAATATCTCTAAATCTCCGGAGGGAAGATGGCAAAATTTGCGATTGTGAAGGAATTTTTTCAGTTTTTGCGCGAGAAGAAACTATGGTGGATCACGCCGATCGTGGTAATCCTGTTGCTGTTGGTGGTGATTATCATCCTGACCGAGAGCAGCGTGGTGATGCCGTTTATATACGCGATTTTCTGAGCAAGAAACTTACGGGAGCTTAAAGATAAATTCTTTCGGCCCCCCCGGCTTCAGGTCTAATTCAAAAGTTTGGGCCTGGCCCTCCGGAACGGTTACGGTGATCCGATACCGTCCATAAAACCCCGAGAATTTGGCCGTGCCCCGGTAATTGGTTTTGGTTCCCAGCCGGGTCCACCATTTTTCCCGGATCAAATGGTGGAGCGCATTATATGCCGGTTTGGGAGATAAATCTTGCCGGATCAGTCCCATCGGCGCCCCCAGGATGGAGTATCGGTCGGAGAAATCAAACCAGATGATCGCCTCCACTTCGGGCCGGCTGAAAAGCAGGGTATAAAATTTCTCCGCGTATTCCGCCTGCTGCGGTTCCTTTTCCGGAAGACTCGGCCAGTAGATGGGAGTGTACGGTTTTGACCAATCAACAATCCGATTTTCTCCGCTCGGGATGGAAACCTCGGTGAAATATAAGGGATGTCCCAATTTCCCATAGCGGTCAATGATTTGATCGGTCAGCCAGAGCGGCCAGAAAAAGGTATGCATATGGCT
>CAIYYW010000115.1 GCA_903930515.1 uncultured delta proteobacterium | reverse complement strand
CCGGCGGTGAGGCGGATGACCTTGCCCAGGAACCGCTCATAGATACTGCCGAGGATGTCGGAGGTGAATTCCTTGAAGATATAGGGGCAGTCGTCATAGAGGCTGTTGATGATCTCTTGGAGGATTTGGTCGTCAATTTTTAGTTTAGGGGTGAGCCGGTCGGCTTTTTCGGTCTGGAAGTCAAACAGGCCGGAGTTGTATTTGTCGTCGCATTTGTAAAACAGTTCCAGCAAGCGACGGTAGTTGTTGGCGCCGTTGGTAATGGAATGGAGGTTTTCGGCCGGTTCTATCCCGCGGTCTTCGGCGATGCGGAGAAATATGATCCGGTCAATGATGACCTGGACCGCGTAATTGATGTCATAGACCGTGGGTTTCTGGTTTCGGAGCGAGATATTCTGGGCGAGTTTCTTGCGCCATCCCTCAATATCCTCCAGGAAGGCCTCGTCCACCGGCTTGAAGGTTTTTGGTTTTTTGGACTCGGCATAGCGGTCAAAATTTCCTTTTTCAACCGCCTCGTAAGAGAAGAGGTTATAAATCTCGTCAATCTTTGGTATGTAGTCCTGGAATGTAAAGTAGCTGATCCGAGCAACGCCGGCTTTGTCCTTGGGATTGGGCTTGCCCCGGCAATCGTAAATGGCCAGTTCCATAAAATTGGTTAACAGAGAGATCGGCAGTTTGGCGTTCCAGCCATAGAGCCTTAGTTGATATGCCGGGTCCGGGTTGTCCTTGATCAAAACCGAGGGCTTCTTGGCTTCCAGGAAAAATTTTCTGTTGCCGCCGATCCGGAAGGCGTAATCCGGCTCCTTGGTGGTTAAGCCCACTCTCAAGGCGTAGCCGTGGATCACCTTTTTATATTGCTCGGCCGCGCCGTCCTTGTTTTCAACATCCCATCCAAAAGCGTCAAAAAAGGGATTGATGAATTCTATCCGGAGTTCGCCTTCCTTATAATCCTGTCCCTGATACGATTCCAGGTTGCGAGAAAATTTGTCCACCAGTTTGGCAAGCGCTTCCCTGACCTCGGCCGGAGCCGGGAGCAATGATCGTTCGGGTTCTTTCATTTCTTTCCCCTCAATTCGTGCAAGGCTATTCCCCATATCTTATTCATTCCTGCTTTGTCCGTCAACAGACAAATTCGCGCGAGCGACTTTCCTGTCCGCCGACTTGTCCGCCGAGGCTTCTTGTCATCCATAGCTTCAGCGACGGATGATAGCGAAGGCCGGAAGCCTCTTCAGGCTCGGACAATATGTAGGCGAAGGCGGAAGTCGCGATCTTGGGGACAAGTGAAAAATATCGTCAAGTCTGACTTAACAATTTCCCCTTTTTCCCAAGTCCTTGAAATTACGGCAAAATATATTATTTGTTAAGTACGGCTGAACATTTCAATTCTTTAATCTGAGGCCTGAAATCCGGGATTTATGATTAAATTCAAGGGCTTATGCGGGATATATTCAGGATTCTGTATGTTACGATTTTCCTATATATAGGGGCATGCGAGTTTTTCCAGAAAAACTCGCATGTACGGGCGAAGCAATGCTTCGCCCCCCCCATATCGTTCTTTTACAACAATGTTCTCTTCCGACTAAAGTCGGGAGCGACCCATCCAATCCGTGTG
>CAIYYW010000114.1 GCA_903930515.1 uncultured delta proteobacterium | reverse complement strand
TTTGAGGAGGGAGCGGCCAGGACCTTTTGCTCGTCTTCCTTGGAGTTCACCACAGCCTCAAACACCTCCTGGCCGGGCCTCAGATCCCCGTCCGGGGCAATGGTGGTGATAATCCCCAGTTCCTTGATCCGGGCGCTGACGCCCTTGGGCGCCCAGATCGCATGAGCGCCGCTTTCCAAAGCCGCGGTGACGATATTTTTATTCCACTTTTTCAGCTCCACCCAAAACCTTTTGCTCATTATTAACCCCTTAGCCTTTGAGCAATTTTATCGCTTCTCTGGCCGTGGCTCCATCGTGGACAATCGCGCAGGCCGCAGCCACCAGCCGCTCGGGATGCTCATGCTGGAAGGCATTGCGACCCATAGACAGTCCGCCGGCCCCGGCTTTGATCGCGCCTTCTATCATCTCCAGGGTCTCCTGGTCATTAAGCTTGGACCCGCCTGCAATCACCACCGGGACCGGGCATCCCTCCACCACCTCGCGGAAGGTTTCCGGGGAGCCGGTGTAGGGCACCTTGACCAGGTCCGCGCCCAACTCTGCTCCCACCCGGGCCGCCAGCTTAACCATCTCCAGGTCCTTTTCGTTTTTAATGTTTTTGCCCCGGGGATAAATCATCGCCAGGAGCGGGATGCCCCAGTTCAGCGCATCCTCGGACACGGTCCCGAAATCTTTGAGCATATCGCCCTCGGTCCTGGCGCCCAGGTTGATATGGATGCTCACTGCGTCCGCGCCCAGCCGAATCGCCTTTTCCACCGAGCAGACCAATACCTTGGCGTTCGGGTCTTCGCTTACCGAAGTCGCCCCGGAGAGGTGGACGATCAGGCCGATGTCGTGTCCATAGTGGCGATGTCCCTGACCGACCAGGCCGTTATGGATCACCACGGCGTTGGCGCCTCCCTGGGACACCTTGTCAATGGTTTCCGCCAGATTGATCAGGCCGGGAATGGGTCCCGCGGTAACCCCGTGATCCAACGGGATGATCACGGTCTTTTGCGTTTTTCGGTTGATAATCCGCTCCATCCGAATCTTTTTGCCGATCAACATAATCTACGCCTCCTTTTCCGCCCGGTTTATCACCAGGCGTAATTGTGACTCCCACTTTACCCCTGAATTGCGGTTTGATCAATTCCAGATCCTTGGTCGGGTCCCGCCTCGGGCAAGCCCCTGGCATCGGGGTAATCTATCACCATTGATGTGGCACACCCTCCCTGGCCTGAACCTTGCCTTTTATGGGTTGACCTTACAGCGATTGTCAATAGAATTTGGGATTATGATGGAGGTAATAAAAATGAAGAGAATAAGGTTCGTCTCATTGATCGGGATGCTGGCTCTGGCCGCGGCGCTTTCCGGCTGCTGGCATAAATTGAACATCCAGGATTCGCCGAAGATCATAAACCCGGTGGTGAAGGTGGCTTCTGATCCGGCTCAGCCGTTTCAGGCCGGTTTCGGCCAGGCGGTGATCACTCCGGAGATGAAGGTTTGGATGGCCGGGTTTGATCCGGGCCGGAGGTCCGACGGGGTTCACGACGACCTGTTCGCCCGGGCATTGGCGCTCAAGCAGGGGAATGAGAAAATGGTTTTGGTGGCGCTGGACATCATCGGCCTGAACCGGGAAGAGGTGGAGCAATTCAAGACGCTGGTTCCGGGATACCGGCCGGACCAGATTCTGATCGCCTGCACCCATACCCATTCCGGGCCGGACACCATGGGGGTGTGGGGATACCCGCCTTTTTTCGCGGGCGAAAATAAAAAATATATGGAAACGGTGGGGCAGGGGATCGCCAAGGCCATCCAGCAGGCGGACCAGTCCGCAAAGCCGGCAACGATGTTCAGCGCGGTTTATCAAATGGACCCGAACCTGATGTTCAATAAACGCGATCGGCTGGACCAGGATAATACGATGGGGATTTTGGTTTTCAAAGACCAGTCCGGGGAAACCATCTC
>CAIYYW010000113.1 GCA_903930515.1 uncultured delta proteobacterium | reverse complement strand
TTCTGGGAAGACAACTATTTCAGCCTTCTGCCGAGCGAAAAGCGTGAGATCATTGCCAATTATCGGCTAGAGGATTTGGGCTCGGAAACCCCGTTCCTGGAGGTTGAGGGCTGGAATGTGATGAAGAAGATCTATTGAAAACGGATGGTGTGTTGCGAATTGCAAATTTAAATTGAATGCGGGAAAATGACTAAAAGGACAAGGTGGGTATTTAAACCTTAAACCAAGGAGGTTGAAAAATGAAAAACCGTTTGAAAAGCGTATTCTTTCTGATCCTGATTGCAGGACTGGCAGGATTCTATGGATGCGGCTCATCGGAAGAAGGGATCGCGGAAGGGGCGATCACCGCGGATTTTCAGAGTCCCGCGGGCTATGATGATGCGGTCAGCTTTGCCGGCGCCGGTCCCTGGAATCGGCTTTCGGTGGGCGAGAACCATTCCTGCGCCATTGCCAAGGACGGGACGCTTTATTGCTGGGGCATCAATGATGACGGTCAGCTTGGAGACAACAGCGTGATTGAGCGGGATACTCCGGTCAAGATCGGAACCGATACCAACTGGAAAAGCATCTCGGCCGGAAAATTTCACACCTGCGCGACCAAGACCGACAACAGCCTTTATTGCTGGGGCAGGAACTGGGAAGGGCAGATGGGAGACGGGACCGGGGTTTCCAAAGCGGCGCCGACCTTGATTTCCTCGGGCTGGTCGCTGGTTTCAACCGGCGGGAACCATACCTGCGCCAGGAAGAACGACGGCACGCTCTGGTGCTGGGGGCTGAATGATGAAGGCCAGCTCGGAGATGCGACCATAATCCCCGGTTATATTCCCAGGAAAATCGGTGTTGCCAAAAACTGGGTTTTGGTTTCAGCCGGGGGAGATTTCACCTGCGCCAGGAATTCCGTTGGCGCGCTTTATTGCTGGGGCAACAATGCTTTTGGCCAGCTCGGGGAGGGAACCAATGGCAACCGCTACATCCCGACCAAGGTAACTAAATTCTCCAAATGCTCCACGGTCGCAGCCGGCTGGGACCACGCCTGCGCGACCAAGAGCGATGGCACGGTCTGGTGCTGGGGAAGGAATAACGAGGGCCAACTCGGAATTGGGCACGCGATGGACCAGAATCTGCCCAAGAAGATCGCGTCCAAGGGATGGAAGGCCGTGGGCGCCGGAGATTTATTCACCTGCGCGACCAGGACCGACGGCTCGCTCTGGTGCTGGGGAGACAACAGTTCGGGCCAGCTTGGAAACAACACCACGATCAACTATTTTACCCCCAGGCGGATTGATACCGCGGCCAACTGGGCTTCGGTTGACACCGGCCAGAGTTTCGCCTGCGCGCTCAAGAGCGATGGCACGATCTACTGCTGGGGCTATAATGCCTACGGTCAACTCGGAGTGGCAACGCCATATACTGACCGGGGCGCGCCCAACGCCGTTGGAACCGATGTTAATTGGAGCCAGGTGGCCCTGGGAGAAAACCACGCCTGCGCCAAGAAAAGCGATAATAGTTTTTATTGCTGGGGAGACGGACAATACGGTCAACTGGCCATTCCGGGCGCGTGGGTGAATTATCCGATGTTGGCGCGATCCGACACCACCTGGGACAAACTTGATCTGGGCAGGAACCATTCCTGCGCTCGGAAATCTAGCGGCGCGATTTTCTGCTGGGGCAGAAACAATTTCGGCCAACTCGGAATCGGGAGCAATACCGACAATAGCAACCCTTCCCCGGTTGACCCCTTGAATACCTGGAACCAGATTTCCGCGGGAGGCGATCAGACCTGCGCCCGGCGGAGCGATAACACCATCTGGTGCTGGGGGAATAATGATTATGGTCAACTGGGCAATGCTGATGCTGGCACGGATTATGACCTTCCGGATCAGGAGGATAGCGCCAGCGTCTGGAATTATGTGGGAACCGGCTGGTGGCATAGTTGCGGAATCAAGACCACGGGCACGCTCTGGTGCTGGGGGCGGGATAACCGGGGCCAACTGGGCACGGGGGGCGGCGGAGATGCCGATGTGCCGCAACAGGAAAGCACGACCAGCACGCTCTGGACCACGGTCAGCGGCGGGCAGGAACATACTTGCGCGACCCAGTCCAATGGCACGCTCTGGTGCTGGGGAAGGAACAATAATGGTCAATTGGGATTCGGCGGCGGGAATGTCGGGGACCCCACTCAGGTGGGCGCGCTGACCAACTGGGCATCGGTTACAGCCGGCGCGTATCATACCTGCGGAAGACATACTGATAATACCATTTCCTGCTGGGGGGATAATAACAATTATGGCCAGGTCGGGGACGGGAGCTATCTTGACCGGACCACCCCGGTCGTGATCGGCGGCGCGGAATGGGCCTCGGTTGATGGCGGCAATGGCTATTTCACCTGCGGGATCAAGACCGCGGGAACGCTCTTCTGCTGGGGAAGGAATAATTTCGGCCAACTCGGAGACAATAGTCTGATGCGGGTGACCCCTTCCCAGGTCTTGAAACCGTGAGCTTCCGATAGCGAATTTAAAGGGGCAGGCGAAATCGCCTGCCCCTTTTCCTTGTCAAGAGATTATTTCAGGGAGCGATCTGGACCGGGCTGGGTTTGGCGACTTTGGTCCCGTCTCCTACCTGGCCGGCGCTATTATAACCCCAACACCATAGGCTCAAGTCAGTCTTGATCCCGCACCCGTGCACCATTCCCACTTCAATGGTCTTCCAGTCCGAAGACGCATCCGCCTGGGTGGGATCATGCCTTTCCACGTCGGTTCCGTCTCCGAGTTGATTGACATTGTTCGCGCCCCAGCACATCCGGGTGCCAAACTGGACTCCGCAGGTGAAGTCCTCATCTTGCCGAACCAGGCTCCAGTTCTGGTCGGTCCCGATTCTGGTCGGAACTTTTTTATCAGCCGTGGTTCCATCCCCGACCCCTCCGAAAAAATTACTGCCCCAGCACCAGAGTTGGGTATTCTTCTTGATCCCGCAGGTGCGGGCGCCCCCGGCAAAAACCAGTTTCCAATCTTCTCGGGAGCCGATTCTTTTGGGATGAGGTTTTCCGTCCGTGGTCCCATCCCCCACCTGGCCCGAGCCATTGTTGCCCCAGCAATAAATGTTTCCGTTTTTCTTTTTCGCGCAGGTATGAGAATTGCCTGTGGAAACCGATGCCCAGTCCGTGGCGCGATTGACTTTTTTGGGCGCGCCGGCGGTGATCAGTCCATTTCCGAGTTGGCCCTCAATGCCTCTGCCCCAGCACCAGAGCGTGTCGTCGGAACGCTTGCCGCAGGTATGGTATCCGCCGGTTGCAACCGAGGTCCAGTTGGTTGCCTTGCCCACCTTGGAAGGGCCCCAATGATCCCCGCCGATCACCCCCAAGCCCAATTGCCCGTTGGCGTTATTGCCCCAACACCAGAGTGTGCCATCGGTTTTTATTGCGCAGGTGAATTTGGTTCCGGTGGAAACCGTTTTCCAACTGTTTCCCGTGGGGGTTTGGTAAGGGGTGGTTTGCTCGGTCGTATTTCCAGTCCCGAGTTCTCCGTCGGCATTCCCTCCCCAGCACCATAGCGATTTGTCCGAGGCGATCGCGCAGGTATAAGGGAAACCAGCGCTTACCTGGTTCCAAGTCGTGGGTAAACTTACAAAAGACTTTGTCGGGCTTTCCTGCTCAACCGGAATTGAGTCCGGCGCAAACTCCGGGGCCGGCCCGCAGGCCCAGACCGCGAACCCCATAGCCGCCACTGTCAAAATCGCTTTCAGGCTTTTATACATTTTAACCTCCCATCGGTTTGGTTTGTTATAGCTCCATCTGTGTTTCAAGGGCGAGTGGTCAGGGGCGGATACCCCTCCGGCGACCATCCCCTATAATCATAGTATTCCTTGAGCATGGTTGCCAGGTCGGGAAGGATGTTCGCGGAACCGCCCTCTCCCCTGGTCTCGCAGAGCACACGCTTGGGAAGGTCGGCGTCAGGCTTGATCTTGAGCCGGTCAATATTAAACAAATGCTTGACCGTGTAAGACCGTTCCCCGCATCTGACCAACTCGGGATAACTTTTTTCCCAGCCCAGGCCGAACTTGAGCCATTGGCAAAGCGTGGTCGGCCCGACATCGGAGGAATACATAAATTTGCAAACCCCCAGGTTGTCATAAACGGTGGAAATATTCTGCATAATCGCCGCCATCCTTCCCTTGCCCGGAATTTTATGCGGGTCCAGCCCGCCCGGGAATCCGAAGTCGGCCATATCAAATCCCTGCTCCACAAAATAACTCATCGCCTCGTTATGCGAGCCGCCCCGGGTGCCGATGGAATAAGATACCGCCAGGCTGACATAGGCGCGCGGATCGTGCATCGCGAGCTCCAGGCCGTGCGACTGCATGGCAAAGTCCAGGGCGTTCCCGCCGATCTTGAGGCCGGCTTTCCTGGTGCCCAGACCCAGGAGTTCCCCGATCCCCTCGCGCTTGGCAATCGCGTCAATGAGGTCCAACAAATATTTTCCCGAGCCCCATTCCGGCTTGATCGGGTGGAAATCTTTTTCCCCGAGCACCCCCTTCTCAAAACATTCCAGCCCGAACGCCGCGACCGCTCCCGCGGTGATCGTGTCAATGCCGTATTCGTTGCAAGCGCGGTTCCCGGCAATCACCGCCACCGGGTCTTCAATCATCAGGAGCGAGCCTAGCGACCCGACCGTCTCATACTCGGGCATCGGGCCTTGGTAGTTTATTTCCGGAACCGTGATCTCTTTCGCGCAGGCAATCGGGCAATGCGGACAAGCCCGCCGTTTGCCCTGAAACCTCTCAACCATCGCCTGGCCGGAAATTTTATCCGCGGCTGAAAATTTTCCCCCGGCGAAATTTCTGATCGGAAGGTCGCCGATCCCCTCGCGGTAAACCACGCCGCAGGCCGTGCCGTATTTATTTTGCGCCTCGGATTTGGCCCGGATTTTCTTGATCAAATCCTTTTGCAGGGACTTGATCGCCTCCGGATCAACCGGCGCAATCACGCGCGAGCCAAAAACCGCGATCGCCTTGATCTTCCTTCTCGCCCAGTCCGTGCCCATCCCGCACCGACCGCCCGTGCGGTTCCCGCTCCGGATGCACGCGAACAGGACATCCTTCTCAGCCGCCGGGCCGATCACCGCGAATTGATAAGGGCTTCCAATTTTCTTTTTAAGGGCATCCTCGGTCTGCGAAGTGCTCAGGCCGAGCAAATCTTCCGCCGGTTCAAACTCAACCCGCTCGTCAGTGATTTTGAGCGCCACCCAATCCGGGGATTGGCCTTTGATCCAGACCAAATCCCAGCCCGCCCGCTTAATCTCAATCCCGAATCTCCCGCCCATATTGGACTCGCCCCATCTTTCCGTGAGCGGAGAAATAGCGGCGATCCCGGTCTTGCTGGCGGTAAAAATAGGCAAACCTAAAAACAATCCCGGCGCGATCACCAGATCATTCTGGTTCCCGGGAGCGTAAAGCAATCGCGCCCCCAGTCCGGTCCCGCCCATATATTCTTGAGCCCAACCCGGGGGGATTTCCATTACCCGCGACTTTTGGCCCGCAAGGTCAACCATCAAAATTTTTCCCATCAAATTCTTCCCGGAATTGATTTTAACTGAACCCGTCCAATTTTGCCACCGGAATTAAGGATAAGATTGCGCTATTTCCGCTCAAAGGCGATCAGGGAGTTAATACGATCGTCTCGCAACACCAGATTCATTCGGGCCATCGGCTTTCGCTGAATTTGACGGCAGGGATCAATTCGCCTAAAATAATAATTGATGTCGGAAGAAGATACCAAGATTCCTTCGGGGAAGGACAAGTCGCCGGAAGGGGAGATCCCGTCCAACCTGAAGATTTCTTTAGAGGTCCTGGAAGGCCCGGAGGCGGGCGTGAAGTTCGAGATCCGTAAAATGAGCACGAGCATTGGCAGGAAGAATTGCGAGATAGTCTTGAGCGACCAGGCGATCAGTTCCAAGCACTGCACGATTGAGGTAAACAAGGAGAACATCACGCTTTACGACAATAATTCCACCAACGGCACTTTTGTCAACGGCGAAAAAGTGAGCGGGTGCCCGCTCCAGAACATGGACGAGATCAAGGTCGGGGAGAGCAAACTTTTGATTAGCGTGGTGAGCGACCCCTACGCGATCTACGAGGAGCCTGCCGGGACGGTTGAAGTACCCGTCCCCGCGGCCGGCCCGCGGGACGAGGGCACCTTTGTGATGGGGGAGGGGGTTCACAACCCGGAGTTGCCGGAAGATTTTCAGGCGGTGCTGGAGATCGCGGAAGGCCCCAACAAGGGGCAACGGTTCCGGCTGGACCGTCGGAGCACGGTGATCGGCCGTTCCCACGATGCGGATTTGCCCCTGGACGATGAAGCGGCCAGCCAGCGGCACTGCCAGATCGAGATTCATTCCAAGGACAAAATCACGATCAAGGATCTGGCGTCCACCAACGGCACCCGGGTCAACGGTATTTTAGTCAGCGCGGTGAAAATCCGGAACGAGGACCAGATCGAGATCGGCAATACCAAAATGACCTTATACTTCCGCCTGTCCCAATAACCCTCCCGGGAGGAGCGATGAAAAAAATAATCGGCGTAATCGCGGGCGCGATGGTTTTAACCGGCTTTCTCTCCGGATTTTCGGCTCGGGCCGAAGTGAAAATAAAATGGTTCGGCCAGTCCTGCTTTTTGATCACTTCTCCGGACGGGGTGAAAATTCTCCTGGACCCGTTCGGTCCCCAGGTGGGCTACCCGATGCCGGAGGTATCCCCGGACCTGGTTTTGATTACCCACGAGCATTATGACCATAACTACGCGAAGATGGCCAAGGGCAATGCCAAAGTCATCCACGGCCTGGACCCGGCCACCCAGGATTTCAACCGGGTGAGCGAGACCATCAAGGATGTAAAGGTTTACTCGGTCCCGTCCGATCACGACGATAAAAACGGAAAGGAGCGGGGGAAGAACGCGATAATGGCGCTGGAGATGCCGGGGATGAGGATCATCCATTTGGGCGACTTGGGGGCGATCCTGAGCGAAGAGCAGTTGCAAAAGATCGGCCGGGCGGATGTGCTGCTGATCCCGGTGGGCGGGACCTATACCATTGACGCGGAGCAAGCGACCCGGGTGGTTGAGCAGTTGAAGCCGAAACTGATTTTCCCGATGCATTATAAAACCGCGGCCATCACCATTCCGCTCAGGGCGGTGGATGATTTCCTTTCCGGAAAAAGCAAGGTCCGGAGGATCAAGGGCAACGAGTATTTGATCAAGACCCTGCCGGAAAAGCCGGAGATCATCGTGCTGGATTATAAATGAAGATTGAAGAGGTGATTCCCGGCCTGGCGCGGCTGTCCAGCGAATCACCCCCGTTGCCCGGCTGGCAAACCCCGTTCTTCTATCTGATCGGAAACCAAAACCTGGTTCTGATTGATGCCGGCTACCGCGAGGACCATACGGTGGAAAAGATCAGCCGGGTCATCGCCCATTCCTCCCGAAAACTGAAAACCCTGGTATTGACTCACGGCCATATTGATCATTCCGGCGCGATCCCGGATCTGAAGGAAAATTTTCAGCCGAAAGTGATGGCGCATAAGTTGGAGCGGCCGGTCCTGGCGCGGAGGAATCTGGAAGCGATGGTGGACGAGTGGATTGAAGGGGAACCCCGGTTGGAGAGCGAGTTGGGAGAGCTTTTGGTGATCGCGACCCCGGGCCACAGCCCCGGGCATATTTCTCTTTACCTGGAAAAAGAAGCGATCCTTTTCACCGGAGATTTGATCGTGGGCGAGGGAACCAGTTTTGTAGGCCCCCCGGACGGGGATATGAGCGAGTATCTGGCGTCTTTAAAAAAAGTGCGGGAACTGGAAGTCCGGCTGATGCTTCCGGGCCACGGGCCGGTGATCCGGGACCCGGCCCGGCATCTGAAGGATTTGATCGCGCACCGCGAGCTGCGCGAGTATCAGATTTTGAAAATCCTGGGCGACGGTCCGGAAACCAGCGGCGAGCTGGCGGGGAAAATTTATGCCGGGCTGATCCATCCCGGTCTTTACCGGGCCGCGGAGATCACCGTGCTCGGTCATCTGAGCAAGCTGGAGCGGGAGGGGAAAGTGGCTGCGATATCTTCCGGAAACGAAAAACAGTATCGTCTGCTGAAATAAGCCTTCGCGGCTATTACTGTTCGCGCCGGATCAGAAGATAAACAGTGATGATCCCGAACACCAGGTTGGCGATCCAGGTTGAGAGGGTGGCCGGCAATTTTCCGCTCTTGCCCAGCGACAGGCATTGCGCCATAATCGCGAAGTAGCCGAAGCTGGAGACCAGGGCGTAGGCGAGGTTGAGGTAAATCCCGCGCGGCCTTTTTAGCCGGATGGAAATGCCCAGTCCGAGCCCGAACAGGATCAAACAGGCAAAGGGCAGGGAATACCTGCTCATCAGTTCCACCTGGTATTCCCGGGGGTCCAATCCGAAATTGACCAGCTTTTTCAGGTAGCTGGATAGTTCCGGGATGGTCAGTTCATCCGGTTTTTTTTGGAAAGTATAAAAATCCTTGGGTATGGTCGGCAACTTGAGTTCCATTTTGTCCACCAGTTCCAAAATCGGCCGGCCGAACGGCTGGTAGGTGAACACCTTGACCTTTTTCAATACCCACTGATTGTGTTCCCGGTATTTGGCCCTTTTCGCCTGGATTTCCTTGACCGGGAAAAAATCGGCGTTGATCTGATATATCGAAATCCGCCTCACCACTTCCTTGCCCGGCAAAAAGATCGGGATATAGATCGCGTATTGATTATTGGGGTCCTTGGAATTGAAAATCCACAGGTCCGCGATCGGAGACTTGAGGTTTTTTTTCTTGATCTCCTCCTGCTCGAAGGCGCGGGTTTTTTGGTTGGCCAGCGGGATCATCCATCCGCCCATCAGGTACATCAGCCAGGCATAGACGATGGCCAGGATCAAAGGCCAGCGCATAATCTGGCTCCAGCTTAAACCGGTTCCGCGCATAATCGTGAGCTCCTGCCGCTGGCCGAGGACGCCCATGGTCAGGAGCAGTCCGAACAGGACGGAGAGCGGGGCGCAGTAATAAGAAATCTGGGGCAGTTGATAGCTGAAGTAGATGAAGATCTGGCCCAGGCTCAACTCCCGCTTGACCAAAAAATAGCTGAGCCGGTCCAGGATGCTGATCAGCAGGAACAGCAGCGAGGTGAGCAGGTTGGATGAGAGCAGGATCACCAGGAAAATCTTGGCTAGATAGCGGTCAAGGATTTTCAAGATTCCGCCTCCGTATCCGCCATTGCCGGAGATACTCGTCGGCCTGGTACAGGAAGTTGAGCGGCTCGTATCCCTTCATCCGCTGCCGCATCAGCCAGGCCCCGGTTACCAGGACCAGGAGCGCCGGGCTCCAGAGCGCGACCTCCAACGGCAAAACCTTCTTCAGCGCAAGGGCCTTGAAGAACACATTCAGGTAATAGTATCCGAACCCGGCCAGCACCCCCAGGATGTAGGAGATGGTCCGGCTCGTCCGGGGAGGCTTGATCCCCAGCCCGATCCCCCAGAGCGCCAGAAACACCGCGCTTAGGACCTGGGCCAGTCGCTGGATGATTTCAATCTGGATTTGTTTGGAAAAGCCGACCTCCTTCCTGGACTCCCGGGATTTGGGACGGTACTCCTCCAGGTTGGCCATCATATCAATCAAATCCACAAAGCTCGCGGAAGTGGATTCCCTCCGAAGCTTCTGTTCCAACTCCGTGACATCCCCGAAATCCAGACGGGAATAGGCTTCTTCAAACTGGACGAATTGATCTGATTCCGGCTCTTTCTGATGGGAGATGAAAACGCCGTTTTTCAGGTAAAGCAGGCT
>CAIYYW010000112.1 GCA_903930515.1 uncultured delta proteobacterium | reverse complement strand
AGCACCAGGAGCAGTTCCTGCTCCACTTCCTGATGGCAGAAGAAGCAAATGGGCCTTCTGGAGCCGGGCTTGGACGACCGGGTCGGGATTTCCGTGGTCTCGATTCTCAGGCACAGCAATTCGGGTCGGGATTCCATTTTCCACCCACCTTTCTTGGAGGACAGGGCGGCTTTCTCTTTTAGCTATTACTGCAAGCTTTCAGCCTTGACACCCCACCCTTAAACTAATAGACGGAAGGGCCTGTATTTTTTTTGGAATTATTTCAGGAACCCGGAATCTTTTTGAAAAACCGTGTCTCTCGCCCATTCCGGGTTCGGCTCGGGATGGTTCAGGTTGTAATGCGCCCCCCGGCTTTCCTCGCGGTAAATGGCGCACCTGGCGATCAGGTCGGCCATAATCGCGATATTCCTTAACTCCACCAGGCCGCCGGTGACCAGGTAGTTCCAGTAATACTGCCTGATTTCTTCCTGGATCAAATCCATCCGGCGCCGGGCCTGGCTCAGCCATTGGTCGCTTCTCACGATCCCGATATAGTTCCAGGTAGTCCTTCTGATTTCCAGCCAGTTATGCTTGATCACCATCGGCTCCACCAGCTTGTCCGCTTTCCCCGTTTCCCAGAGCGGAATGTTTAGTCCCGGTTTTTTTTCGGCCAAATATTTTGCCGCGGACCGGCTGGCGCGTTCCGCGAACACCAGGGCCTCCAGAAGGGAATTGGACGCGAGCCGGTTGGCGCCGTGGAGACCGGTGCAGGCGTTTTCGCCGATGGCGAACAATCCCTCCAGGCTGGTCCCGGCGTTCTCGTCGCTCTGGATTCCGCCGCAGATATAATGAGCCGCCGGCACCACCGGGATCGGGTCTTTGGTCAGGTCGAACCCGTATTGCTTGAGGGTCTTGTAAATGTTCGGGAAGCGTTCCCGGATGAAATGCGCGGGCTGATGGGTGATGTCCAGAAGCACATAGTCCGCGCCCGAATTTTTCATCTCCTGGTCAATCGCCCGGGCAACCACATCCCGCGGGGCCAATTCGGCCAAATGATGATACTTGGGCATAAAACGCTCGCCGGAGACCGTCCGGAGCAAGGCGCCTTCCCCGCGAACCGCCTCTGAAATCAGGAAGGATTTGGCCTCCGGGTGATACAGGCAGGTGGGATGGAACTGGAAGAATTCCAGGTTGGCGATCTCGGCTCCGGCCCGATAGGCCATGGCGATGCCGTCCCCGGTGGCCAGGTCCGGGTTGGAGGTATAAAGGAAAACCTTGCCCGCCCCTCCCGCGGCCAGGATCACGGCGCGGGCCGAGATGGTCTTGATCGCGCCGGTCTTGAGGTCTAGGGCGTATGCGCCCAGGACGCGGTTGGGCCCGGGTTCGCCCAGCTTCTCGCTGGTGATCAGATCAATGGCCTGATGGAATTCCCAAAAATGGATTGAGGATGATTTCTGGCAATTCCGGAGCAAAACCCCCTCCAACTCCTTGCCCGTGGCGTCCTGCGAATGGAGGATGCGCGGACGGCTGTGCGCGCCTTCTCGGGCCAGATCAAAATCGCTATGGGGGAAGTTTTCAAATAATTCCCGCTGGTCCTGGTTCCGGGTGGAAAATTTTACTCCCAGCCGGATCAATTCCTGGATCCGCTCCGGGCCGCTCTTCACCACCATCTCCACGATCCCAGGCCGGCACAACCCGGCTCCCGCGGAGAGCGTGTCCTGGATATGCGACTCAAAGGAATCCTGGTCGGAAACCACGCTGGCCACTCCGCCCTGCGCGTAATAGCTGGCGGATTCCCAAAGCTCGCGCTTGCTCACCACCAGAATCTTGCCCAACCCCTGGCTCTTGAGCGCGAAGAACAATCCGGCCACGCCCGAGCCGATCACCAGCAGGTCGGTTTCAATCAGTTCCTGATCCAAAGCTCCTCCTTCAACCATTCCCGCGGGAAACCGGATGGTATTCCGGATTGATCGCGGGACAGAATTGATCCGGGTCAAGTTTTCTCAGGTCCTCCCACAACCGCGGAAACCGGGGCGGGAAATGATAGTATCTGAGCATTTCCATCCGCGCGGATTTCCCGCTCCAACCTTGAAAACAAATCCGGTAAACCGCGATCAAATACCCGGTCCGGTCCGCGCCCATCTGGCAATGGACCAGGTAGGGCGGGGGAAGCCTGACCGGGTCTTGCTCCGGCCCGACCCATTCCTCGATCAGCCAGTTGTAATCTTTTTTGTCAAAGCTTTTGTCGGAAAGGATTTTCATCAGGAGCGAGAGGGTTTCCGGGCCGGGAGGCCGCTCCGCGTGCAACCGCACACTGACCAGGTTCAATCCCAGCTTTTTCGCCTGCTCCTCAACCTCACGGTTTTCTTTGCCCTTCAGGCAGATAATGGTCTTGATCCCGTATTTCTTCACCAAACTGTTCAAATCCCCGGAATGGAACTCGCCGCTCCTATAAAGATACCCCGGAATCACTTCCCCGAAATTCAACAGCCATCCCCGGTGGAACACCCATAATCCCAGGTCAACCGCGCCGATTCCCATCAGCAGGATGAAAAAAATCTCCAGAGCCTTCTTGGTCTTTGGCTTCATTGAATAAATTATAGCATCCGTTTGTCGCGATTTCACCGGCAAGGGTCGCAAACCCCGGATCCCGCCTTAAAGCGGGACTAAATGCGGCCGCCACCGATCAAAGGTCCGAAGACGAAAGAGGGCGTATTTTGCGCATTCCTGGTTTGAAAAATTTTTGCCGGTGATGGAAATTCTTAGGGGATGATTGAGGGGCAAGATTGGGCGGGCTTGATTTCCCTGGCCGCTTTCAAGAATTGGGGCGTGGTCCAGATCCATTGCCGATGATAGTGTTCGCGCATTTCCTTCCCGGCCTTTTCCACCGGCCAGCCTTGAAGGCAAATCCGGTACAAGGCAATCATATAGCCGGTCCGGTCCTTGCCTTTATAGCAATGAAGCAAAACCGGGCCGGGAAAAGAAACCGGGTCGTCCGCGGGCCCGGGCCATTCCTGGATCATCCTCTCATAATCCCGATATTTAACCGGCCTCCCGGTAATCAGCTTCAAGACCAAACTTGACTGTTCCGGCCCGGGAATCAAGGTCTCGCTCATTTTGATCCCAACCACCTTGATCCCCAATTCCTGCGCGGCTTTTCTCACACCCCATCCCTCATCGCCATCCGCGCTCATGCAAACAACGGTCTTAATGCCGTACTCCTTTGCCATCCGCCTGAGATCATCCGCCCGGGGCTGACCGCTCCGGTAAAGCTTGTCCGGGACGACCACGCTGAAATTAATCGGATTGCTGCGCCGGGTCGGGTTCCGCCAGCCATAATATCCACCCAGCCCGAGCGCAAACAGGGCAACGGTCAGGATGGCGGCGATGATGATTTTTTTGCTGACTTTTTTAGGCATCGGGAAAATATTATTTCCTGATCTTTTCCAGGTAATCCCATCGGGGCGGGGAGAAGCAGTCATAGGCCAAAGTTTTCTTCAGGGACTTGGCCCCATGCTTGAGATTGGCCGGGATCAATAAAACTTCTCCGGGGCCGAGCCTGAATTTGTCATCCCCCATTTCAAATTCCAATTCGCCGGAAATGATCAAAGAGATTTGTTCCTCGGGATGGCTGTGAACGGGGATAACCGAATCCGGCTCCAGTTCCACGATATTGATCATAGCCTTTTCCAGCCCGATCGGGAGGCCGTTGATGCCTTTGGCCATTACCAGGGGTTTTTTATCATCCAGCCGAAACCTCAGTTTCATTTTTTATCTCCGGGTCCAAAGGAGAGCAGGTCACTCAGCTTGGTGTCCAGAGATGCCGGCCGGGCGCGGTCTTTGGCCCAGGTTCGGAGTTCTTCCACCCGCTCCTCCATGGTCTGGCTCAGGGGTACGGTCTCGGAAAGGGCTTTGATAATGTCCGGGCTGTTGAGTTCCCTGCCCTCGGTGAAGGCCTGATACATCGCGGAGATGATGCTCTGCTCAATTTCCGATCCGCTGAACCCCTCGCTGTTTTCCGCCAGGGTTTTCAACTGGAAATTTATCGGGTCTCTCCCGCGCTTGGTCAAATGGATCGCGAAGATTTCCTCCCGCTCGTGAACCTTGGGCAGGTCCACGAAGAAGATCTCGTCAAACCTTCCCTTCCGGACCAACTCGGGCGGAAGCTCGGTGATGGAATTGGCCGTGGCGATGACATAAACCGCTTTCCGTCGCTCCTGGAGCCAGACCAGGAAACCCGCGAACGCGCGCGCGACCGCTCCGCTGGCTTCTTTTCCGGAAACCAGTTGGGCGCTGAACCCTTTTTCAATCTCGTCTATCCAGAGCACGCAGGGCGAGATGGATTCAGCCAGTTGCATGGCCCGGCGGATGTTCACTTCCGGAGGCGCCTGGTAGGATCCGAGGATCAGGCTGGTGTCAAAGCGGAGCAGGGGCAGCTTCCAGAGGTTGGACACGGCTTTGGCGCACAGGCTTTTCCCGCAGCCCTGGATTCCCAGCAAAAGCAATCCCCGGGGCGCGGGCAAACCGTATTTCCTCGCGTCCTCGCTGAAGGCCTTGCTCCGGCTCTTGAGCCATCCTTTCAACAGGTCCAGCCCTCCCACTTCTTCCAGGTGTTCGCTCACCTGGTAAAATTCCAGCAGGTTTTGCTGGCGGATGATCTGTTTTTTCTGGAAAAGGATCGCGTCCAAATTCACTTCCCGGAATTCCGGATGCTCAATCAAAGCCCGGAGAAATACCCGTTGCGCCTCGCGCTGGGTCAGGCCCAGGCCGGCCCGGACCATTTTCTCCTGCAGCGACGGCTCCAGCTTGACCGGCTGTTTCCGGCTCTTTTCCAGCCCGGCGATCACTCCCTCCAGAATCCGGCTCAAATCCGCGGCCTCCGGGAGCGGAAGCTCCAAAGTCACGATCTCCTTTTCCAATTCCAGCGGAATCCGCAGGACCGGCGCGACGATAAAGATGAACTGTTTCCGCTGAACCAGCACCGGATACAACTCGCGCAAGGCCCGCACCAGGTAGGGGTCTTCCAGATAGGGATGAAAATCAAATAAAATAAACCAGGTCGGGTCCTTTTCCTTGACCACCCCGGCTAAAGCGGAGTTCGGCTCGGGTTGCGCGCCGGCGCCGGCGTGTTCAATCCCGCGGGCGATGGACCAGCTGGAAACCCGCGACGAGAATCCCGGCGCCAGCTTCTCCAACAGCGCCTGGGCCCGGTCCTCTTCAAAGCTCAAGAGATAAATCAGGTGATGCCCGGATTGAATCAATAATTTCAGTTCTTGCTCCAGCTCCTTCATCGCCTTGATCATATCACTATTTCTCTTGGAAGTTCAATCGGCAAAGGAATTGCTTTCCCTCGGGAATGGGCTATGATATTTTGCAAAATCGGGGTGGGGGGATCGCAGGGAGAAGCAATGTCTCTGACCGAGCGGGAAATTTTCGGGCAGTATCCGGCGCTGGGAAAAACTTATCGGTATTTTCTGAAGCAATCCGGCGGGATCAAAAAGTTTTTTCAGAAGCGCCGGCGCCGGAGCCTGACTTTTATCGGATGCGGCTCCAGCTATTTCCAATGCCGGAGCGCGCAAATCTCCGCCCAACAAAGACTCGGGGTTCCGGCAAACTCAATCGCGGCCGGAGACCTGCTGGTCAATTTTGATCATTACCAAAAGCTGCTCCAGGATACGGTGATCATCGCCCCCAGCCGTTCCGGGGCGACCTCCGAAGTCGTGCTTTCGGTGAAGAAGGCGAAACAGGAATTCGGCTGCCCGGTGGTTTGCGTATGTTGCCGGGAAAATTCCGAGTTGTCCCAAATCAGCGAGCTGATCCTGGAAATCCCCTGGGCCTTTGATCAGAGCGTTTGCCAGACCCGGT
>CAIYYW010000111.1 GCA_903930515.1 uncultured delta proteobacterium | reverse complement strand
CGTAAGAGTCGCGGAGGCCTTGCATTTTTTCCAACCCGCATCATCCAGGTTGCATTTGAAGGCGCAAGGGCCCGCGGTGCATTTAAATTTAAAAGTAGCCGTGGTTGTATCCGCGCACAGGGGAGGTCCTGCCGTGATTGTGGTGTTGAAACCTTTGGCATAACTTTCCACGCTGTCAAAAGCCGAGCTTCCCGAAGCCTGATTGCTCTCTTCCGCGCTTCCTGCCTGGCAACCTGCCTGGATCAGGAAAATGGCGCAGAAAAGACTAATGATTAACATAAATCCAAGTCCGTTTTTAGCCCTCTTCATTTTAAATCCCTCCTTTTCGTTAGTCGTTAAAGCCTGGTAAAAATAATTCTCTGCTTTATGGAACCATTCATTATTTACCTAATTTTAGGAGTATAATGAACTTTTGAGCAATGTAAATGCGGGTGGGTCGGGGCATAGAGGGGCATCTAAGCGAGATTAGGGTCAGAGCTTCACAGGCCCTGCGGCAGTGAGATTGGGGGCAGGGCTTGACAATTTACATAAGGGAATTCCAGCTATCGCGCCTGACTTGCCCTTCGTAGCTTTAGCGGAGGAGGAAGGCGCTCGCACATTGAAAGCAGCACGCAGACAAGAGTGGCTGCGCCACGAACTCGCTCGCAGAAAAAGGAATCGCGACTAACTTATCCTTGGTAGTCCTTCCCTGCAAAACGAAGACGGCAGGGGTCGAATTCAGCGCTTCCGGACCTGAAAAAAGGGGAGGATTCCCAAAGCGGCGATTGAAAGTTGACAATCCCGGCAAGATGTTATTAAATCATCTGATAATGCAGATTATTGAAATCTTGCGGGAAATCGGCCTGTTCCGCCAACTGAATAATAACGAGTTCCTCAAAGTGAGCCGGATCTGCCAGAAGGTGGCGGTGAAGGCGGACAAGGTCATCTTCAATGCCGGCGACCCCGGAGACGCCCTTTACGCTCTTCATAAAGGGGAAGTCCAGGTGGTCAAGAGCGGGGAGAAGGACGAGCCGGAGGAAGTGATTTATGAGTTGGGGGCCGGGGATATTTTCGGGGAGATGGCGTTATTTGAGGATATGCCCAGGAGCGCGACCATCCGGGCCAAGAGCGATTGCAGCCTGCTCCGGATCCCGCGCGATTATTTTGAAAAACTGATTGCCGGGGACAAGGAGGTTGCGCTTAAGATTTACCAGGCGCTTAACCTGATCCTTACCCACCGGCTCCGGGATACCACGGAGCGGCTGGCGATTGCCAACCGGATTATCCGCACGAGTTACAGGTGAGGCTGAGGAGGACCTGATGGGGAGGCTGGTCGGGATAGATTTCGGAACCACCAATTGCTCAATGGCATATCTGGATCAGGGCAAGCCCAAGGTGATCCTGGACAAGGACCGTTACAAGACCATCCCGAGCGTGGTTTATTATTACAAGAAGAGCGACGAGATCCGTCTGATGGTGGGGAGGGCGGCGCGGAGCAAGTTTGTGGAAAACCCCTTTTGCACCATCCATTCAATCAAGCGCTTCATCGGCAAGAGCTTTGAGATGGAGGAAATCAAACAGGCCCAGGAGCGGTATTATTACATCATTGAAAAAAACGAGAAGGCCGACAGCCACCAGCAGGATATAATGATCAAGATCAACGAGTATGACATGGCCATCTCCCCGGTGGAGATTGCCACTTATATATTCCGCTATTTGAAGCAGACCGCGGAGAGCTTTCTCAAGGAGACGGTGGACGAGGTGGTGATCACGATGCCCACCACCTACCAGACCCGGTATGCCCAGGCGATCCGGCAGATTGCGGAAAATGTGGGGTTGAATGTGGTGGGGATGCTGACCGAGACCAACGCCACCGCCTATGCCTTCGGATACATCAACCGCGGGGATCACACCATCGCCGTTTACGATCTGGGCGGAGGGACCTTTGACTTCTCCCTGTTCCGGCGCGTGCCGGGCGGATACGAGGAATTGGCCACCCTGGGAGAAGCCTGGCTGGGCGGAGATGATTTCGATTACACGATTATGCAATACCTGATCCGGGAGTTTAAAAACTCCACCCGCAACAAGCGCTTCGCAGACGGCAAGGTCTATAAGGACGGAATCACCCTCACCAACAAGGATGTGCTCCGGGCGATCCAGGACGAGGCGGAAAAAGCCAAGATCGCTTTAAGCGAGACCGAGACCACCCTGATCCATGTCAGCAAGGTGATCCCGGAGATAGATCCCTCGGTGGACCTGAACCTCAAGCTCAGCCGGGATGTGCTGGAATATGTGGTTTCGGACTTGGTGGAAAAATCCATCACCATCGCCCTGGACGCCCAGGAAAACGGATTTACCCTTGATCCGAAGTTGAAGCTGGACGCGCTGCTCCTGGTCGGAGGCCAGAGCCGGATGCCCAAGATCAAGCAAAGGCTGCGCGAGACCTTCGGCGACATCATCTTCGACCAGATTTTGCCCGAGGAAGGAGTGGCCATCGGAGCCGCCATTTACGGCAATGTGCTCAAAGTCGTGCAGAAGCGCAAGCAAGAACCCCAGTAATCAATGGAAACCCTGGACAAGGAAACCCTGGATAAGCTGGATCAGGAAATAGACAGCTTAAGAATCCATTTTGAACAGTATTTTATGGGCTCCCGCAAACGGATGCCGGAACAAGACCGCACCACCCTCCAGTTCAAGCTCCGCCGGATGGCCAACCTTCAGAGCGCCAATTTCGCCCTTAAATACCAGTTCCAGCAACTGGTCGCCAAGTTCAATTCCTATAACCAATACTGGAACCGGATCATCCAGAAGATTGAGACCGGGCAGATGAGTAGAGAAAGACTCAAAAGCGTGCTCGCCTCCGGGCCGACGGATGGCAAAGAGGGGGATAAGAAGAAAGAGGAAAAGAAAGAACCGGCCCCGCCCGCGGTTAAAGAAGACCTGTCCTCCGATAAACTCAACCAGGTCTATCAGCAACTGGCCGAATCCAAAAAACAAGCCAACCAGCAGATGACTCTGAGCCGCGATAAGCTGGAACAAACCCTCAAGAAGCAGATTGACCAGATCAAGGAAAAATACAAAGGCAAGAATCTTGAATTTGATGTGGTGGTCGAATCCGGACAGGCCAAGCTCAGGGCCAAGGCCAAAAAATAGGAAAACCCTCGGGCCGGATTATTTCCCGGTTTAAGGGTTTCAAGGTTTAACAGGCTGTTGAAAAAGTCGGGTAGATGTTCAAAATGATAAAAATAAAAAATTATATTTTAATGAAACCAGGTAATTAAAAAATGCCTATGAATGCCAGATTACATAAAAGGGCTTTTTTCAACACCCT
>CAIYYW010000110.1 GCA_903930515.1 uncultured delta proteobacterium | reverse complement strand
GCCACCAATAAAGATTTGAGCGGCCTCGTGAAGAAGGGAAGTTTTCGCGAGGATTTATTTTTCCGTTTGAACATTATCAGCATTTCGGTTCCGCCATTGCTCTGTCCTCCTATCTGGAAAATTTGGATTTGAAAACCAGCCGATTCAATTTTTACCCTGCGCCAACTCCGGATACTTTCCGAATTCCCGCGCCGCCTTGACCAGGGCGATATAATTATCCGGCTTGACCCCCGGGTGGATGGTGTTGGAGCTGCTGAGGATGTAACCGCCCCCGGGAGCGACCGCGGAAATGGTCTGCTTAACTTTCTCGCGAACCTGTTCTGGCGTTCCAAACACCAGAAGATAGGCGCAGTCAATATTGCCCATCACGCAAACCTTGTCCCCATATTTTTTCTTGGATTCCGCGATGTCAATGCACTGGGGCTGGAAGGGATGGATGGCGTCAAAGCCTTCGGCAATGAATTTCGGGATCAGGGTCTGGATCTTGCCGTCCGTATGCTTGACCATCTTGAGCCCGAGTTGATGTCCGCGGTCCACGATTTGCTTGTGATACGGTCCGAGGAACCGGTCATAATGAGCCGGGCTCATCATCGGCCCGCTATTGTAAGCCAAGTCGCAATCGCTGACCACGAAATCCGCGCCTTTTTTCGCGATCATCTCCAGGCTGGCCAGGTTATAGTCGGTGATCATCCGGGCCAGGTCAGTCGCCAGCCCCGGATTCAGCGCGTAATTGAGCAGAAGATTCTCCAGACCTCCGCATAAACACATACTCATCAGAAAGGGGCCGTCAAGGATGTAGGCAACGGCCCGGTCCGGAAAATTGGCGCGCATCAAGTCAATTAAAAGGAAATCGCTTTCCTCTGGAGCGCGCATTTTATATTTTTTGAGGTCTTCCGGCCCTTGGATCGGACCTTCCACCGGAAAGGGCTCACCGAATTGGCTGGAATGATGAATCACGCCGAAAGCGTCCTTGAAATGCGATTGATCCACCCGTTGCATCGGCGCCATTGAAGTGGCGGTGACGCCGTCCAGGCCCAGTTCCAAACCAATCGCCCGGAACGCGTTCACCAGCTTAAGCGCTTCCAGATCGGTCATATCCATAATGTTCTTGGGCTCCGGGAGCTGATCGGGCTCCAAAAACTTGCCCGCAATTTTGATGACGCTCGCCTCGTTAAAGGCCAACTCCCAGACCGGAACCAGATCCGGGACGCCCCGGTTCAAAGCCGTCATTATTCTTTCTTTTCCGTTCATCTCTGCCCTTCCCCGCGATTTAATTTTTGGCGACCGAAACTTGCCGGGGTAATTTTATCCGGCCTGAATTATTGATTACCATCTTAGTATGCGCCCGGGGAGAAATCAAGGTTTCCGGGGATTTGCCTTGAGCCTGGAAAATTATTATAATAACTTTTGCCGGGCATCGTTTCCAGGAAATGAACGGATCAGCCCTGATGATGGTCTAAATCAGACGCGGGGATTCAAGGAAAAAAATAGAAGGGGGAGGGAAAAAATGAAAGTTTCTCGGATGTCGGTTTTTGTGGCTGGTTTAATGGCGGCGCTGTTGATTTCCGGGCCGGTTTTTGCCGGCGGTCTGCAGAAGACGATTTCCAAAAATCCGGAGGCGCAAAAGCTGATTGACCAGGCCTGGAATCTGGAACATTTGGATAATACCGCCAAGATTTTCAAGGACTGCACCGGCTGGCTGGAGCAGGCGGATAAGCTGGACCCCGATAACTATCTGATCCTGATTGATTTGTCGCGCTACTGGTGGAACTATGGAGACAATCTGCCCAAGCAGACCAAGGAACAGCAAAAGTTCCTGGAAGAAATCTATGGCAAAGGGATGACCTATGCCGGGAAATCTTTGGCGCTCAAGGAGACCTCGGCCGGGCATTACTGGTTCGCGGTGAACAAGTCCTCGAGCCTGGAATTCAGCTCCATTTTCGCCCAGGCCGCGGGTTTCCCTTCCATTAAGAAAAATGCCGATTATGTCACGGACCATGACTCCAAATATTATTACGGCGCTACCGGCCGGCTCTGGTCGGAAATCATGGTCCGGGTGCCCAAGATAGTGGTGGAGATGGTTCACTGGAATGTCCAGGACGCTATTGACCAGATCAATGACGCGATCAAGGAATATCCGGGATACCTGGATAATTATGCCTATAAGGCCCGGTTCTATTTCAATTATTTCGAAGACAAGGACACGGCGATCAAGCTCCTGGAATTCGCCCTGGGCCAGGATGCCAATACCGTGATGCCCACGGAGATTACCCCCAATAAAGTGGCGCAAAGGGAAGGCCGGGAGCTCTGGAAGAAGATCACCGGCAAGGAATATCCGAATAAATAATCGGTTGATAATGTGGATAGGTTGATCGGTCAATCAACCTGAAAAACGTGGAATCTGGGATTAGAGCCATTTCAATTCCAGGATGGTGGTGGGATCGCCTTCCCAGGACTTGCTGGTAAATTGGTAATCCACATTTTTGGCCCCGGCCAGCTTCAGTAATTTTTCAAAAAAACCCAGGGCCTGATAGGTTGCGGCCTCTTCCGCGAGCCGGCACATCCGGTATTCAATCCTGAGTTTGGCGAAATTGCCGTGAACGCTTTCCACATTGATCGCGTTGAAATTGAAAAAGCTTGAGCGCAGAACCTGGAACCGGAGCAGGGATTCCAGCGGATCCCCCGGGCAGACCAGGCCCGGATTGGTCTGGACCTGGGTTTCCACATCCGACTGGCCGAAGAAGCGCGCCGCCTCGGTGCTGCCGTCGGCAATCTCGTTCAGGATTCCAATTCCCATCCGCTCAAAGCTTTCAAGCGGATACCACTCGGTCTGGCCGATTTTTTCTCCTAAAAAGGGAAGGTCGCGCGGCAACAGGTATCGGTTCCAATCCGCGTCCTTGAAATTTTTGATCATCCGGACATAATCCTGGAACAAAATTCCTCTTACCTTCATCTCCGGAGTGACATTGCTCCAGGATAATTCCATCACCGTGGAGGGAGATCCTTCCCACATTTTTCTCAGGAACTTATGCTGGACATTGTTCGCCCCGGATAGCTCCAGCAACCGCTCCAGATACCCCAGACTCTGATATACCGCGGACTCTTCCGCCAACGCGCTCATCTGGTAGGCGCTTTCCACCTTGGCGTAGTTCTGAAAGAAAACCGTGATATTCACCGGGTTGAAGCTGAAGAAATCCTTCCGCACCACCTGGAACCGGATCAGGGATTCATAAGGGTTGCCGGCCACGACCATATCCTGGTGAAGCGCCTTCAGGGCCTCCACCGAAATCCGGCCCCACATCCGGACGATCTCCATATTGCCATGCGCGATCTCCTTCACGATCGCACTTCCCATCCGCTCAAAGGTGTCAAAGGGATACCATTCCCGGGGCAGGATTTTATCCTGGAGGAACCGCAAATCCTGAGGCTGAAGATATTGGCTCCAGTCAAGATCTTTCCTGGCTTTGATCATCCGAGCAAAGTCCGCCAGGAACGCGCCTTTTACTTTTCGGTCCATCCTTGCTCCTTGAATACCCCTTAAAAATTTTCAGCCGGCAAAGTCAGGAAGGTCAACTACGCTGAGAATTAAACCAATAGCACGGTTTGTCGCCTAATTCAAGCCGTTGCGTCCGGACCCGGTCCCGGCTGCCAGGGCTTGAGCCGCGGAAGCCAGCGCGGGACATTTTTGCGGTAATTTGAATATTCTTCTCCGAATCGCCTGACCAATCCCGGTTCCTCAAATGCGGGAAGGTAGATGATATTTAGCAGGACAAATAAAATGAACCAACCCAGGAGGGTCCAGCTCCGGAAAAGAACCGACTCCCCCAGCAGGATGCCGAACACCCCGCTGATCATCGGGTTTCGCAGATGCCGATATATCCCCTGGACCACCAGATGTTGAGTAGGCATCCAGGGGGCCAGGGTGCCTTTTCCGACCCGGGCGAACAGGGAAATGGTCCGGGCCATCAAGTACAAACCGGAGAGAATGAAAAGCGATCCGATGATGACCGCAAGGATTCCCAGGCCGGAGGCAAATGACCCGTCAAGATTAAGCTTGCCCTCCGAATAAAGAATCATCCCCGGCGCCGCGGCCGCGGCCATAAAGGGCAAAGCCAAAATGGATAAAATATGTTTCCAAACCGGCATCTTTGATCCTCGCCCATATTTTCGGCGATCTTGCGAAGCGGGTCAAGTTTAAATTGTTCTGAAAATGGACTATCATAACAGGCTGAAATTTCTGATGGGGTTAAAATAAACAGCCGTGGTCCGGAGCAAGGGTAAAACCAAAACCGGGCGGAAAATTTCGGGCCTGGTTTTGGGCCTGTTGGCCGGCGGATTGATTATTTATCAGGCCTTGGTCTGGCCGAATGTCGCGGCGCTCGAGAAAAAGAATCCCAAAACCACCGCGTTCATGGAACTTTATAAGGAGCGGCAGAAGCAATCGGGCAAAAAACCGTGGGTGGCCTGGAAGTGGGTGGCTTATAGCAAGATTTCTCCCAACCTGAAAATCGCGGTTTTGGTGTCGGAGGACATCAATTTTTTTCATCATAACGGATTTGACGCCGACGAGATGAAAAACGCCATTAGCGACGCAATGGAACAGGGAGAGCTTCCGCGCGGGGCAT
This sequence comes from uncultured delta proteobacterium, assembly GCA_903930515.1. Lineage (GTDB taxonomy): Bacteria > RBG-13-61-14 > RBG-13-61-14 > RBG-13-61-14 > DRUE01 > CAIYYW01. The sequence continues at coordinate 5,226 of CAIYYW010000110.1, read as the reverse complement.
CCACCATCAGCCAGCAGGTGTCCAAGAACCTCTGGCTCTCTCCCTCCCGCAACCCCTTGCGCAAGCTCAAGGAAGCCCTCCTGACGATGGAGTTGGAGCATTTTATCTCCAAGAAAAGGATCCTGGAAATCTATCTTAATATCGCGGAATTCGGTCCCGGAATTTATGGGGCGGAAGCGGCTTCCCGCGCCTACTATAAAAAATCCGCGTCCGAGTTGACCGAGGATCAAGCCGCGTCCCTGTCCGCGAGCCTGCCATTGCCCAGATACTGGCATCCGGGAAGCCAAAGCAAATATTACGCGAAAAGGATTGGGATCGTCTTGGACCGGATGAGCAAGGCGCAATTCCTGAAAAAGCTGATTTAAAAATCGCTTGAGCCGGGCTTTGCGCTCGGCCGGGTTTTATGGAAAAATTGTAACGAAAATCCGGAGGTGAGCTTTTGTCGGTATCCCGGTTGGATTGGAGCATAGTCGGAATATATTTCCTGATCTCGCTCCTGATCGGACTTTATTACACCCGCCGCGCCGGCGCGAGCACCACCGAGTTTTTCGGCGCCGGCCGGAGTTTACCCTGGTGGCTGGCCGGAACCTCAATGGTGGCGACCACTTTTTCCTCCGATACGCCCCTGGCGGTGACCGAGCTGGTTTACCGGCACGGCATCGCCGGGAACTGGCTCTGGTGGAATTTTGTTTTCTCCGGGATGCTCACGGTATTTTTTTACGCGCGGCTCTGGCGCAGGGTAGGGGTGCTCACGGACATAGAGTTCACCGAGCTCCGCTACGGGGGAAAGCCGGCCGCGTTTTTACGCGGGTTCCGCTCGCTCTATCTTGGGGTCCTGATCAATTCCGTGATTATGGGCTGGGTCAATTCCGCGATGGCCACCATCATCAATGTCTCGCTCGGGATTGACCGCTGGATCGCGATCGCGGTCTGCTTGGTGATCACCGTGATCTACGCCAGCCTTTCCGGACTCTGGGGGGTGGTGGTCACCGACTTCTTCCAGTTCATTATTGCCATGGCCGGGTGCATCGTGCTCGCCGTTTTCGGCGTGAACGCGGTGGGCGGGATTTCCGGTTTGAAGGAAAGACTGATTGAGCAGGTAGGCTCGCCGGAAAAGGCCGGGGCATTCCTGTCAATGCTGCCGCCGGTGGGAAAAGCGGCCTGGCTGCCTCCAATGTTATTTTTCACCTACCTCGCGGTGCAGTGGTGGGCGTCCTGGTATCCGGGCGCGGAGCCGGGCGGGGGCGGCTATGTTGCCCAGCGGATGTTCAGCGCCAAGGACGAGAAACATTCCCTGCTCGCCACGCTCTGGTTCAATATCGCCCATTACGCGCTTCGGCCCTGGCCCTGGATTCTTACCGCACTGGTCGCGGTAGTCCTTTTCCCGAACCTGAAGAACCCGCGCGAGGGTTATGTCCTGATGATGATCCATTACCTCCCGCCCGGCCTGCTCGGCTTGATGCTCGCGGCAATGGCCGCGGCCTATATGTCAACCATCTCCACGCACCTGAACTGGGGAACTTCCTATGTGGTCCGCGATTTTTACCAGAGGTTCATCAAACCGGAGGCGAGCGAGAAGCATTACATCAAGGTCTCCCGGATCCTCTCCGTGTTCCTGATGATCTCCGGAGGCATCATCGGCTATGTGATGGAATCGCAGGTGGGCGGATGGGAACTGCTACTGACCGTCGGCGCCGGCACCGGGCTGGTGTTTATCCTGCGCTGGTTCTGGTGGCGGATCAATGCCTGGTCGGAAATCTCGGCAATGATTTCCGCCCTGATCGTCTCGCTCGGGCTCAAGGTTGGGATCGGAGTCGGCTGGGTTCATTTTCCAGCCGGACTGGAGTTCGCCTACCAGTTGATCATCACCGTCCTGATCACCACAATTGTCTGGCTGGCCGCGACTTTTTTCACCCGGCCGGAAACCGGGCCGGTTTTGGAAAAATTTTTCCGGCGCGCCCGTCCGGCCGGGCCGGGCTGGGCCCGGGTCCGAAAGTCTTTGGGAGATTCCGTCAAAGTCACCGACAACCTCTTCTACTCGTTCCTGGATTGGATCGCCGGCTGCGCGCTCATCTACGCCTTCCTGTTCGGGATCGGAAAAATCTTGTTCAAAGAGTTTCTCGTCGGCGGCCTGCTGATCGCCCTGGGACTGCTCGCAGGAGCTTTCATCTATTGGGACTTGAACCGCCGCGGCTGGAAAAGCGTGGCGGAGTGAGCTAATATTTAAATGAGCGCCGAAGTTGGAAATAGAAATATCATCATCTAATCCTTCTCCCCTGGCGGGAGAGGGTTGGGGAGAGGGGGATTGATCTGAAAATGGACCGAAGGAATTTTTTGAAAACCGCGGCCGCGGTTTCGGTTTCGGCGTCTTTGTCCCAGAAAGCCAGATCGGGTTCAGGGCCGGAGTCGTTATTAACCGGCCGGCAGCCGAACATCGTGATGATCCTGGTGGATGATATGGGTTTTGCGGACATCGGATGTTTCGGCTCGGAGATCGCGACTCCCAATCTGAACCGGCTTTCGGAAAACGGGCTCAAGTTCACCCAGTTTTACAATTGCTCCCGCTGCTGTCCGAGCCGGGCGTCAATCCTCACCGGCCTGTATCCTCATCAGACCGGGATCGGCCAAATGACCAACCCGGAATTTGATTACGGCAAGCCCGGGTATCGGGGCCGGATGAACCGGAATTGCGTGACCATTGCCGAGGCCCTGAAGCCGGCCGGGTACCATACCTTTATCACCGGCAAGTGGCATCTGGGCAAGGAGCACGGAACCTTCCCACTTGACCGCGGGTTTGAGGAGTATTACGGGCTGAACGAGGGCGCCGGCAATTATTTCCGGCCCAACGAGCTGATGCGGAACGATCAATATATTGATCCCGGGGACCTGCCGGAAAATTATTACACCACTGACGCCTTTACCGACGCCGCGATTGAAATGATCCGGAACCATCATCCGGACGGCAAGCCCTTTTTTCTTTATCTAGCCTACAACGCCCCGCACTGGCCCTTGCACGCGAAGCCCGATGACATCGCCAAGTATGAGAACCGATATACCAAAGGATGGGACGCGCTCCGGGAGGAACGCTATGAGCGGGAGAAGGCGCTCGGGATCATCTCCCCGAAATGGTCTCTTTCCAGCCGCGATCCCGAGGCGCCGGCCTGGGACGAGCTCGGCGCGGGGCTGAAGGAAAAGATGGCGCGGAAGATGGCGGTTTACGGCGGGATGATTGACTGCGTGGATCAGAACATCGGCAAGCTGATGACGGCGCTGGAAAAAATGGGAATCCAGGACAACACCCTGGTCCTGTTTTTATCAGACAACGGCGCCTGCTGGGAAACCGGCGCGTTCGGTTTTGATTTTAATCCCAAATATTCAATGAAGAAATACCGGACGGTCAGCGAGATCGGCACGGATAAATCTTTTGTCAGCTACGGCCGCTCCTGGTCCAATGCCGGGAACACCCCGTTCCGTCTCCACAAGCATTGGGTGCACGAGGGCGGCATCTCCACGCCTTTGATCGCGTATTGGCCCAAGGTGATCAAGGAGCAGGGGAAAATGACCGGCGAGGTCGGGCATATTATGGACATAATGCCGACCTGCCTGGAAATATCCGGCGCGGAATATCCGAAGGAATTTGCCGGGAACCGGCTCACGCCGGTGGAGGGGAAAAGTTTGCTGCCCATTTTGGAAGGGAAAACCAGGGCGGGACACGAGTTGATCGGGTGGGAGCACGAGGGCAACCGGGCGCTACGGAGGAAGAACTGGAAACTGGTTTCCAGCTATCCTCATCCGTGGGAGTTGTATGATCTGGAAGAGGACCGGCCGGAGAATAACAACCTGGCGGATAAATATCCGGAGCAGGTGAAAGAGCTGATGGATTTATATGAGGCCTGGGCCGGACGCTGCTGGGTGGAGCCTTGGAACCCGGTCAACAAGTACTGGCCGTTTGTCAAGGAATTTTTAAAGAAAGACCGGAAGAAGTGAATTCTCGGCCGGTGAACCAAAAACCTCTGACCACCCTCCTGGTCAAGCCGGCCGGGCCGGATTGCAATCTGGCCTGCGCTTATTGCTTCTATCTTCCCAAACAAGCCCTGTTCTCGTCGCAGAAAGTTCATCGGATGGGCGAGCCGGTCCTGGAGAATTTGATCCGACAGGCAATGGAGCAGTCCAAAGATCAGATCACCTTCGGATGGCAGGGCGGGGAGCCGACCCTGATGGGCCTGAACTTTTTCGAAAAAGCAGTTGAGTTCCAGAAACGATTCCACCAAGGGCAAGTGATCGGGAACGGTTTTCAAACCAACGGCATCCTGATCAATCAAGATTGGGCGAATTTTTTCGCAAACCATAAATTCCTGATCGGGCTTTCCCTGGACGGCCCCGAGCATATTCATAACCAGTATCGGCGTATGCCCGCCGGCTCGGGCTCCTGGTCCAAGGTGACGGACAGCGCCAAGCTGATGCTGGACGCCGGGGTGGAAGTCAATGCCCTGTCGGTGGTCAGCGATTATTCCAGCCGATTCGCAGAAGAGATATATCAATTCCATAAACAACTCGGCCTAAAATATATGCAGTTCATCCCCTGTCTGGAGCCGGACCTGCAAGACCCGGGCAAGCCTGCGTCTTTTTCCGTCCTTGCGGAAAATCTGGGGGAATTCCTCGGTAAAATTTTCGACCTCTGGATCGCGGATTTCAAGAACGGGGTTCCAACCACCTCCATCAGATTTTTTGACTCGCTCTTCTTCCAATATGTCGGCCTGGAGCCGCCGGAATGCACCTTGCAGAAGGAATGCGGAACCTACCTGGTGGTGGAGCATAACGGCGGGGTGTATTCCTGCGATTTTTTCGTGGAGCCGGATTGTCTGCTGGGAAATCTTGAGCAGGACCGGCTGATTGATCTGCTGAATTCGCCGGACCAGGCCGGGTTTGGAAAAAGGAAAGCCGGTTTATCCGAGGATTGCCGAAGATGCCAATGGCTGAAATATTGCTCCGGCGGATGTCCCAAGGAGCGGATGGGAGGGAAAAATAATCTGCTCTGCCCGGCATATAAAATATTTTTTGAACACAGCGATGAAACTTTCAAGGCCCTGGCCCGGAAATGGAAAAAGGATCAGGAACGAAACCGGGCGTCAAAATCCGCGACCGGGATTTCCAGGACCGCCGGCCGCAACGATCCTTGCCCGTGCGGCTCGGGTTTGAAGTATAAAAAATGTTGCGGGAAATAAT
>CAIYYW010000109.1 GCA_903930515.1 uncultured delta proteobacterium | reverse complement strand
CCCGGTATGGAAGGCGATCCGGGATCACTATCTTCCCAGAAACGCAACGGATATTAAAGATAAAAATTACCCGGATACAGAATTGGGAAGGGCTTTAAGTATCGTGGATAAAATGGATTCCATTGTCGCGGGGTTCATCTCCGGCAACCAGCCAACCGGTTCCGCGGACCCCTACGGCATCCGGCGAATGGCCAACGGTTTGATTTCCCTTACCCTCAAATTTGAGTTGGAATTCAACCTGGACCGGTTGCTGGGAAAAAGCCTGAAGCTTTTTTCCGGCCTGTCGAAAAAGATGGACGCGGAAAAACTTTTGGAATCCCTTCAAGATTTTTTTCTCACCCGGATGAAAAATATCCTGGTTGATTCCGGGATTGACTATGACATTGTGGACGCGGTTCTGGGAGCCTGGGACCAAAGCATTTTGTCCGCGGGCAAAAGGGCCTCGGCCTTGAACGAGCTTCGGAAAGAGCCGGGGTTTGACGACCTGTTCGTCGGGTTCCGAAGGGTGGCCCGGATCATAGAAGAAACCGGAGAACTCGATCCCGCCTTGTTTGAATGCGACGAGGAGCGCTCGCTCTGGAAAGAGTTCCAGTCGGTTCAGGGCGAGCTGGGAAAGTCGCTCACGGACCGGAATTGGAAAGAGGCGATGCGGTCCTTGGGAACCCTGAAACCGGCGATTGACAAATTTTTCGACACGGTGCTGGTGAACGCGGAGGACCATAAAATCCGGCTCAACCGGCATTCGCTTTTGGACCGGATCGCGAAGGAATTTAGAAAGATCGCGGATTTTTCGCGTTTGCGCGGAACGGAAAAAAAATCTTAAGGAGGCTATTATGGCAAAGAGGAAAAAATTCATTTACTTTTTCGGAGACGGCAAGGCCGAGGGGCGGGCGGATATGAAGAACCTGCTGGGCGGGAAAGGGGCCAACCTGGCGGAGATGACCAACCAGGGGATCCCGGTTCCCGCGGGGTTCACCATCACCACCGAGGTTTGCAATTACTATTTCCAGAACAACCGCCAGCTCCCGACCGGGTTGCAGGAAGATGTGGTGAAGAACATCCGGCGGATTGAGCGGGTGATGGGCGCGCGGTTCGGGTACGAGACCAACCCGCTGTTGGTGAGCGTGCGGAGCGGGGCGCGGGTGAGTATGCCGGGGATGATGGACACGATCCTGAATATGGGGCTGAACCTCAAGACCCTGAAAGGGATGATTGAGCGCACCGACAACGCCCGGTTCGGATGGGACAGCTTTCGACGCTTTCTCCAGATGTACGGGAATGTGGTGATGGGAATTTCCGGGGACGATTTTGAGGAAATCCTGGAGGGGGCGAAAAAGGAAAAGGGCGTGGAAAGGGATATTGAACTGGACCAGCACGATTTTGAAAAAGTGGTTCATCAATATTTGAAGATGATTGAAAACAAGGGACTGGAATTCCCGATGGATCCCTGGAAGCAGATTTGGGGAGGGCTCAAGGCGGTTTTTGACAGTTGGAACACCCCCCGCGCCATCACCTACCGCAAGCTTAACGGTTTTCCCGAAGAATGGGGAACGGCCTGCAGCGTCCAGGCGATGGTGTTCGGGAATATGGGCACGGATTCCGCCACCGGGGTTTGCTTCACCCGCAATCCGGCCAACGGCGAAAAAAACTTTTTCGGGGAATGGCTCCCCAACGCTCAGGGCGAGGATGTGGTCGCGGGCATCCGCACTCCGCTTCCGATCACGAAGGATGCGAAGAAATCTTTGGGCGAGGTCAGCCTGGAGGAATACTTGCCCAATTGCTTCAAACAGTTGGTGAATATCTATAAGATGCTCGAGCGGCATTTCAAGGATATGCAGGATATGGAGTTCACGGTTCAGAATGGAAGGCTCTGGATTCTCCAGACCCGCTCGGGCAAGCGCACCGGGATGGCCGCGGTCCGGATCGCGGTGGATATGGTGCGGGAGCGGCTGATCTCGAAGGACGAGGCGGTGAGGCGGGTGGAGCCGGAGGCCCTGATCCAGTTGCTGGCGCCGATCTTCGACCTTGAGGAAAAAAAGCGGGCGGTTTCCAAAGGCAGGTTCCTGGCCAAGGGCCTGAACGCGGGCCCGGGGGCCGCGAGCGGGCGGATTATTTTCAACGCCGACGAAGTGGAGAAGGAGGCGAAAAAGGGACCGGTGATCCTGGTCCGGGCCGAGACCAGCCCGGAGGATATCCACGGGATGGCGGTGGCGGTCGGGATTTTGACCGCCCGGGGCGGGATGACCTCGCATGCGGCCTTGGTGGCGAGGGGGATGGGCAAGCCCTGCGTGGTGGGATGCTCCGCGCTCGAGATTGATTACAAGAAAAAGAAAATGTCGGTTTCCGGGAAAACCCTGAAGCAAGGGGATTGGCTGTCCATTGACGGCGGCACCGGAGAAGTTTTGCAGGGCGAGCTCAAGACCAATCCCAGCGAAGTGGTCCAGGTTTTGCTGGAAGGCAAGAGGAAACCGGCTGATTCCCTGATCTATCGCTACTTTGACACTATCCTGGGATGGGCGGATGAAATCAGAAAATTGGGAGTGCGCTGCAACGCCGACACTCCGCGCGACACCCTGGCCGGAAGGAAGTTCGGCGCGGAAGGGATCGGGCTGTGCCGGACCGAGCATATGTTTTTCGAGCCGGCCCGGATCGAGGCGATCCGCATGATGATCCTGGCCGAGACCGGCGAGGAACGGAAGAAGGCTCTGGAAAAAATTCTGCCGATGCAGAAGGGGGATTTTGCGGAGATTTTCCGGGAGATGCCGGGAATGCCGGTGACCATCCGCTTGCTGGATCCTCCCCTGCACGAGTTTGTCCCGCACGCGGCCAAGGAAATCAATGCGCTGGCGAAAAAGATGAAAGTGACTCCGGCCAAGGTCAAGGCGCGGGTGAACCAGCTCCATGAATTCAACCCGATGCTCGGGCATCGCGGCTGCCGGCTCGGGATAACCTATCCCGAAATTTATGACCTCCAGGTCCGGGCGATTATGGAGGCCGCGTGCGAGGTGGCGAAGCGGACCAACCATAAGCCCCTTCCGGAGATAATGATCCCGCTGGTGGGACACCCGAATGAACTGGAGTTGATCCGGAAGCGCTCCGAGCAGATCATCAAGAATGTGATGAAGGAGAAGGGGGAGCGGCTGGAATATAAAATCGGCACGATGATTGAGATTCCGAGAGCCGCGGTGGCCGCGGACCTGATCGCGGAAGCGGCCGATTTTTTCAGCTTCGGAACCAATGACTTGACCCAGACCGCTTTGGGAATGAGCCGGGACGATTCCGGGGCGTTCCTGCCCGAGTATGTCCGGCTGCGGATTTACCCGCGCGACCCGTTTGAAACGATTGACCAGGAAGGGGTCGGGAAGTTGATGGAGCTGGCGGTGCAAAAGGGGAGGGCGACCCGGGCCAAGCTCAAGATCGGCATTTGCGGAGAGCACGGGGGCGAGCCCAGCTCGGTGGAATTCTGCCACCGGATCGGCCTGAACTATGTCAGTTGCTCTCCCTACCGGGTGCCGGTGGCGAGAATGGCCGCGGCGCACGCCGTGCTCAAGGAGAAGCTGAACCTGGAGGCGCCGGATTAAAATGGATGGCGCGTTTTTTTTCCGGGCCCAGCATTTGACAAGTTTTTATAATTCAAATATGTTTATTTAGATTTAGCGCTCCAGAAAAAACATATGGGAGGACATTATGGTAAGGAAACTATTCTTGGCTTGGGCGTTCACAATTGCCTTGCTGTTCTGCACCCGGCTTTTTTGCCAGACGATGGGCCTCAACGACGGTTACACCCGGATGTTCGGGGCGAGCGCCCGGAGCACGGCCATGGGCGGGGCGATGGTCGGGATCGCGGATGGCATCGACGCGGTCGCCTATAATCCGGCCGCGCTGGCCTTAAGCCCCAATAGCGCCAGTCTCCAGTTAACCTATTTCCCTTCCTCAGAGATGATCGTGAACGATGTCAACGAGGGTCCGCAATCATTCGGGATCATTATGGGTCTGACCCAGAAGGTCCTGCGCGACCGGATCGGTTTGGGGTTTTTGCTCAATGTGGCTCCAAGCGTGGGAGGAGATTGGCCGAGTTATTCCGCGGGCATTCTTCCTTATCCGATGGGCTTCGGAGTGGGAATCCGGCTCCACGATACCCTGGCGGTGGGAGTGGCCCCGGCGAGCAACCTCTGGATCCGCGCCAGCGAGATTCAGCTCAGCCTGACCCAGGTTCTGCAAGGCCTGCTCGGGGTCGCGATTGGAGCTCCGGCCACCAATGTCAACCCCAATATTGATTTGGGATTTTCCGCGGAAGACACCCAATACGCCCTTTCCGTGGCCTTCCGTCCCATCAAATACCTGAGCCTGGGATATGTGAATGTGCCTCTCACCAAAACCCGGCTCCGGATCCCGCTGGTGATCAGAGGCGGGGGCTTGGTGGATGATATGAAATCAATCATTCTCAGCGACATCTCAACCACGCCCCCGATCCAGCAATATGGAGTCGGGGTGCACATCCCGATCCCCAGAAGCGAGCTGACCCTGGCCTGGACCCAGCAAAAAATCGGCTTAGGGGACCTCTATGACGATCTCTATGGAGACTACCTGCAATGGAGCGATCCGAAACTGAGCAGCGTGGTGAGCGTGGGTTACGGAGCGCCGCCCCCGGTGAGTAATGTCACGGTCAACCGTTACGGTCTGGAATATATCCTGGCCTTGAAAGGCCTTTCGGGGATCCCGGGCGCGCTCAGCCAGAGGAATTCCGCGCTCGCGCTCCGGGGCGGATACTTTCAATGGAAATCCCCATATCCGGACCAACTCTGGGGGACCAGGTTTGACAGCGACGCGGATATTTATTCCTTCGGGATGGGCTTGGCCTTTGACCGGAAGGGCAAATCCAGTCTGGAACGGCCCCGGTCCAAGAATCAATTCTCCATTGATCTTGACCTTCAATACCTGGACTTGGCGACAAAAGATTATCAGTTGTCCTACGATTATTGGGGAAATCCCCGGGGCCCGGCGGATGTGTATTGGTATCATACCGAAGGCCAGATCTGGGCGGCTGGTCTGCAATTCAACTGGCTGCATTGAGAATAAGAGAAAAGGAGGAATTCAATGGACAGGCGTAAAAATCTGGGAACGAAAAAATATATACCGGGCAGGATTTGGATCTGCGCTCTCCTGATCTCGATCTCAGCCGGGACCGCTTGTTCGGGATTCGGGATCGGAGGAGTGGTTCCCAATGACCAGCCCCTGACCGCGGCGTTTCCTGCCAATACCGCTCCCGAATACGGCAAGTTCGTCCTTTATCATGTCGGGGAGGGCCAGATAAAAACCCTGATGTTTGAAGAGAATATCTACCTGGTCACCTATCATGTGGGCGACCTCCCGTACCGGCCTTCAATGAAATCCCCCAGCGATGAGCAGTTGAATTATAACATCCAACACCCCTGCGGAGACGGATATACCAACGCCAATCCTCCGGTGCGCGATATGGACCAGACCATTTTTTATAAAGATTATGTGAATAACTGCGGCCGCGATCTCCGGAGTGCGTCGGACCATCCGGAAGCGGTGGTGGTCAACAATAAGTTGTTTTTTTATTACACCAATTACCCGATGACTACCAAAGATTTCAACGGCAATGATGTTTTTCTCTGCAAAAGCTCCGGCGGGATTGTGGACGGGCTCAACAACGATTTCAGCGATGTCCCGAACGATCCGAACCAGGATTTCAGCACCCTGACCGGAACCAACTGCTATTTCAAAGATAAAATTGAACCCAGGGTATCCCCCGGGTATGACTTGGACTGGGTCCTGATTCCCGTCAGCCAGTTCGGCCTCAATAGGATTATCCCCCTGAAACTCCGGGTAATGGGCGACCAGTTCAATATGAAAGGAGCCCGCATCCTCCGGCTCAGCCTTTACGAAACCGCCTCCGGAGGAGTCCCGGACCCGAGCACGGAAAAGCCCGTGAGCAGTTCCCGCTTCGGGATTGACCTGAGCCGGGGACTGGATCCGATGGTGGGATATATGGCCCGGCCGAACCGCGATTATTGGCTCCTGATCACCGACTGGGAGGCCAAGAAAGGAATCGCGCAGACCATGGAATACGACTTCATCGTGATGGTGGAATCCGCCCCGATGGTCGGCATCCCCTGGGATCCGACTTCCGTTATCTATCGCGCGGGCATTATGCCGGCCAAGAGCGGGAATCCGGATTTGAACAACGGTCCCTCGTTCGAGCCAGACGATGTCAGCACCCTGGTCCGGGACATCTATCCGGATTGCGACGGCGTCCCCGATACCGGCGACGAAGGCGATTGGGGGATTTATGAAATCTGCCCGGTGGAAGGGGGCGGGGTAAGCGATCCGGAAGACACCCTGGGCATCCAGGACGGCAATATGCAGTATTGGGAAGTTGATGACAAGGACCATATTGATGACGGAGAATATTTTCGCGGCGTCAAAACCAATATCCCCAGCCTGGGAAATGAAGCCCCCAGCGTGATCCAGATCGGGAACCAGCTCTGGATGTTTATTTCCACCGGCTCGGGCATTTTTCAGCTTTCCAGTTTGGACAGGCTCACGGGGTTGGAGTGGAGCTTAAAGAATATTTACGAGGATCGGCCCAGCCTGTTGCCACGGAGCAAGGACGAAGATGCCCCCGGGGAACCCAATGCCCCGGTGGTGTCCAGCGGCCGGTACGGCTATTGCGAGACCAAGGCCGAGGGAGACGATACGCAAGTGGCCGTCCCGGGCAGAGGCTATCCCAACAGCGTCTGCACCACTTTCGGCGATGACGGATCCCTGGATTCCACCGCCCTGGTTGACGAGGAATCCGCTAACAGCGGCAATCCGGGAATCAATTCGGGACCGGACGGAGTGATCAATACCTATTATTTCCCCAAATGCGTTTCGTACCGGGAGCCGGTTTTCCCGGCTTATTACCAACTCAAGACTGAAGCCCCGGGAAATCCCGACCTCAACTGCGGGGATTCCGTGTCCGGAGCCAAGGACGAGACCGCTTACTTGCTGGGCGATGATCAATGGGCGACTGCGGCGATCGGTTTGAACCCCCCGGAATATTGGAGGAACCAGAATTGCAATCCGCTGTCTATGGCTGATCAATTCAATCAGTGCGCGCTGGGAGGCAAGAGCAACGCGGGTGCCATCAGCGCGGGAGGAGATGGACAGCTTCAGACCGCGACCGATTTTCTTTCCGGGGATGATTATTTCTGTCACCAGGGCGACCGGGTTGGAATCTGTCCGGGCAAGAACAAGAAATTCGACCAGGGGCGGACCGAGGAATTGCTGAGGAAAATCAAAAAAGTTCCGGTCAATGACGATGAGTTATGCGAAATCAATCCGGCCGCGGGTTTGGAATGGGCTCGGTTTAAATATGCCAATTCCGTCCCGCTCAACCACCGCCAGATCGTTCCCGGCAGCGAAATCCTCGTCTCATTCTATATTTCGATCTATAATTTTTTGGGCGGGGGACCGGTGGCAAGCGAGATTTTAGTGAACGGAACGGACTATGACATCAATTATGATACCGGCGAACTGACTATGCTCGGTAACAACTGGCTGGGCGCTCTTGCCGGCAACGGATACGATCCGGTCTTTTTCGGCGATCCCAACAACCGGCTCAAGGATAACTTGATGGTTTATTACCGCTATCAGGGGGCGCAGATCGGGGTATGCCCGGGACCGGATAGTATCATTGACACCCCGCGCTATTTCCTGGCCTCTCCCATTTTCCCGGATCATATTATCAAAGGGCCGACCATGGAACTCTCTCCCAGTATGAGCGCCGCCTTTGGG
>CAIYYW010000108.1 GCA_903930515.1 uncultured delta proteobacterium | reverse complement strand
TACAGAGGAGGCGCGCTCCAACACCTATACCGCCCGGGCCCAGTTGGAACTTACCCTGATTGACCTGACCGGGCAGGAAAAGAATCTTTTATTTAAATCCGAGCAAACCGTCACCCTGGCCGGATTGGATCAGGCCCGGGCTCGCGTGGTTGACTTGACCAGTCACGCCATCCTTCCCGAGCTGACCATGGCCCTGGACCGCCTGACCCAGAAGAGCCTGGAGCAAAGCCCGGGCCAGAAAGATATAATTGAGGTCAGCGGCCTGCTCAGCTTCTATCAGTTCCAGCAGCTTTTTAACGAATTGAAAAAAATAGAACCGATCCGGGATCTGAAGCTCTGGGGTTTTTCCCCCGGAACCGCTGAATTTGAAGTCCGCTATTCCGGCGAGCGAGAATCCCTGAGAAAAGCCGTCAGCAACGCCCGCTTCTCCGAATTCCGGCTGCTCCCGGTGGAATCCGATCGTCGAGTTTTGAGATTTAAATTTGAAACCGTGCCTTAAAAAATTGAACCGGATTTTGTCAGGCCGCGTTCAAGCGGGAGCGGCGGAGGGGATTTAGATTCCAACCTTCCCGCATTGCCCTCTTTGCCGGAGCAGGTGATCCACCAGCACCAGTGCGGTCATCGCCTCGGCCACCGGCACGATCCGCGGGCAAATGCAGGGGTCGTGTCTGCCCCGGCTTTCCAGCTTCCGCGATTCCCCTCTCACATCCACGGTTTCCTGCTCCAGGGAAATGCTGGAAGTGGGCTTGACCGCGACCCGGATCAAAATCGGGTCTCCGGTGGAAATCCCGCCCAGGATGCCCCCGGCCCGGTTATATTTGGTATGAATCTTTCCGCCATCGCTCACGAACGGATCCGAATTCTCGCTGCCCCTTCTCCGGGCCGTCTCGAACCCGTCCCCGAATTCCACCCCCTTGACCGCGCCGATCCCCATCAAGGCCGAGGCCAAATCCGCGTCCAACTTGGAAAAGACCGGCTCGCCCAGCCCCGCGGGAACGCCCAGGCCGCGCACCTCAATAACGCCGCCGATGGAATCCCCCTCCGATTTCACCTGTTGGATCAACTCTTCCATCGCTTGAGCTTTTTCCGGGTCCGGGCATCGCACCGGATTCCGTTCAATCTCCTCCGGCAAAAATTGTTCCGCCCGGATCGGCCCGATCGCGACCGTGCCCGCGTAAATCCAAACCCCGAACGATTGCAAAACTTTCTTGGCGATGAACCCGGCCGCAACCCGCGCCGCAGTCTCTCTCCCGCTTGACCTTCCGCCGCCCTTCCAGTCGCGGATTCCGTATTTGGCCCAATACCCGAAATCAGCGTGACCGGGCCGGAAAATGTCTTTCAGGTCTTTATAAGCCGTGGAATCCGCGTCCTGGTTGCGGATCAACAGGCCGATCGGAGCGCCGGTGGAATGGTTTTCCAGAACACCGGAAAGGATCTCAACATAATCCTGCTCGTTCCGGCTGGTGGTTACTGAACTCTGACCCGGCCTCCGACGGTCCAATTCCGTCTGCAAATCCTCCCGGATTAGTTTGATCCCGGGAGGGCAGCCGTCCACCACCGCGCCGAGCGCCGGCCCGTGCGACTCTCCGAAAGTGGTCACGGTGAAAATTTTGCCGATGGTATTCCCGCTCATGGTTTTATAATTATATCAGGTCGTCCCGAATCAGCAAAATTTATTGCGGCTTGCGGCAGAGGAAAACCAGGGTGGTCCCGAACGGGAGCCGGAACCAGGGGAAGATGATGGTCTCCAGCCGGCAGAGCGCGAGCAGGGTCTGGTTGACCGGAAAGGGCAGGCGATAGCGGATGGTCTCGGTTTTGCTCCCGAAAAATTTCTGCCAGACCTTGACCAATGCCGCGAGCGGAAACACCCCTCCGAAATAATTGCCTTTGAGCGCGATCGTGAAACCCGCGGATCGCAACAACTGATCCAATTCCTTTTTGGGATAACGCATCCGGTGGCCGAGCGCGTAATCGTGGTTGCTGTAAAGGCGCGGGTAGGCCGGCGCCGTGATCAGGAAGTATCCGCCCGGTTTCAGGGTGCGGAAAACCTCCCGGACCATTGACTCCGGGAACCGGGTATGTTCAATGGTATCCAGCGAAGTCGCCAGGGAAAAAATCTCCCCGGCAAATGGCAAAACCTCCCCGGGAGAGAGCACCAATTCCCGGCAACCGCGCATCAAGCAATATGAGAAAGGCTCGGGGAAATATTCCAGCCCGACCGCGAACCCGAATTTTTCCAGCCGTTTCAAATTGTTGCCGGTGCCGCAGCCCAGGTCTAAAATCGCCGCCTGCTTGGGGAGCGCAATCCGGCCCAGCAGCCGGTCCACCAATCCCTGCTTGGCGATGAACCAGAAATAAACCGGCTCCGCCTCAAACATCTTCCGGTATTCGCTCTTCCGCATCAAAGCACCCGCTTCAGTTTCAGCCAGGTCCTCCGCAACATCCGCGGATTCAACAACCAGCCCGCCAATTCCAAAAACTTTCTCGCTCTGAGATAAAACCTGAGATACCCGATCACCTGAGCCTTTCTCAGCCAGCGCTGGCTCAACTCTTTTTCCCGGAAAGCGTATCGCCGGTAATAGTCAAAATTTTCCTCCGCAACCGCGATCTGATCCTGGAATTTTTCATACAGGTAGGTCCGGGGAAGGGGGGTGGTGATGTTGATGGTGAGGTCATCCAGGTCCAACTTCCGCGCATAAGTCAGGGTGTCCCGCACCTCCGCCCTTTGCTCGCCCGGAGCGCCGATCATAAAAAATCCCTGGATCTTCAATCCGAGCGACTTGGCCGTGTCCACCGATTTTTCAATCTCCTTCCGGTCTATCCTCTTGTTGAGAATCTCATTTCGGATCCGGTCGGAAAAGGCCTCAATCCCGATATAGATTTTACGCAAGCCCGCTTCCTTTAGCGCGGACAGCACTTCGCGGTCAGCCAGGTCGGCCCGGACATTGCACCCGAAAACCAGGCCCAATTTCGCCTCGGCCATTTTTCGCGCCAGCTCCCGGCACCAGCCCGGATCAACCACCAGGGTGTCGTCCATAAAATTAAAACCCTGGATCCGGAACCGGTCCTTGAGCCACTTAAGCTCCTCAATAATATTATCCGGAGTCCGCTTCCGGAGTTTCCTCCCAAACAGCTTCTCCAAAGTGGGCTGGCAGAAACTGCACTGGTGCGGGCAACCGCGCGTGGCCATCAGATTCACCCCGGTAACCGGCTCTCCGATCGTGTCCAGTTGAAACCAGAGTTGGAGATAGCGGTCCAGTTCAATCAGATCAAAAGCCGGAAACGGGATCCGATCCAAATCCGAGATCGGCGGCCGGGGGGGATTCCGAGACCATTGATCTTCCCGCTTGAACCAGATTCCCGCCACGCCTTCCCCGGTTCCCTTTCCCACCAGTTCCACCAGGCTCTCCTCGGCTTCGCCGATGGCCAGGAAATCAAACAGTTCCGCCGGACATTGCTCCGGCAAGGTGGTGGGATGAGGGCCGCCCAGAATAATTTTAGCCCCGGGCTGGATGGTTTTGATCATCCGGGCCAACTCCTTGGAGGCCCGGGCCATCGTGATCATCGCGCTCAGCCCGATCCATTGGTACTGGAACTCCCGCAACCGCTCCTTGATTTCCGCAAACGGTTTCTTGCTGAAGCTCAAGTCAACGATGTCCGGAATGATCCCCAGACGGCTTCTCAGGCTGGAGGCCAGATATAAAATACCCAGCGGGACATCTCCGGTGGGATATTTTAGACGGGGGGAGATGAGCAGGAATTCTTTAGCCTTTTTCAAAATATTTTCCTGTCCAGAGGTTCCACCGGATCTTCAAGACTTCCCGGATCACCCGGGGAAGATAAGCGATCGGTCTCACCTTGCTCCCCTCCGCGTCCTGCCACCGCACCGGCACCTCCGCGATCCGGAACCCCATCCTTTCCGCGAGCGCCAGGATTTCCAGGTCAAAGGGCAGCCCGGTTGCGGTCTGGAGGGGAAAAATCTTCCGGGCCGCTTCCCGCTTGAAATATTTGAACCCGCATTGGGTGTCCTTGAAACCGGTTGGGATGATCAGCCCGGTTAAAAACCCGAACGCGAGTCCGATGCTTTGCCGGAGCCAGGGCTGACGCCGGAGGATTTTAGAGCCGGTGGCGCGGCGGGAGCCGATCGCCAAATCAAATCCCTGCTTGATCGCATTTTCCATTTTCTCCAGGTCTTCAATCGGAGTGGAAAGGTCCGCGTCGGTCATCAAAATAAATTCACCCTCCGCGGCAAGCATCCCGGCCTTGACCGCGGCCCCTTTGCCTTGATGAACGGGAAGGCGCAGCAACTTCAATTCCGGGAACTCCTCTGAAATTTTTTCCACCTTCGCCGCAGTCTGATCAAGGCTCCGGTCGTCCGCCACCACCATCTCAAAGTCCAGCTTCCTCTCCCGCAAATATTCCCGGACCCGTCGCAGGCTGGCTTCAATCCGGTTCACTTCATTGAAAGCGGGAATCACCACGCTTAAATCTTTCATCAAATTTATTATAACCCGGAGCGCGGGTTGGAAGAAATTAGTCATACCGGTCAGGTTGACAATGATCCCATTTTCAAGAAAATAGCGGACAATGGCGGAGAAAAAGCTGGACACCAAGTGGGACGATTCTGAGATCATTCTGAGCAAGATGACCCCGGATACGGAATTCCTGTTTGACCGGATGACCCGGGCAACCATTGAGGCGGTGGGGGCGAAGCCGGGGGAAGAGATTATGGACCTGGCCTGCGGAAGAGCCATGGACGCTTCCCAGCTCGCGCTTGCCGGCGCGCGCGTTTTCGGCCTGGACCCCTCGGACAAGATGCTGGGCAAGGCGCTGGAAGGGATCGGCAAGGGGAAGACTCATCCGGTGATTTTGATCCGGAGCATCGCGGAAAAAATTCCCTTTCCGGACAACTGTTTTGACAAGCTGGTCTGCAAAGGAGCGATTGACCATTTCGCGGATTTGGACGCTTCGCTCCAGGAGGCCGCGCGGGTATTAAAGCCGGGCGGGCAACTCATCATCTCGGTGGCCAATTTTGAAAGCCTGTCCTGCCGGATCGGCCGCAACTATGACCGGGCCTATCAAAAGCTTAAGGGCCGAAAGCGATCCGAGCATCCCTCCTGGATGCCCCCGGACGACCATAACTTCAAATTCGACCGCGGTTTTCTGGCGCGCAAACTGGAACCGGATTTTGAAACCGAGTTGGTTCGGGGATTGAGCCTGCTCTGGTGCGCTCCTTATTGGGGGGCGAGCCTGGGGAAAATGCCCCGGAAATGGTCGGGGATCATTCTTAAAATCCTGGATTTAATCGCCGCTTTATTCCCTTCCCTGAGCGATGTGCTGGTGGTGAGGGCGCGGGTGAAAAAGAATTCCGTTACCGGTCGGGGAATTTAGTGATTTCCAGAAGACCCATCTCGCTCAATTCGGAATGGATCATGGCCAGGGGCCGGAAATTTTCCGGGTTGGCGCGGATCAGGTTGATCAAATCGGGGTTGGAGTCGGTGATCAAAATATGGGTGGCGTGATTTTTTTTCAGATACGCCCACTGCTCCTGGTTTGAGACCCCCAGCAGGTACCAGTTGGATTTACGGCCGGAATAATACCCGGTGAGCGAGGCCTTGCGGGAAATGATCACGGCATCCTCCGGAGTGACTTCGCCGGCAATTTTCTGGAGGATGACCAAGTCGGAAAAAGAGATATTATACTGCTCCGGCTGATACCAGTAATTATAATATTTGGCCATATCAATCGCAGGAGTGTTCCATTCCCCGTATTCTTCCACTGCAACCGGCTCGCGGGGATAGATCAGCTTCTGCTGATACATATGCGCGAGCCAGCCGGTGTAAGCGAATTGCCACAGGATCAGGCCGGCAATAAGGGAGAGCAGGACCGGCTCCGCGTTCTTGAAAACTTTCTTAAGGCCGTCCAGTCCTTGCAGGAAATAGAAGCCGGTCAGGGGAAGGAGGGCGAGCCCTTCGTCATCGGCCTGGCCGACGTGGAGACCCTAGCCAAGGCCCCCGGCGCCCCGGTGCCTGTGTCTACGACCTCAACCTCGCGGGGTTTGGAAGGCACCTCGCGGGGTCAACGCGCCCCCT
>CAIYYW010000107.1 GCA_903930515.1 uncultured delta proteobacterium | reverse complement strand
CAAGTATGTAGAGAGCTTCCGTCCGCCCCGGCTCAGGGATAATGAAGCATCGGAGAAGTATTTGAGAGAAGAACTGGAGCGGATCCGGAACCGGCTTTCGGAAATCACCGGCCATTACCCGGACTCCGAAGAGATCCGGAAAGCCTCCGGCGCGATCAACTCCATCAAGAGCGCGTTTTTGGGATTGAAGCGGGAGATGGTCGCCGGACGGGTGAGCGCGGCGGAATATTTTTTCGCGGTCCAGGCCGGAATGGCCGGGGAAAAGCAGGAAGCGGAAAATCTGGTCCGGGGATTATTGGAAGAGGCCAAGACGCGGAAGGCCTGGGGCAAAGACCGGACTCCGGTTTTGCTGGCGGGGAAAGTGGCGGAACCGATTGAGATCATCGGCGAGATTGAGAGCGCGGGATTCCTGATCGTGGATGAGATCCTGGTCAACGGTTCCAGGTATGTGGAAAGCATCGTGGATCTGAGCCAGGAGCCGATTACCGCGCTGGTCCAGGCCCAATTGAATAAGATTCCGGCAGCCGGTTTTTACCACCGCAAGGAGTCGCGGGTGGAGCGGATCATCAAGCGGGCGAAGGATTCAAAGGCCAGGGCCGTGATTTATTTGCTCCAGAAATTCTGCGAGCCTTACGAGATGGAAGTGGTGGGAGTGGAAGAGGATTTGAAGAAGGCCGGAATTCAGGTGCTCCGATTAGAGAGCGACTATCAGACCTCCAGCCTGGCCCCGCTCCGGACCAGGATTGACGCCTTCAAGGAAATACTGGCCGGCTGAACTGAAAACGGATAATGTGAAAAAAAGGCCATCCCCTATTCCAGATAAGTCAGCCAGCGCCGGAATTCTTTTATTCGTCCCGAGAGAATCTGGTCAAAGTATTCCTTGAGCCTCGCGCTTACCGGACCCGGGGCGGGCAACCGGCGTTTTTCAATCCGGCTGATCGGCCAGACCTTGCAGGTGGTGGAGCTGAAGAAGGCTTCGTCGCAGGAGAGCAAATCTTTTAGTTTCAGATTTTGCTCTTGAACCGGAATCCCCAGGCGCTTGCAGATTTCCAGGATGCTGAGCCGGGTGATACCGGGGAGGATGTTGTCCAGTTTCGGGGTAAGGACCTTTTTGTTCCTGACCAGAAAAATGCTCTCGGTGGCTCCTTCGGCCACCGATCCTTTGGTGTCAAGCAGGATCGGGGTCTTGAACCCGCGAGATCTGATTTCCAGCTTGGCCAGCATCGGGTTCAGGTAGTTGCCCGCGGCCTTGGCGAAAATCGGCACGGTGGCCGGATCCAGCTTGCGCCACTTGCTGATGCCGACGGTGGCAAAGCGGTCTTCGCCGAGCTTGCTCAGGCTCAAATCGCGTCCGAACTGGAATGCGGCCACGGCGAAGCTGACTTTGGGATCGGTCGGGATCACTTCCAGCCCGAAGCCGGAGTAATACGCGATCAACTTGACCAACCCGAAATCCACCTGGTTGGCCGAGACGGTCTTAAGGACTGCGGCCCGGATCTTGGCGCGGGACAAGGGGAGCCTGATCATCAGGGCGGAGGCGCTGGCAGAGAGCCGGTCCAGATGATCGGAAATACGGAATACCGCGGCGCCCTGATCTGCGGCAAAAACGCTGATCACTTCAAAAATCGCGGAGCCCCTCGCGAACGACTGGCTCAGCAAATGCACTTTGGCCTCTCCGAACGGACGCAATTCCCCATCCATCCAGATTCTTCTTTGGTTCAACAACTCAATCCTCCTCGCTATTATTTGGCCCCGGCTCTTCTTCTTCCATCCCGAGTTCTTTGGCAACCCCGAGCTTGGTCACCCGGTAGCGGAAGGATCGGAAGGACAGGCCCAGCAGTTCCGCGGCCTTGACCTTGACCCCTCTGGTTTCCGCCAAGGCCTCTTTGATCAGCTTGCACTCCAGGTCTTGGAGGGTTTTTTCCAGGTCAATCCCCTGGGGGGGCAGGTGGATGCCGGAAGCCAACTCCAGCCGGACTTCCGGGTAGCGGACTTTTTCCGGAATGCTCTCGGGCAAAATCACTTCGGTGCCTTCCAGGCTGACCGCCCGCTCAATTACATTTTGCAGCTCCCGCACATTCCCGGGCCACGGGTATTTCATAAAAATCTGTTCCACCTCATCGGAGATTTTCCGGATCGGCTTATCCAGTTCGCGCGTGTATTTTTCCAGAAAATGCTGAGCCAAAATCGGAATGTCTTCCTTGCGCTCCCGGAGCAGGGGCAGATGAATCCGGATCACATTCAGCCGGTAATACAAATCATCTCGGAATTTTCCGGCCGCGATTTCTTTTTCCGGGTCGCGGTTGGTGGCGGCGATGATCCGGACATCCACTTTGAGTTCCTGCTCGCCCCCGACTTTGCGGAAGCTCCGGTCTTCGATCACCCTGAGCAGTTTGGCCTGGAGGGAAGGGGCCATTTCGGCTATCTCATCGAGGAAGATGGTTCCCGAATCGGCCAACTCGAACACCCCGCGCTTGCTCTGGTAGGCGCCGGTGAAAGCTCCCCGGGTGTGTCCGAACAGTTCACTCTCCAAGAGGCTTTCCGGGATGGAGGCGCAATTGACGGTCAAGAGGGGATAGTTTCTCCGGGGGCTGTTATAATGGATGGCCTTGGCCACCAGTTCCTTTCCTGTGCCGCTTTCGCCGGAGATCAGGATATTGCTTTTGGAGGGAGCCACCTGCCGGATCATCTCGTAAATTTTCCGCATCGGCTCACTCAGTCCGATCAGGTTGTGGAACCCGTATTTATTTTTCAACTCGCGCTTGAGCTGGATATTCTCCTCCACCAGCCGCGCCTTTTCCAGGGCCTTTTGGATTACCAGTTGAATCTCGTCCACCTTGAAGGGCTTGGAGATGTAATCATAAGCCCCCAGTTTCATCGCCTCCACCGCGCTCTCCGCGCTCCCGAAGGCCGTGATCATAATCACCGGGGCCTCCGGGTTGATCTCCTTGCTCCGGCGCAACACTTCCATCCCGCTCACCCGGGGCATCTTCAGGTCGCAAATCACCAGGTTAAACCGGCCTTGCTCCAGCCTTTGGATCGCCGTCTCGCCGGAATCCGCGGCCTCGGCTTGGTACCCCATTTTCTCGAGCATAATTTTAAGGAACTCGCGCATCCCCGTCTCGTCATCCACCACCAGCACCTGCTCTTCGGTCATGCCGGTCCTCCTTCCGCCTTCGATTGATATTCCGTCGGAAGCCAAATCCGGAAATCCGCTCCCGCTCCGGGCCGGCTTTTCACCTGAATCTCTCCCTGCAACTCTTCCAGAATCCTCCAGGTGGTGCTCAGGCCCAAGCCGGTGCCGTGATCCTTGGTGGTGAAGAAGGGATCAAAGATCCGATCCAGATTTTCCGGCGGCACCCCGATCCCGGTATCCGAGAACAGGAGCCAGATTCCGGATCGGTTCGCGCGGTTTTCTTTTCCTCCCTTGATCGTCAGTCTCCCTCCCTCCGGCATTGCGTCCAGGGCGTTATTGACCAGGTTCCAGAAGATTTGGTCCAACAGCCTGGGATCCGAGTTGATAATCATATCAGGTTCCGTGTCCAAAACCAATTCCACCTTGCGGCTGCGGGTCTGGGCCATTGTGAGCAGGTTGCGAAAGAAATCGGCGACTCGGATCGGCTCGATGGTTTTGGGAGTGGGCCGTGCAAAAAGGAGAAAATCCGTAATCAGTTGATTGAGCCGGTCGGTCTCGCTGAGCACGATCCCCATCAAATGCGCGTCCGGGCCGGTCTGATCGGTTTCTCTTTTCAGGAGCTCGATGGACCCGCTGATGGCGCCGAGCGGGTTCCGGACTTCGTGGGCGATGCCGGAGGCGAGCATGCCCACGGCTGCGAGCCGGTCCGCGACCCGGAGCCGCTCTTCCATCCGCTCCAGGTCGGTGATGTCCGAGATCACCAGGAGTTCGCCCAAGGATTGTCCCGCGGGGGCTTGCAGCTTTTGCCAGAAGCATTCCAGGATCAGTTCCTGCCCCTGGAAATTGTCATAGGTCAATTTGATCCGGGCCCCCAACTCTTTGGCTTCCAGCAGTTTACGGCGCGGCTCCGCGGGAAAAAGTTCTTCGATGGCTTTCCCGCTCAAATCGCTGACCGGTTTTCCAAAAATGTCCTCCGCGGACCGGTTGGCAAAAATAATTTTTCCCGCGGGGTTGAAAGTGATCAGGCCGGAGCGGATGGAATGGACGATGGCCTCGTTCAGGACTTCCAGCCGGTCCAGGCCGATCCGGGCTTCGGTCAATTGCTGGCTGGTTTTGCGGAGTTGTTCCGCGACATATCCGGCTCCGGCCGCGGTGGCGTAAAAGAAGCAGAGGTAATAAAAGAAATTCCGGACCAGTTCAATGGAGTTGAGCTGGGAGTCCGGGGGAAAAAAAGAGGGGATCCATCCGTATTTGACCCCGAAAATTTGCAAGCCGTAAAAAAGGCTGCAGGATACCGCGGAGAAGAAGGCGCCTTTGCCCGAAAGCAGGATGCTGGCGCTGATGATGGCGAGCAGGTAGAGGAATCCGAAGGGGCTGTCCCAGATCCCGGTGATATAGATCAGGACGGTGGCGAACACGACTTCCCATCCGGACTGGAGGTAACTGAATAATCGGAGATGCCTGATCCGGAACAGGGCGAGCAGGGAAAGCAGGGTGAAGAAGTAAGAGAAGCCGATCCCGAAATAAAGCACGATCAGGTTGGGGATCAGAAAGGCGCGGCTTTCGCGCAGATGGAACCCGATGATGGACACGAACAGGATCGAGACGATGATCAGTCTGAAGAAGAGGATCCACTTGAGCCGGGCGAGAAGATCAGCCTCCGGCAAATCTCTCCGGGATTCCGGGTTCATGCATCTGCCTTAGCCTAATCGCCTCCGGAAACCGCATTGGCGAGCGAGAAGATCGGGAGATACATTGAAATAACGATTCCGCCCGCCACTATGGCCAGGAAGATCATAATCGCCGGCTCCAAAAGTCCGGTCAGGGTTTCCACCGATTCATCCACTTCCTGCTCATAGAAGTCGGCGATCTTCTGAAGCATGGCGTCGAGGGCGCCGGTTTGTTCTCCGACTCCGATCATCTGCACCACCATCGGCGGAAACACCTTGCTTTGCCTCAGAGGCTCCGATAAAGTTTTTCCTTCGCTAATCGCCTGTTTGACCCTTTTCAGTTCCGCCTCCACCACCCGGTTGCCGGCCACTCTGGCCACGATGTCCAGGCCGTCCATAATCGGCACGCCGCTGGAGATCAGGGTTCCCAGGATGCGGGTGAAGCTGGCCACGGCGCTCTTCCGGATCACATCGCCCAAGGCCGGGAGCCAGATATAGAATCTATGGAGGAGCATCTGGGTTTTGGGGTTCCTGTCCATGGCGATCTTGCCGACGATCACCGCGGCGATGCTTACTCCCATAATCAGCAGGTGAGAGACATTGGCGATCCAGTTGCTTATATTCATCACGTACAGGGTCAGGGCCGGCAGTTGCGCTCCCATATCCTTGAACAGTGCGCCAAACTGGGGAATCACGAAGATCATCAGGACCGCCACCACCGCGACCGCGACGGTCAGGGTGATCAGGGGGTAGATCATCGCGCTCTTGATCTGCCGCTTCAGGGCTGCGGCTTTTTCAATGGTCACCGCCAGCCGGTTCAAGACCGTGTCTAAAATACCGCCCACTTCCCCGGCCGCCACCATATTGACATAAAGATCACTAAAAACCTTCGGGTGTTTCTTCATCGCCTCCGCCAGGGTGGTGCCGGCTTCCACCGATTCCTTCACGGAATTGAGGATTTTGCGCAAGGACATATTGGGAGACTCCTTGGCCAGGATGTCCAGGCATTGGACCAGGGGCAAGCCCGCATCAATCATCGTCGCGAATTGTCTGGTGAAAATAGTCAGATCCTTCTCGCTCACCCCGGTTCCGATGGAGAAGCTGATGTTGCTTAGATCCAGCCCCTTTTTTTCCTTGATCGCCTCGGTTACCGGAGAAATGTTCTGCTTCCGGAGCTGGCTCACTACCGAGTCAATATTGGGAGCATCCATTACCCCTTTAATGCTTTTGCCCCCGGTCGTTTTTCCTTCCCACGCGAATTTTGGCATTTTCCACCTCCTGGTTTAATCAGCTTCTCACTTTAGGTCGGCCTGGGTCGGGCCATCCCTCCTATCGGTCTGGTCGTTCCGTGCTCAATCAGCATCTTTATTTCTTCCGTATCCGAACTATATCCCATCGCGTCTTCAAGCGAAATCATCCGGCGCGCATAGAGCGCGGTCAGCGTCTGGTTCAGGGTTTGCATCCCGTGTGTTTCCTGGCCCACCTGCATTACCGAATAAATCTGGTGAATCTTGTCCTCCCGGATCAGGTTCCGGATCGCGGGGTTGGGGATCATAATCTCCATCGCCAGCACCCGTCCGCGCCCACTGGCTTTGGGGACCAGGGACTGGCACAGCACTCCTTGCAGCACGAAGCTGAGTTGGGCGCGCACCTGGGACTGCTGGTAAGCGGGGAAGACATCAATGACCCGGTTGATGGTTTCAACCGCGGAATTGGTATGGAGGGTGGCGAACACCAAGTGTCCGGTCTCGGCGATGGTCAAGGCGGCCTCTACGGTTTCCAAGTCTCTCATTTCACCGACCAGCACCACATCCGGGTCCTGCCGGAGGATGTATTTCAGGGCGACCTTGAAGCTCTTGGTGTCGGCTTCCACTTCCCTCTGGTTGACCAGGCATTTCTTATGCTGATGAAGATATTCAATCGGGTCTTCAATGGTGATGATATGGAGCGGCTGTTCGATGTTGATTTTATCAATCATCGCCGCCAGGGTGGTGCTTTTGCCGCACCCGGTGGGGCCGGTGACTAACATCAGTCCGCGGGGCCTGTTGCACAGGCCTTGCACCACGATCGGGATGCCTAATTCTTCAAAGCTCATAATTCGGAACGGAATCGCCCGGAAAGATCCGGCCACGGCGCCTCTTTGCATGAAGACATTGGCCCGGAACCGGCTCAAGCCTTTGACGCCGAAGCTCAGGTCCAACTCCCAGTTCTCCTCGAACTTCTGCTTCTGAGAATCGGTGAGGATGGAATAGCAAAGCTGCTTGGTTTCCGGCGCGGTCAAGGGCGGGCTTTTCAAGGGCACCAAGTTGCCGTCAATCCGGATTTGGGGGGGAGACCCGGTGGTAACATGAAGGTCGGTGGCCCCTTTTTCAATCATCACTTTCAGAAGCTGATGCAAATTCGCCATATTTTTCCTCCTGGATCCCTAGGTTATTGGAAATCCGACGCGGTGACTCTCCCGACTTCATCGGGAGTGGTAATCCCCGCCCGGATTTTTTCCAGACCACTCATCCTCATCGTCTTCATCCCCAGCCGGATCCCTTCCTTTTTCAACTCAACGGCGCTGGCGCCGTTCAGGATTAAATCCTTGAGCTCCTCGAACAACATCATCACCTCGTAAACCGCGAGCCGTCCCTTGTACCCGGTCTCGCTGCAATTGAAACAACCTTTGCCTTTATAAACCACCGTATCCTTGGCCAGTTCCTTGCTCATTCCCATTTCCTCCAGGCCCGTGACCGGGAATTCAACCGGCTCCTTGCATTCCGGGCAGACCTTGCGCACCAGTCTTTGCGCCAGGATCAGGTTCACGGAACTGGCGACCAAAAACGGCTCCACGCCCATATTCAGGAGGCGGTTCACCGTGCTGGGAGCGTCATTGGTATGGAGGGTGGAAAGAACCAAGTGGCCGGTGAGAGCGGCTTTCACCGCGATTTCCGCGGTTTCAAAATCGCGGATTTCTCCCACCAGGATGATGTCGGGGTCTTGCCGGAGGAAGGACCGCAATGTCGCGGCGAAGTTGAGCCCAATCTCTTCGTGCATCTGCACCTGGTTGATCCCCATCAGGTTATATTCCACCGGGTCTTCCGCGGTGCAGACATTCACCTCCGGCTTGTTCAATTCGCTCAGCGCCGAATACAAGGTGGTGGTCTTGCCGCTCCCGGTCGGCCCGGTCACCAGCACCATCCCGTAGGGCCGGTCGATGGCTTCTTTGAACAGCTTGATTTGAATTTCATCAAACCCGAGCTTGGTCATATCCAGTTGCAAGTTGGATTTGTCCAACAGACGCAGAACCACTTTTTCCCCGAACAGGGTCGGCACCACCGACACTCGGTAGTCCATTTCCTTGTCCTTGCCCAGCTTGATCTTGATCCGGCCGTCCTGCGGCAGCCTCCGCTCGGCAATGTCCATCCCGCTCATAATCTTGATCCGGCTGGTAATCGCGTTCCTCATCTTCATCGGAGGCTTCAGGACTTCATATAGAATCCCGTCAACCCGGTACCGGCAGCGGAAGGTCTTTTCATAAGGCTCGATGTGGATATCGCTGGCGTGCTTCTTGATCGCGTCGGTCAAGATCAGATTCACCAGCTTGATCACCGGGGCTTCCTCGCTCGCCTTCGCCAAGTCATTTAAATTGACTTCCTCTTCATCACCCCCCAGCTCGATGTCAATATCTTCCATATTCCCCAGGACTTCTTCCATATTATCCCCGGAGCCCTGGTAATATTTCTCAATCGCCTCCTTCACCGCGTTCTCCGGAGCAACCACCACTTCCACATTGTACCCGGTCAGAAACTTGATGTCGTCCATCGCGAAAATATTGCTCGGGTCCGCCATCCCCACGATCAGGGTGCTCCCGGCGCGGTTGACCGGGATCGCCAAATGCTTGCGCGCCACTTCTTCCGGGATCAGCTTGATCACCTCCGGATCAATCTCAAATTCCTTGAGGTTGACCGCGGGAACCCCGTACTGTTTGCTCAGGAACTCGGTTAATTGTTCCTCCTTGAGGAAGCCCAGCTTGCACAGGTTGGCGCCCAGCCGGCCCCCGATCCGTTTCTGCTCCTCCAAGGCCTTCTGGAGCTGAACCGGCGTGATCAGGTTTTCCCGAACTAACAGTTCCCCGATTTTTTCGGCCATTTCTTAGACCTCTTCCATCGCTTCTTTAGTTAAGTTTTATTTTATGACAATCTGGAAGTCTTGTCAAGAAGGTCATCCTGCCGGTTTAAAATTTCCCCCATTATATATTTTAGATGCGGGATCCGGACAAAGCGGTTTATTTGAATGATCCGGTTAACCTCCTGAAATCCCGGCTTTTTCTCTAAATTTTCAGGCCCCGGCTGAAATGTTTGTTCCAATCCGAGATGATTTTTTCAAATTCCTTGGCGAGCTCCGGGTGGTCCTTAATCACATTGTAGGATTCATTCGGGTCATTTTTCAGGTCAAACAGCCAGGGGCCCTGGCCCTTTCCGAACGGCGGATAATGGACATAATGCTTGAGCTGGTATTTCCAATTCCCGGACCGCGCCGCCTGCAGGTTCCGGCCCTGGTAATAAAACAGGTGTTGATGCGGGGTTTCGTATTCCTTGCCCTCCAGGAGCGGGAGCAAATTCTTGCCGTCAATGATCCGGTCCCGGGGCAAGTCAGCCCCGGCCACGGCCAGACAGGTGGCGAACAAATCAAAGTTCATCGCCATCTGATCGGATTCCTTCCCGGCCGGAATCCTCCCCGGCCAACTGGCGATCAAGGGCACATTCATTCCGCCCTCAAAGGTTTCATTCTTCCGTCCCCGATGATAGCCCGGATTGCCCGTCCACCAAGGCCCGTTGTCGCTGGTGAACATCACCAGGGTGTTTTCCAAAAGACCGTAACTCAAAAGCGCGTCCAAAATTTTGCCTGTGCTCCAATCAATCTCTTCCACGCAATCACCGTAAATCCCCGCTTTTGATTTCCCCCGGAATTCCGGGGACGCATGCAAAGGCTCGTGCGGGAAGGTGTGGGCGAGATAGAGGAAAAAGGGCCGGTGGTTATTTTCCTTGAGGAACTGGAGCGCCTCGTCGGTGTATTTCCGGGTCAAATAATCCTGGTTGACCGGGGATTTCTCGATCACCTGCCGGTTCCGATAAAGCGGGAGCGGGGCCATATCGTTGCTGTAAAGCAATCCCAGGTAATGGTCAAAACCGCGGTCATTGGGAAGGGTGCCGGGAAGGTCGCCCAAATGCCATTTGCCGATCATACCGGTGACATATCCGGATTTTTTCAACAGGTCGGCCACCGTGAGCTCGTCCTTGGGAAGTGCGATCGCGGCTCCGTCCAGGATATTGCGGGTGTTAAGGATGCTCTCAATTCCGCGGGAGGGGAACAGGACTTGAGTCACCCCGGTTCTGGGTGGATAACGGCCCGTGAGCAGACCGGCCCGGCTCGGAGAGCAGACCGGGGCCGAAGAGTAAAAATCGGTGAACTTGATTCCCTGCCCGGCCAGGCGATCTATGTTCGTGGTCCGGATTTCAGTCGGGCCGAAACAACCCAAATCTCCATACCCCAGGTCGTCGCAAAGGATAATGATGATGTTGGGCTTGCTCGTTCCAGTCTGAAGCAAAGGTCCGGCCCAGCTCCGACCCGCCAGGGCCATCGCCGTTCCCGCGACCATCCCGCTTTTGACAAATTTTCTCCGGTCCATTTTTCCTTTCCTCCCTGCCTCGTTTTACTCCATTTCCATCCTGGTTGTCAAAAACCATCCACCCGGCCCATCTGTTCCTTTTGACTTATTTTAATTTTTGTTCAACTATAATTAAGGTGATCCAAAAAATAACCAAGGAGAGGGAAAAATGTTAATAAGGCTTATGGTCACTCTGGCAATATTGATAGCTTTGGGCCTGGGAGCGAACGCGCGCGCGGAGTGGAATTGCGCGGATTCGGTTCCGACCAAGTCCGGGCTGGTAAAGGGGGCGGGTGAGAAGGATGGGGGGGCTTGCGTATGGAAGGGGATTCCCTTTGCCGCGGCTCCGGTGGGGGAATTGCGCTGGAAAGCCCCGCAGCCGGTTCCGGCCTGGCCGGGCGCGCGGGATGCTGACAAATTCGGGCATCAGTGTATGCAGAAGGGTATTTTCACTTTGGAGGTGATGACCTCCGAGGAAGGGATGTCCGAGGATTGTTTGTATCTGAATGTCTGGCGGCCGAAGCAGGAAGGTAAATTCCCGGTGATGGTGTGGATTCACGGGGGCGGCTACACCGGGGGCACGGCCAATACGCCGATGTATTGGGGGGACCGTTTGGCCGAGGAAGGCGGGGTGGTGGTTGTCACCGCCAATTACCGCCTGAACATTTTCGGCTTTTTCGCCGACCCGTCCTTGCGGGATGAAGATCCGAATCAAAGCACGGGCGGGTATGCCACCCTGGATCAGGTGGCCGCTCTGAAATGGGTTCAGGATAACATCGGCAATTTCGGGGGCGACCCGGGCAATGTCACCATTTTCGGAGAATCCGCGGGCGGCTGGAGCATCTGCACCCTGCTGGCGACCCCGCTGGCCAAGGGACTTTTCCAGCGAGCGATCCTGGAAAGCGGCGGATGCGATGCGAGCGAGGATCTGGAAAAGGGATACCAGGTTGCAAAAAAAACCGCGGAAAATTTCGGGTGCGCGCCCAGCGATCTGAAATGCCTGCGGGCGATTCCGGCGAAAAAAATGCTGAAAGTTTCCACTGGAATGAGCGAGGATGGCGGGAATGTGACGCATCACGATGGTTATGTTCTGACCGGGACGCCTTTATCAATGATCCGGGCGGGGAATTATAATAAAGTGCCGTTTATGGCCGGGAGCAACCGCGATGAATTCGGCAAGGCGATGAAGTTGATCGGCGACTTGAAAAAAATCAAGCCGTCCGATTATGAGTCGGCCCTGGTCCGGGAATTTAAGGTTCCGGAAGCGGACGCGAAAAAACTGGTCGAGTTGTATCCGCTGAGCGAGTTTGACAATCGTCCGGTGGAAGCCTACGGGAGGATGTTCGGGGTTGAGGTCGCGCTGGCCTGTCCGACCTATTTGGGGCTTCTTTCCGTGGCCGGGCAGGAGAAAGATACTTATTATTATCGGTTTGATTATGACGAGATGGCCCTGGGAAAATACACCGGGTCCGCGCATTCCTTTGAAATCCCCTTCATCTTTGACACCTTTGACCGCTTGCCGATGAACCTGTTTTACACCCGCAAGAATACTCCACCGGCAAAAGCGCTGGGAAAGATCATCCAGGGATACTGGGTCAATTTCGCCAAAACCGGAAACCCCAACGGAAAGGGCCTTCCCCAATGGCCGGCCTTTGAGCCGGGAAACCGAAAGGTTCAGATTTTGGACAGCCAGGTCCAAACCGAGCCGGCGAGTATCGCCCCGCGTTGCGAGTTCTGGGAGCAATATTCCAAGCATCATAAGCTGGAAATGAGAAGGCCAAAGTAAAAGCTTTCCTTGAGTATTATGCCCGGATGTGGTAAGAATGGGAATATAGAAAGTGGAAATAATGGATGATCAAGAACTGATCGGGCTCCTCGTGGATTTGGGATCGGATCGGGCGGAGCGGAGGGAAAGCCTGAGCGATCCGGATAAAATTCTGGCATGCATCTGCGCCTTTGCCAACGATCTGCCCAATCATAAGCGGTTCAAGACGCTTATGCGGATTTTAAACGATTGGCTGGTGAAATTGCCGAACGCGCTGATATAATATTTTAAGAGCTGACGGTTCATTGTTATTTTCAATTTCTAAATAAGGAGGGTAAAAATGATTGAGAAGATTGAAAAGATGCTGGGGGCGGAGGCGAAGGATTTGCTGGGATACCAATGCGTGGGCATACCCAAAAAGATGCTTCATCTGCCGGGGCCGGACTTCATTGACCGGGTGGTGGCGGCCTCGGACCGGACGGTTCCGGTTTTGCGGAACCTGCAAATTATTTTTAACACCGGCCGGCTGAGCGGGACCGGATACCTTTCCATCCTGCCGGTTGACCAGGGCATAGAACATTCCGGAGCCGCGTCCTTCGCGCCCAACCCGCTTCTCTTCGACCCGGAGAATATCATCAAGCTGGCCCTGGAGGGCGGGTGCAACGCGGTGGTGTCCACCCTAGGCTCGCTCGGGTCGGTGGCGCGCAAATACGCCCACAAGATTCCGATGATCATGAAAATCAACCATAACGAGATCCTGACTTACCCGGAGATTTACGACCAGACCCTATTCGCATCGGTGGAGCAGGCGTTTGAGATGGGCTGCGCGGCCGTGGGCGCCACCATCTATTTCGGGTCCGTGGAATCCAGGCGGCAGATCGTGGAAATCTCGGAGGCGTTTGAGCTGGCCCACCAGATGGGAATGGTGACTGTGCTCTGGTGCTATCTCCGGAACCCGCTGTTCAAGAAGGACGGGGTGAATTATGAAACCTCCGCGGACCTGACCGGACAGGCCAATCATCTGGGCGTCACCATCCAGGCGGACATCATCAAGCAGAAACAGCCGGAGAACAACGGCGGGTATAACGCGATCAAGTTCGGCAAAACCTCCAAGCTGGTTTACGAGAAGCTCACCACCAACAACCCGATTGACCTGACCCGATGGCAGGTGGTCAACTGCTATATGGGCAGGAGCGGCCTGATCAATTCCGGCGGAGCCTCCGGCCAGAACGACCTGGCCCAGGCCGTGCTCACCGCGGTCATCAACAAGCGCGCCGGCGGCATGGGGATGATCTCGGGCAGGAAGGCCTTCCAAAAGCCGATCAAGGACGGCGTGGAGCTGCTGAATGCGATCCAGGATGTTTACCTGTGCAAGGAAGTCACGGTCGCGTAATAATTTTTTGCGCGCAAAAAATAAAGGGGCAGGCCTTCGGGCTTGCCCTTTTTTTGTAATCCGCCGTCTTTTTTGACCACTGCCGGGCTTATGTTAATCTTTATCTGAGATGAAGAGGATTGACCAGAATATCATTGAAGTTCCGGTTGAGGCCGGGATGAGGATTCCAGGCCGGATTCTGGCGCGGGAGGGGATTCAGATTGAGCAAGGGGCGCTGCGGCAATTAAAGGATGCGTGTCGTCTGCCGGGGGTGGTGGAAGTCTGGGGGATGCCGGATATCCACCAGGGGTTCGGGGTTCCGATCGGGTGCGTGGCGGCCCTGGACGGGTATGTGGTCCCGGCCGCGGTGGGCTATGACATTAACTGCGGGATGCGGCTGTTGACCACGCCGCTCCCAATTAAAGAAGTTGATACCAAGGCTCTGGCGCAACGGATTCATCATTTCATTCCTTTGGGAGAAGGCAAACACAATGTCGCTCTGAACGATGACGATTTTACCATCGCGATTGAGCAAGGGGTTTCGGGCCTGTTCCACCTGGGCAAGAAAAATCATCTGGTCTGGGAGTTCTGGGGCGATGAAGAAGAGCAGGGGGTGTTAGCCCGGATCGAAGACCGGGGTTCAATGGCGGGAGACGCGTCCGCGGTCAGCCGAAGGGCTTTTGAGCGGGGCAAGGATCAATTGGCCACCCTGGGCGGGGGCAACCATTTCATTGAACTGCAGGAGGTCCAGCGGGTGTTCAACAAAAAACTCGCGGACCGGTTCGGGATTTTTGAAGGGCAATTCACAATGATGATCCATTCCGGGAGCCGGGGCTTCGGACACCAGGTGGGAGACGATTATATGAAGCTGGCGCGGAAATGGGATGAGGCTCAGGGCGGGTGTCAGCCCAACAGCCAGCTCTGTTTCCTGCCCCTGGAAAGCAAAGAAGGCCGGAACTATTTATCCGCGATGAACTGCGCGGCCAACTTCGCGTTCTGCAATAGGCAGTTGATGGCGGTGCTGGTCAAGGGCGCGCTCCGGCAAATTTTAGGCGAACTCGCGATCCGGCTGATTTACGATGTGACCCATAACATCGCCAAGTATGAGCAACATCGGGGGCGATTGCTCCTGGTCCACCGCAAGGGCGCCACCCGGGCGTTCGGGCCGGAACGCATGAAGGGGACCATGTTCGCGGACACCGGCCAGCCGGTTTTGATCCCGGGATCAATGGGCACGGCCAGTTATTTGCTCGCGGGCAAGGACGGGAGCGAGTTGACCTTGAGCAGCGTGAACCACGGGGCCGGCCGGGTGATGAGCCGGACCGAGGCGGCCGGGAA
The DNA here is from genome assembly GCA_903930515.1 of uncultured delta proteobacterium. Lineage (GTDB taxonomy): Bacteria > RBG-13-61-14 > RBG-13-61-14 > RBG-13-61-14 > DRUE01 > CAIYYW01. The sequence goes on along the minus strand of CAIYYW010000107.1, from coordinate 1,396 downwards.
GAAGAGACGGCCGGGCGCGATCAGCGATGATGAATTTGCGCAAAGTATGGAAGGGATATATCTTATTTGCGAAGATCGGCGGGCGATCAAGGAAGAAGCGCCACAGGCATACAAGGACATTGATTTGGTGATTGAGAGCGTGACTAAAGCCGGGCTGGCCGAGCCGGTGGCGAGAATGATTCCGAAAGCGGTTTTAAAGGGATAATTTAAATGGAAGATGTCAAATTATTGAAAAGCATTTCCTTGTTCAAAGGCTTTTCCACCACCGAGCTTCTGAGCATCAATATGTCGGCCAAGAGCAAGGGCTATGAAAAGGACGAGACCATTGTCAAGGAGAAGGCGCGCGGAGACGGCCTCTACATCATCAAGAAGGGCAAGGTGAGGGTGGTCAAGACCGATTCGTTCGGGGACGAGCATATCCTGGCTTTTCTGGGGCGCGGTGAATATTTCGGCGAGATCAGCCTGGTGGACCAGGCTCCCCGGAGCGCGAGCGTGATCGCGGAGGAAGACACGGAATGTTTGGCGATCAAGCACACGGATTTTCAAAACCTGATCGCGGGCAACAAGGAGATTGAGCGGAAATTTTATAAGGCCTTCAGCATCGTGCTCTGCGAGCGGCTCCGGATCGCCAATGAAAATCTCACCTTCAGCCAGGAGATCTCCAGGCTGGTGCAGGAACTGGAGAAAAGGTAATTGTGAGCAGACCCTCCTCCGTCCTGTCCTTCGTCCCCGGGAGGATCGACAGGACTACGGCGGGCAAGCAAGAGTGTCTGCGCCACACAAGAATCGCTCCTAACTTGTCCTTGGTAGTCCTGCCCTGCAGGACGAAGGAGGAAGGCGCTTGCACATTTTCAAGGAGGGATGAGGAATGCGCACGGCAATGGTGATCAGCCCGCACGCGGACGATTTGGCCGCGTTCTGCGGGGGCACGATCGCGAAATTATCGGCCCAGGGCTGGAAGATCGTGATGGTGAGGGTGACCGATGATCGCAAGGACTCGGTCGGGCTGAGCATTGAGGAAACCATCAAACGCAACACCGAGGAAATGCGTCTCGGGGCCGATTATGTCGGGGTTTCCGAGATCGTGGAGCTGGGGTTCGAGACCGACTGCCTGGGGGATCTCTCAATGGTCAAGCTCCGCGAGCGGATGGTTTATTGCTTCCGTAAATACCGTCCCTACTCGGTGTTCAGCTTTGACCCGTTCGCTCCCTGCGATGGCAACCTGGACCATCTCCGGACGGCGCAGGCGGTGGAAGAGGCGTATTGGGTGGCCACTTTTGATTTGCATCATCCGGAACATTTCCAGGAGGGATTGAAACCCTTCTCGGTCTGCGAGCGCTGGTATTTTGCGAGGGAGCTTCAGAACCCGAACCAGGTTGAAGATGTGACCGAGTTT
>CAIYYW010000106.1 GCA_903930515.1 uncultured delta proteobacterium | reverse complement strand
GGATCGCCTTCCATACCGGGTATTCCTCTTTTTGTTCCCGGCTGTATTCTCCGGCCATGATCCCTTGCAGTTCCGGGAATTCCCCCACCATCTGCGTGAGCAGGTCCGCCTTGCAGAGATGGACCGCGCGAACCGCGTTTTGGCCGATCCCCTGGTCCTTCGGACAAATCTGATTAAGCAAGTCCTGGATCAGATTGGACAGGCGCTCGCTCTTATCTTTATAGGTTCCCAGCCCGGCCTGAAAAACCATCTGGTCCAGCCGCTCCGCCCGTTTCTCCAGAGGGGTTTTCAAATCCGCGTGGTAGAAAAATTCCGCGTCGGTGAGACGGGCGGTCAAGACCTTCTGGTTCCCTTTGATCACAACCTGATCGTCCGCGGTCTTGGTATTGGCCACAAACAAAAAATCCGGCCGCAAAACCAGGCCCGGGGTTCCTTTGCTCTTGAGCGCGAAATATCGCTGATGCCCCCTCATCGCCGCGATCAAAACCTCAGCCGGGAGATCCTGAAATCGCCGGTCAAACCTTCCGGCTAATACCACCGGATACTCAACTAAAAAATTGACCTCCTGAGCCAACTCCGGATCCGGATGCAACTCGCATCCGAGTTCCTCGGCTTTTTGCGACAGCCCCTTCGCAATCATCCCCCTCCGTTCCTCCGGATCCACGATCACAAAATTCTTCCTGAGCAATTCCTGATAAGAGGAAAAACCCTTCACCTCAATCGGCCCGGGAGACAAAAATCTATGCCCGCAGGTTTTATTCCCGGCCTTGATCCCGTCCAGCTCAAACTCAATCACTTCTCCGTTGAACAAGGCAAGAATCCAGTGAATCGGTCTTGCGAACCTGATTTTGCCCTCTCCCCATCTCATTGATTTGGCAAAGCGGATTCCCAGGATCAATTCCGGGAGAATCTTTTGCAGAATTTCTTTGGTCCCCCTGCCCTGCTGCTCTATCTTGAAATAAAGTCTCGGGCCTTTTTCCGAATCCTTTTTCTCAATCCGGCTGATCTCCACGCTCACGCTTTTGGCAAACCCCAGTCCTGCCTTGGTCGCGTTGCCAGAGGCGTCAAAGGCCTGGCTCACGGAAGGCCCCCATTTTTCCACCACCCGCGACTTTTGCATTTCGCTCAGATGAGAGGCATAAAGCGCGAGCCTCCGCGGGGTGCCCAACGCCTGGAATCCGCGGTTTTCCAGGTTTTCCTCAAGGCAAATATCTCCGGCCTTTTGTTTAAGCTGATCCAGCGCCTCCGGCACAAACCGGGCCGGAATTTCCTCGCAGCCTATCTCCAGGATAAATTCAGGCATCGCTCTTCTTTTCTTCCGGTGGCGAGCCGGTTGAACCCGCCTTTAAGAAAGCAAACTCCTCCAGGGCGCGCATTTTTTTTGCCTGGTCCTTGATCAGGGGAAATCCCTGATCATATCGGCTCTTGAGATACAACTCGGCGCAGTTGCGCGCCAGCCTGCGCACCCGGGCGATATATTTCACCCGCTCGCTCACGCTGATCGCGGCTCTTGCGTCCAGCAGGTTAAAGAGATGGGAGCATTTCAAACAGTAGTCATAAGCCGGAAGCGCCAATTTTTTTTCCTGGAGCTTCAGGCTTTCCCGCTCGCAGTTGTCAAAATGCTCAAACAGCATCTTCCGGTCCGCTTCCTCAAAATTGTATTTGCTCCATTCCACCTCGGCCAGTTGATAAAGCTCCCCGTAAAGGACCGACTCATTCCATTTCAGATCATAAATGCGGTCAACCCCTTGCAGATACATCGCAATCCGCTCAATGCCATAGGTCAACTCCGATGAAATCGGCGCCAGATCAAACCCTCCGCACTGCTGGAAATATGTGAACTGGGTGATCTCCATCCCGTCCAGCCAGACCTCCCAGCCTAATCCCCAGGCCCCCAGCGTGGGGCTTTCCCAATCGTCTTCCACAAATCGGATGTCGTGCTCGAGCGGTTTGATCCCGAGCGAGGATAGGCTTTTCAGGTAGAGATCCTGAACCGCCAGAGGGTTGGGCTTAAGCAGGACCTGATACTGATAATAATGTTGCAGACGGTTCGGGTTCTCCCCATATCGCCCGTCGGTCGGTCTCCGGCTCGCCTGAACATACGCGGCCTTCCACGGTTCCGGCCCGAGCGAGCGGAGAAAAGTGGATGGATGGAAGGTGCCGGCGCCGACTTCAAGGTCATAGGATTGGTCAAGCAGACATCCTTGATCCGCCCAAAACCGCTCCAATGTTAAAATTAGTTCCTGAAGATTCATCAACCCCCGCAAAATCAAGTCAATGCGCCATTATATAAGTTTTTTCAATGAAGTCAATAACAATTGTTTAACTCGTTGATCTTATTACTTTTTATGTTGCCGGCCAAACCCTCTAAATTTGATGTTTTTGGTATTTTTTCTGATTTAACAAAACCCTCAAGAAAGGTCTCCCCACAGATATTGCATGATGGAGATCGCGGCCAG
>CAIYYW010000105.1 GCA_903930515.1 uncultured delta proteobacterium | reverse complement strand
GCTCAGTTGGCTAGAGCGTCCGCCTGATAAGCGGAAGGTCGTTGGTTCAATTCCAACTAGGCCCACCAAAGGAAGGACGCTCTGGTGGAACTGAAATCGGCAATTGAGCGATGCGGCCGGGCAAAAAGAATCCTGATCCTCAAGACCAATTTGCTGGGAGATGTCCTGAACTTTTTGCCGGTGGCGAATTTTTTTCGGGAATCAGCCCCCTCCGCGCGGATCAGTTGGCTGGTGAGCAAGAGCGGGTATCCGGTAGTAAGCGAGCTTTCAGGGGTGGACGAGATTTTTCTTCTGGAAGACAGTCTGCTTTACAATTACCGGAACCTTTTCCGGATTGCCGGCTGGCTCAGGGAAAAGCAATTTGACCTTCTGGTGACAAGCTATCAGGAGGAATGTTTTTTAATAGGTGCGCTGGCTTTATTAAGCCGGGCTCCGGTCCGGATCGGATCTAATCTCCGGAATCGGGGTTGGTTCTTTAACATAGTAGCGCCAAAGGGCGAATTCAAGCGGAGGGTGGAGATCAATGGCCGGATCATCCGAACCCTGGGCGGGAATCCCAAGGATTTTGTTTATCTGCCCGGGGCGAGCGCGAAAGGGGAGGCGGAATTTAACGCCAAACTGAAAAGGAAATTCGGACTGGATGAAAACGCCGGATTCTGCGCTCTGCATTTGTTCAGCCAAAAGCCGATCAAGAGCTGGAGGCTGGAATACGGCCCGGAATTGATTCGGCGGATCCAGGAAGAGTTGAAGCTGATTCCGGTCTTAGTGGGCAGCGAGGAAGAGGCAAAGAGGTTCGGGGATGAGCAGAAAAAACTGGGCTTGCTCAACCTGACTGGACAAATCAATCTTCTTGAGCTATACTATTTGCTGAAGCAAGCCAAGCTATTTATCGGGATTGATAGCTTTCCTTTGCAATTAACTGAATTCTGTGGCACCAAAGCCATTGCGCTCTTTGGATCTACGGTCGTTTCCGAGAATCTGGTCCCAAACGCAGAACCGGTAAAGGCGGAAGTGGAATGCGCTCCCTGCTGGCCGGCCAAGGTTGAATGCGACCGGGGCCTGAAATGCTGGCTGGAGTTGAAACCGGACCGGATTCTGGAATCTGCCCGGCGGGTATTGCTAAACTCGGGGGCATAGCTCAGCTGGGAGAGCATCTGGTTTGCAACCAGAGGGTCGGCGGTTCGAATCCGCTTGCCTCCACCAGAGAATATTCAGGAAGAGAATGAAGCAGAAAAAATGACGCTTCAATCCCTATTGGAATTGCAGTTTTAACAAGCCGTTAAGATCGGCTGGTTCTTTAAGATAAGATGAATGGGTGAAATTTTTTAAACGAGCTTGAAAACTCGTAAAAAAGAATTAACTTAAATACGGTTTCGGCGAAGTGCTCTATGACCGGACCTCCTACGGCTCGCGCGAGAAAGGCAAGGAATTCACCGGCACGACCACCGGCCTGTGGGCCATTACCGCGGGCGTTTATCTCGCCTTGATGGGTCCGCAAGGCATGGAAGAGGTCGGCCAGACCATCATGCAAAGAGCCCAGTACGCCGCCCGGCGTATTTCCGAGATCAAGGGAATCAAGCAGGCTATGACGACTCCGTTCTTCAAGGAGTTTGTCGTGAACTTCGACCAGACCGGCAAAACCGTGCGCGACATCAACAAGAGTCTGCTGGAAGACAAGATCTTCGGCGGGAGAGACCTCTCCCGCGAGTTTCCGGAACTTGGTCAGAGTGCCCTCTATTGCGTAACTGAGATCATGACGAAAGAAGACATCGACAAGCTGGCTGACGCTCTCCAAAAAGTTTCGAGCTAAGTCAGGAAAGGAGCTGACGACATGGCTAGGGATGAGAAGACGCTTCTCCGGAAGTTTCATCAAGCCCGGTGGGATGAGCACATCATCTTTGAGATGAGCGTGCCGGGCGAAAGGGGAATCCTGGTTCCCCAGGCCGAGGAAAGCATTCAAGCCATCGTCGGTGATGGCGTGTCT
>CAIYYW010000104.1 GCA_903930515.1 uncultured delta proteobacterium | reverse complement strand
GGATCGCCTTTCCCATCGCGGCCCGGACCAGGAGGGATTTTATCTCAGCCCGGATCAATCCCTGGCGTTCGGGCATCGCCGATTGAAAATCATAGACCTCGCCACCGGGGATCAGCCGATGTCCAACGAGGACGGCTCCGTGGTGATCGTCTTCAACGGCGAGATTTATAATTTCGCGGAACTCCGATCCGAGCTGATCGGCCAGGGACATCGCTTCCGCACCCGGTCCGACACCGAAGCGATCATCCACCTTTACGAGCAGGAAGGCATCGGGGGATTCAGCAAGCTGGCCGGAATGTTCGCGTTCGCAATCTGGGACAACCGATCCCGGCGCCTGGTTCTGGCGCGCGACCCGGTCGGGATCAAGCCGCTATTTTATTTTCAGGATCCCCAAAAATTGATTTTCGCCTCGGAGCTGAAATCGCTGGTTTTCGGGATCGGCCGTGTGCCGGGGCTGAGCGAGGAAGCGATCTTCAATTATTTATTGTTGCAGTATGTCCCCGGGCCGGAGACGATCTTTACCGGAATAAAAAAGCTGGACCCGGGATCGTATCTGATCGCGGGTTCGGAGGGGACCCGGCTGGGGCGGTTGAGTAATCTTTTTCCGGAAACGGAGACGGCGAACAAAATCAGCCTCCCCGCGGCGGTTGAAAAAATCCGGGCCTTGCTCAAAGAGAGCGTCCGGAGCCAGATGATCGCGGAGGTCCCGCTGGGAGCTTTCCTGAGCGGGGGAATTGATTCCTCCACCATCGTCTCGCTGATGAAAGAGTTCCAGGGCGAGGGCGTAAAAACCTTTTCGGTGAATTTTTCCGCTCTGGGCGGAGCCGAAGAGGTGAATGAAACCTACTGGAGCAAGTTCGCCGCGGAATGTTTCCAGACCCATCATCACCAGTTGCGGGTGAGCGCGGAAGACGCGATCAATTGTTTTGACCAGGTGATCGCACGGCTGGACGAGCCGATCGCGGACCCGGCTTGCATCCCGACCTACCTGATCTCCAAGCTGGCGCGCACGGAGGTAACGGTGGCCCTGAGCGGAGAGGGCGCGGACGAATTGTTCGGAGGATATTTGCGCCACCGGCTGGAGCGGATCACCGCGTGCTTGCGCTTATTCTCTTTCCCGCCATTGCTCGGGCTGGGAGAAAAAATATTTTCCCGCCTTCCCGGACAGGCGCGGGCGCGGAAGGCCCTGGCCGCGATGAGCGAGCCTTTGGATGTGGAGCGTCATTTCCTCTGGGCCTCAATGTTCCCGCCCGGACCGGCCGGGGAGTTGATCTCGAGCCGGGAGAATTTATTTGAAAAATTGAGCGGAAGGTTCCGGGCCGGTTTTAAGCCGGGATCAGACCATATTAACCGGATGCTCCAGATGGATTTCCGCACCTGGCTCGCGGACGATTTATTGGTCAAGGTGGACCGGATGAGTATGGCGCACGGCCTGGAGGCGCGCGTGCCCTACCTGGACCACCGCCTGGCGCAGTTGGTGTTCAGCCTGCCCGGGGAATGGAAGGTGGGATTTTTCACGGGTAAAAAGGTTTTCAAAAAAGCGGTCCGGGGCTGGATTCCGGAGGCGATCATCGCCCGCAAGAAGGCCGGGTTCACCTTGCCGCTGGGGAAATGGCTGCGGGATGAGCTGAGAAGCCGGGTTGAAGAACGGCTGAGCGAAAGCGAAATCAAACGGGCGGGAATTTTTAATCCCGGCGCGGTGCGCGCGCTTTTGACCGCGCATTTTTCCGGAAGAGATGATTTGGGATTGCAGGTTTATGGCATTTTGCTTTTGCAATTGTGGAAAGATAAAATCAAGGATTGGACAAGTTGAAACAATGAGCGCGGAACTGATCAAGCTGTTTTTTATTTTCGGCCTGGGCCTGGGGTTGTCGCTGTACCTGACTCCGCTGATGGCGGAGGGGGCGAAGCGGTTCGGGCTGGTGGCGAAACCGGACGGGAAACTGCGGGCGCAGAAAAATCCAGTGCCATATATGGGCGGGATCGCGGTCTATCTGTCTTTTTTGCTGGCGCTGGTTTTCGGGTTCGGCTTTGACCGGCAGGTGGTCGGCCTGCTGCTGGGAGGAACCATCATCCTGCTGGTGGGATTGATTGACGACTTCGGCGTGATGACTCCCTGGATGAAACTGTTCGGGGAACTGGTGGCGGTGATCGCGTTGCTCAAAAGCGGGATCCACCTGGAAATCCGGGTGATCCTGGAGGTGGAGCCGGTCCCGAATTTCCCGATCCTGAGTTATTCCCTGAGCGCGCTCTGGCTGTTGACTCTGATGAACGCGTTCAATTTCCTGGATATTGAAGACGGCTTATGCGGGGGGGTGGCCTTATTCTCCGGGATCGGCCTGCTCGCGGTGTCCCTGATCAACCATCATATTATGATCTCGTCCCTCACCGCGGCCATGCTCGCCGGGATCCTGGGGTTCCTCTATTATAATTTCCCCCCGGCAAAAATTTACCTGGGAGACGCCGGGAGCCTGTTCCTGGGCTTTATTCTCGGGGCATTGGCAATGATCGGCAGTTACACGGACCAAAGCGCGCTCGGGCTGTTCGCGCCGGCGCTGATCCTGGGGGTCCCGCTTTGGGAAATCTCTTTCACCAGTTTCGCCCGGCTGATCCAGGGCAAGCCGATTATGCAAGGCTCTCCGGACCATATCGTGAAGCGGCTGAAACGAGCGGGGTTGAGCCAGAGACCCGCAGTGGCCGCACATTATTTTCTCGCGGCCGGCCTGGCCGGAGCCGGCCTGGCCTCGATGTTGCTCTCTTTCAAAAACGCGCTGATCCTGCTGATCGTCTCGGGTGCGGTCCTGCTGATCTTCACGATCGTTCTGCTCCGGGTCAAGATGGAACCGAAATGAACGACCGGAACCATCCTCCCGGCAAAGCCTGGATTTATCTCCTGCTCCTGGTCGTGATCGCCGCGGGGGCGGTGTGGATCAGCGGGCATCAAACCTTGCTGAAAAAATTCCGGGTCCGTTCCGCGGACGACCCGCAGGTGATCCGGGCGATCCAGTCCAACCAGGCCCGGGTGCTGGTGATCGGCATAGACGGCCTGACCTGGAGCATCCTCAATGAGATGATCTCTCAAAACAAACTCCCCAATTTCCACAAACTGATCAAGCAGGGAGCCGCCGGAGTTTTGCACTCGGAGAAACCATTGATTTCTCCCGCGCTCTGGACCACTTATGCCACCGGCGTGCCGAGGCGGGAACATAAAATTGACAATTTCGTGTTCAAGCCGGTCAGGAGCTACCAGACCGAGCTGATGGACAGCCGGGTCCGGCAAGCGCCGGCGCTTTGGGAAATCCTTGGTCATTACGGGAAAAAGGTCGCGGTGGTCAATTGGAATTCGGCGACCCCGGCGGAACCGATTAGCGGCGTGTTCATCGCGGACGGCGCGAAACAAAACAGTTTGAGCGCGGAGAATGTTTATCCGATTGATTGGATTCCCCCGCTCCAGGGCTTGCAGCCGGTTTCGGTGGACTGGTTTGCTCAATATTTTACGCGCTGGAATCATCCGGTCCCGGCGCAGGGCTATCAATCGGACACCTTTATCACCGCGGCCGCGCTCAAGGTTTTAAAGCGGGAGCAGCCGTCATTGATGATGATTTATTTCCGGAACATTGATGTAGTCTCGCACCTGTTCTGGAAATACCGGTTTCCGGCCGGGGAAGATTCCCAATTCCAGGTCTCGGCCGCGGAGCGGGAACGGTTCGGAGATATTATTGAAAAATATTATGAGCTGATGGACGAGCTGGTCGGGAAATTGATCGAGGCCAGCCCGGGCTATACGGTGCTGATTTTTTCCGATCACGGAGAGGCCGCGTCCACGCCCCCGGAAAACATTTTCGTGGATTTGAACCTGCTGCTTCATCAGTTGGGCCGGCTGGAATATCAGAGGCCGAGTTGCGAGTCGTTTTTGGAAAGGTTGGGCGATGAACCATCCGGCTCGGAGCAGGATCGGGCCAAGAATATTTTCTTTGCCTGCGAAAAATTGCGGCATACTAAATTTGCGGATCCCGCGGAGCTGGCCGGGTTTTTGATCGGACAAAATTTCCCGGGCGCTGAGCAAGCAAAGGGGGCTTCCGGCGTAATCGCAGGGCTTTCTGACAGCCTTAGCCACCCGGAACTGGCCAAAGAAATCAACTGGCAAAAGACCGAAGCTTTCAATACCGAGGATTTCCATAAAAATGTCCGGGGAATTTATATCAATCTCAAAGGCCGGGACCCGCAAGGGAATTTGGAGCGGGAAAACTTTTGCGCGTATCGGAAGGATTTGATCAAGGCTCTGCGGTCCCTCCGGAACGAGCGTGGGGAAAAGTTTTTCAAGAGGGTGGAGATCAACCCGGAGAAAAAAGAGCCGGTCGCAAAAGGGATCATTGATCCGCCGGATGTATTAGTGGAATTTAATCCGGAAGTCCTGGGCGGACAATTTATTTACGGCCCTAAAAGGGATTCCGGCCCGTTTTTTATTTCAACGGTCCTCTGGTCCTATCACGATGTGAGCGGGGATCATCAGATAGAGGGAGTGATGATCATTTCCGGAAAGGATGTTGCGGCGGGGGCCAAAATTTCCGCGACCATCTATGATCCCACTCCGACCATCCTTTGGCTGTTTGACGCGCCCGCGGGCCGGGATATGCCGGGAAAGGTTTTAGCTTCGGCTTTCCCGGGGCTGGACCGGAGAATAAAATATGTGGCCGACTACCGGAACCGGATCTTGATCCCGGTGAGCTGGAAGGCGAAAGGGATGAGCCAGGAAGAGCGAGACCGGCTGAAAGCGGTGGGATATCTAAAATAGGGAAAACGGAGCGCAGCCAAGAGTGTCTGCGCCACGAAGGATGGAGAAGTAAAATGATTACCATTATCGGCGCGGGTCCCGCGGGGTTGAGTTGCGGGCTCCAGCTTAAGGAGCTGGGAATACCTTTCCAGATTTTCGAAAAGGACTCCCGGGCCGGAGGGCTGATCCGGACGGAAAAATCCGGCAAGTACCAGTTTGATTACGGCGGGCATTTGCTGCATTTCCGCGGTTCCGATCTGGAGGATCTGGTCAAGGGATTACTGGGAGAGCACAACCTGGTCCGGTTCAAGCGCAGATCCTTTATCTATTCCAACAAAACCCTCACCCCCTACCCTTTCCAGGTCAATACCTTCGGCCTGCCCCCGGAAGTGATCCGCGACTGCCTGCTCGGGTTCTTTGACACCAAGCTCAAGGCCAGCCGCGCCAAAATTGACGACTTCTTTGAATGGATCCTGTTCCACTTCGGCTTCGGGTTTGCGCACCATTTCTTCTTCCCCTATAACCAGAAATTTTGGAAAATTCCTCTGACCGAGCTTGACAGCGAATGGGCCGAATGGTCGGTGCCCAAACCCACGATTAAGGAGGTCATTGACGGCGCACTCGGGCTCAATACCCAGGATTTCGGTTATAATGTATTTTTTTACTACCCCAAACAGGGGGGCATTGAAACTCTTGCACAGGCAATGGCGGTTAAATTAGACAAAATTTTCCTGAATCGTGAAATAATTTCACTGAATCTAAATAATAGGCAAATTTTGCTAGATAATGGGGAGGAAATAGGGTATGATAGCATTGTCAGCGCAATGCCCTTGAAGGAGTTGATATTAAAGATAAAAGACGCTCCGGATGAGGTCAAAAAGGCTGGGGAGTCGTTGCGTCATATCTCGGTATTTTGCGTTAATTTGGGGGTTAAGGGACCGATGATTTCAGGCGCTCACTGGATTTATTTTCCGGAAGAACAGCATATTTTTTACCGGGCGGGCTTTTACACTAATTTTCTGGAAAAGCCTTCGGAGCATCAATCGGTTGTCCTGGAACTGACTTATTTGCCGGATCAGGCTCCATTGAACGACCAGGAAATAATTAAGCGGTCGGTGGACGATTTTCGCAAGGCCGGATTCCTGAAAGATGAGCACCTCGTTGAATACACAGGGGCGATGAAAATACCTTATGCTTATGTGATCTTTGACCAGAACCGGAAACGGGTATTGCCCGGGATTTTGAAATTCCTGGAAGAGAACGGGATTTACTCCATCGGCAGATACGGTCGGTGGACCTATTCAACGATTGAGGACGCGTTCCGGGACGGGAGAGAAACGGCGAAGAAATTAGCCAGATGAGGATCAAGGTCATCCATATAATTACGATGCTGGAACTGGGAGGCGCGCAGGAGAACACGCTGTTCACGGTCAGCCATCTGGACCGCTCCCGATTCCATCCGGCACTCTGGGCCGGGCCGGGCGGGATTCTCGGCGAGGACGCGGAAAAGACTTTGGGGGAAGATTTTCAAATCGTCCCGAACCTGGTTCGCAAGTTGAGTCTGAAAAACGATCTGCCGGCCTTGATTTGGCTCTGGCAAAAATTACGGGCGGAAAAAAAACAAGACCCGGACGCCATCCTGATCCTCCACACCCACAGCAGCAAGGCGGGAATCCTGGGCAGGATCGCGGGCCGGCTCGCAAGGGTTCCGGTCATCGTCCATACCTTCCACGGATTCGGCTTCAACGATTTCCAGCCGGCCCTGGCTCGCCTCGCTTATATCCTGGCGGAAAAAATCACCGGCCGGATCACGGACTGCTTCATCTTCGTGAGCCGGGCCAACCAAGCCAAAGCGGAACAACTCGGGATCGGCCGGGCCGGTCAATACCGCCTGATCCGGAGCGGGATCGCCCTTGATGAATTCCGGCCCCATCCCCTGGACCGGTCCGCGAAACGGAAAGAGCTGGGAGTGGGAGAGGGAAAACTGGTGGTGATGGTGTCCAACCTCAAGCCCCAGAAGAACCCGCTGGATTTCGCAAGGGTCGCGGGACTGACCCTCAAAGAAATTCCGGACGCCTGGTTCATATTGGCCGGGGACGGAGAACTGAGACCGGAGCTGGAAAAGCTGATCGCGGAGTTGGGAATCCAGGGCCGGGTCAAGCTGCTCGGGTGGAGAAGGGATGTCCCGCAAATCCTCTGGGCGGCAGACCTCATGCTCCTGACCTCGCTCTGGGAAGGACTCCCCCGCGTTTATCCGCAGGCGATGGCCGCAGGTCTCGCCATTGTCGGCACCCGGGTGGATGGCGGGCCGGAAGCGGTCATTGACGGCGAGAACGGGTATTTGCTGGAGCCCAACGACTATCCGGGCCTGGCCCGCAGAGTGATCGAACTGCTCCGGGATGACGAGAAAAGAAATCAAATGGGAAGACGCGGCTCGGAACTGGCGCAGGAGTTTGAGATCGGGAAAATGGTCAAGGACCAGGAACAGCTTTACCAGGAATTGCTCCGGGAAAAAAATTTATGGAACTGAATTTCAAGATAGAATTATTGTTCCGGATCCTCAGTTTTATCTTTGGAACCGCGATCGGAAGCTTCCTCAATGTCATCATCTGGCGCTGGCCGCGGAAAGAATCCATCATCACTCCCGGGTCGCGCTGCCCGAAATGCGGGAAACCGATCGCCTGGTATGACAACCTCCCGATCCTCAGTTTCATCCTGCTGGCCGGGAGATGCCGGGATTGCCGGGAAAAAATTTCCTTCCGCTATCCGCTGATCGAGTTGCTGAGCGGGATCCTGAGCTTGGTCGCCTTCTGGTGCTTCGGCCCGACCCGATGGTATTTGATCTATTTCGCGTTCCTGTCCGGCCTGCTCGCAGCCAGCATCATTGACCTGGAACACCGGTTGATCCCGGACGAGATCAGCATCGGCGGCGCCGTGTTCGCCATCGGTTTGAGTTTCCTGCCTGGAAATAAAATCCCGGTCCTGGACAGCCTGATCGGGGCCTTGGCCGGATTCCTGATCCTGTTCCTGGTGGCCGAAGGGTATTATCTGATCGCCCGGCGGGAAGGGATGGGGCTGGGGGACGCCAAGCTCCTGGCAATGATCGGAGCTTTCCTCGGCTTCCGCTCGCTCCCCCTGATCATCTTCATCGGACCTTTGCTCGGAAGCGTGGTCGGAATTTTTTTCCTGGCCCTGAGCAAGGAGGGACGCTATTACAAAATCCCCTTCGGGCCGTTCCTGGCCGTTGCGGCGATGATTTATCTGGTGATCTGGAGCAGGAATATATATCTGCCTCTGGGCGCGTTTAGCCGGATTATGGGAAGATGATGGCGAAGCGAAAAATCAGTCTGATCAATGAGATCGTCACCGGGCTGGTGGTGATGACCATGGCGAGCACGGCCCTGATCGCGCTCACCGTGCTCTGGACCATCGGCCTGCCGGGCGAGGAGAAAAATTTCACTCCCTTTATTTTAGTAGCCTATATCGTGGTTTTTGCCGTGGTGATCGCGGTGTTCGGGACCCTGCTTTTGTCCCGGGCCATTATCCGGCCTTTGAAAAATTTAGTGGAAGCCACGGAAAAAATCAGCGAGGGCAATTTTGACATCCAGGTCCAGGAGGAATCCCAAAACGAGATCGGACAATTGGCGCGGGCTTTCAACGAAATGGCCGCGGAACTGGCGCAGCGGCAGAAAAATTTGGAATCACGGCTTACCGAGTTGGGCCAGACCAACCGCGAGCTGAAAGAAACGCGGGACCAGTTGATCATCTCGGAAAAATTGGCCTCGGTGGGAAAGCTGGCTTCGGGGGTCGCCCACGAGATCGGGAACCCGCTCAGTATTATCAGCGGCTATTTGGAAATGATTTCCAAATCCAAAAACCTGGACGAGCGGGAGCAGGATTTGCTGGCCCGGGTGGACGGGGAAGTGAAACGGATTCACCAGATCATCCGGGAGCTCCTGGAATACTCCCGGCCCCCCAGCGACCGGATGGAGTTCGTGGATGTGAACCAGGCGATTATGGAAAGCCTGAAGCTGATCGAAGTCCAAAAAGATTTCCATAAGGTGAAAACCAACCTCTATTTTAACCAGGCCCTTCCCGCCATCCCGGCCGGGCCCAACCAGCTCAAGCAGGTTTTGATCAACCTTTTATTCAACGCCCTGGACTCGATGCCGGAAGGGGGCAGCCTCCAAATCAGGACCGCGGCCTCGGACAACGATTCCCGCGAAATCTGCATTGAAATCGCGGACAGCGGGATCGGCATCCCCCCGGAGCATCTCACCAAAATCTTCGATCCCTTCTTCACCACCAAGGAGCCGGGCAAAGGCGTGGGTCTGGGATTGAGCGTCTCGCTCCGGCTGGTGGAGGCGATGGGGGGGAAAATTGAAGTGGAGAGCGTGAAGGGAGAGGGATCTGTTTTCAGGATCAAGCTAAAAACCGGAGGTGACGGGTGTGAGCAATAAACTTAAAATCCTGGTGGTGGACGACGAAGAAAATCTCCGCCATTGGCTGAAGATCATCCTGACCGATGCCGGCTACGAGGTTGACGAGGCGCAAAACGGAGAGGCCGCGCTGAAGAAATTCGAGGACAACCTTTACGACTTTGTCCTGTGCGATGTCCGGATGCCCAAGATGGACGGACGGGAACTGCTCCGGGAGATGCGCCATCGGCAGATCCCGGCCACCGTGATTATGATGAGCGCTTATGGCACGGAAGAAACCGCGCTGGAAGCGATGAAGATGGGCGCCTATGATTACATTTCCAAGCCCTTTCGGCAGGACGAAATCCTTTTGGTTTTGCGCAAGGCCTCGGAGCGGGAGCGGCTGGTTCAGGAGAACCGGATTCTGAAAAGACAGGCGATCAAGGAATTCGGGTTCCAGAACCTGGTCACCCGCAATCCCGCGGTCCAGGAAATCCTCCAGACCGTGCTCAAAATCGCGGATTACAAAACCACGGTCCTGATCAGCGGCGAGAGCGGGACCGGCAAGGAACTGATCGCGAAGGCGATTCACTCCTCCAGCTCCCGCAAAGACCAGCCCTTTGTCGCGGTCAACTGCGGGGCGATCCCGGAGAATTTACTGGAGAGCGAGTTGTTCGGACATATCCGGGGATCGTTTACTGACGCCACTTATACCAAAAAGGGATTGTTTGAAGAAGCCGACGGAGGAACCATCCTGCTGGATGAAATCGGAGAACTGCCCTCCCTGCTCCAGGTGAAATTGCTCCGGGTGCTCCAGGAAGAAGAAATCCGCAGGGTGGGAGACACCAAGCCCATTCCCATCAATATCCGCGTGATCGCGGCCACGGTCCGCGACCTTTCCGAGGATGTCAAGTCCGGCCGGTTCCGCGCCGACCTTTTTTACCGCTTGAATGTCCTGAGCATCCACCTCCCGCCCCTGCGCGAGCGCAAGGAGGACATCCCGATTTTGATCGCCCATTTCCTGGAAAAATTCGCGCCCCGCTTCAACAAGCAGATTAAGGGCGTGGAGAAGCCGGCGATGGAAGTCCTGCTCAACAATGAATGGAACGGGAATATCCGGGAACTGGAGAACTCGATCGAGCGCGCCATTGCTCTGACGGAAACCGATACCATCCAGATTACGGACCTCCCTCCCTACCTCAGCGCCAAGGCCGATACCCATCCCGGCATCTTCATTCCCCAGCAGGAACTGAGCATAAAAAAAATCAGCGAGCAGGTGGAATTTGAACTGATCCGGAGAGCCTTGGAGCGCACCGGCGGGAACCGGACCAAGGCCGCCCGGCTTCTGGAGATCAGCCATCGCGCCCTGATTTATAAGATCAAGGAATACGGTCTGGACAAAGCTATCCCAAAAGGGTTAAAATCAGAAGAGAGCGAAGAGTTAATGGATGAACCCGGAACCAAGGAGGGCTAAGATGAGAAACATAAAATTGCTTCGCGCTTTTACCTTGATCGAGTTGTCCGTGGTGCTGGCCATCATCGGCATCATGGCCGCCCTGGCCTTCAGCTCCATCCTCAAAGCCCTTCCCCGGATGAGGGTGAGGGGGGATACTATGGGCGTCAGCCAGGCGTTGGGGGTGCCGG
>CAIYYW010000103.1 GCA_903930515.1 uncultured delta proteobacterium | reverse complement strand
TCCGGCGGCGGAGTAAAGTGCTGGGGGTATAATGGGGATGGTGAACTTGGGAATGGGACAAAGACCGATAGCAATGTTCCGGTGGATGTTTCCGGATTAGCTTCAGGGGTCAGCACAATCTCGGCTGGGTATGATCATACTTGTGCCCTTACCGTAAGCGGCGGAGTAAAGTGCTGGGGGGATAATGGGTATGGTCAACTTGGGAATGGGACTTGGACTGATAGCAATGTTCCTATGGATGTTTCCGGCCTGGCTTCAGGAATAAGCGCAATCTCTGCTGGTGGTGCCTATGAGGGAGGCAATCATACCTGCGCTCTTAACTCTGTCGGGGGAGTAAAGTGCTGGGGTGATAATGGGTCTGGTCAACTTGGGAATGGGACAACTGCTGATAGCAATGTTCCGGTTAATGTTTCCGGACTGGCTTCAGGCATAAGCGCAATCTCTGCTGGCAGTCATCATACCTGTGCCCTTGTCTCCAGCGGCGGAGTAAAGTGCTGGGGGTATAATTATTATGGTGCGCTTGGGAATGGGACAATTACTAATAGCAATATTCCAGTAAATGTAATCGGGTTTGGCCCGTGAATTCAATAAGGTGAACAAAGGGTTGGCAAGCTCACCCAGGCAATAACTTTACCAACTGATTTTTACCTGGAGCGCGTCCCTGGTATCGGGCAAACGGAAAGTAATTTTGCCGGAGGAAAAAGTATAGCCCAGCGGCTTGCTTTCCTTGCCATTGACCAACTCAACCGCTTTCGGCTTCTGATCGGTGAAGACTACGAACTCAAGGTCGCGCTTGGGAGCTTGCCAACTTCCAATGGAAGCCTCCTTGCTGATGATTAAATGGGGAGCCTGCGGCTCCTGGCAGAAGCGGTTGCTCAAGTATTCGCCGTCCAAATAGGCATATCCATTACCCGCATCCTCGTAAAGGTCAAAGCAGCTCTTGGCATCGCCCGGATAAATCTCAACGGCCAAAGGCGACCAGGGTTTCTCCCCGGTGTAATTCATCACCGGGGCCAGCGGAATAATCGCGCCCGCCTTCACAAACATCGGGATGGTGTCCAGTTCCAGGCCAACTTCTATTTCCTTTCCCCCCTCAACACCCTTGGCGCTCTCAAACACAAACCATTTCCCCTCGGGAAGATAGACCCGGCGGGTCTCCCTTTTCGCCTCCATCCCCGGCGCAACCAGAAGCCAGTCCCCGATCATAAACTGGTCCGTGATCTGATAAGTCTTTTCATCGTCCGGAAATTCCAGAAGCAAAGCCCGGAAGATGGGACGGCCGGTCTCGGAACTTTCCTTGAAATAATGATAGGAGTAGGGCAGGAGCCGGTACCTCAGCTGGATCGCTTTTCTGGACGCGTCCAATACCTCGGCGCCGAACGAGAACGGGTCCTGGCTGGGAGTGCCTTGGCTGGTATGAGTCCGGCTGAAGGGATAAAACACCCCTTGCTCCAGCCAGCGCGCATACATTTCCGGACTCGGATGGCCCGAGAACCCTCCGATGTCCGCTCCGACCATGGGGATGCCGGAGATGCCCATATTCAACAGCATTGACGAGGCCAGTCTCAAATGTTCCCAACTCGCGGAATTGTCCCCGGTCCAGACGCAGGCTGATCTCTGAATCCCGGCATAACCGCCCCGGCTGATCACGAACGGACGCTGATCGGGTCTGAGCTTTTTCAACCCTTCAAAAGTCGCCTGGCTCATCAGCGAGCCATAAGCGTTATGGACCAAGGCGTGTTCCACTTCGCCATTGGCGCCGTGTCTCATTTCCAGGAAATTCACCGGCTGGCGGGTCTTGCTCCATCCCGCGGGCTCGTTCATATCGTTCCAGATCCCGGCCACGCCTAAATCCAGGTAAAACCTATGCAGACCTCCCCACCATTCGCGCACATCGGCTCGGTAAAAATCCGGATAGTAAACCGCGCCCGGCCAGACATTGGCCGTGAAATACCCGCCCTGGACGCTATGCACGAAATATTTTTCGCCCATCCCCTGGTCATAAACATCATAGCCCGGCTCGATCTTCACGCCCGGGTCAACAATGGGTATGATCCGGAAGCCGTCCTGGCGAAGGTCGGCAATCATTTTTGCCGGAGCGGGGAAACGCTTTTGGTTGAAGCTGAAAACCTTGTAGGCATCCAGATAATGAATATCCAGGAAGATCACATCGCAGGGCACATTGTTCTTGCGGAATTTTTTTGCAAGACTGCGGACGGTTCTTTCATTCTTATAACTCCACCGGGACTGTTGATACCCCAAAGTCCAGAGCGCCGGAAGCGGGTACCGGCCCACCAAGGAACTGTACCGCTCAATCACCTCCATCGGCTTTGGCCCGGCGATGACATAGTAGTTCAAGTCGCCCCCATCGGCCTGGTATAAAAATTTTCCCGGCTCGGCCGCGCTCACATCGAAAATGGTCCGATAAGAATTGTCCTGGAAAATCCCATAGGCCAGCCCATCGCGGAGGGAGAGATAATACGGATGCGACTGATAGATCGGATCATCATTTGGCGCATAGCCGTGGTCGGTGTTCCACATCGTCATCTTCCGGCCCAGCTTGTCCAACGGACCGGTCTTTTCCCCGAACCCGTAAAAATGCTCGTCCGGCTGGATCGCCCGGACCACACCCGGCTTGCTGCCCTCGAAAAAGATGCCGCCGCCTTCTGCATCCTTAAACAACAGATTGCCGCTCGTATCAAAAGCCTCAAAGAGGCCACTACCCATGTTGACGCTGATGCGCAGGGCAGAGGTAAATAGGACCAGCAGCGGCTTGTTGACAACGAGCGCGATCGGCCCCGGCTTCGGAGCGGTTGGGACAATCGCGAACGAAAAATCAGGCGCGAATTCCTTCTGAGCCGTTGCCCGCACCCGCACGATCTCGGGCGTGAGCGCGCTCACCTTGACCATGCCCTTCTCAAAATTTATCGCCACCCCGTCCGGCTTCCGCTCAAACCCGGTCATTTTACCGAGTTCAACCCTGCCCCCCTGCGCCCAGACCGCTCCCGACAGGATCAATGCCGCAAGCGCAATTGCGAAAAACCGTTTTTTCATTTTTTCATCCTCCTTTTTCAGCCGGTGTCTCATTTTTTGCCAGCGCCAAATACACCCCAAACGCGATCAAAGCCGCTCCGATCAGGAATTTGGGGGTGAGGGGATCGCGGAAGACCAGATAGGCGAGCGGGATCCCGATCACCGGCTGGAGCATAATGGAAATTCCGACCCGGTGCGAGGGCCTTCGGCTCAAGACCACATAATAAATCCAAAAGCCGAAAGCGCTCGCGGCAATTCCGAGATAGGCGCAGGCGAGCAGGGATTTGATGGAAGGGATCTGGCGCGCGAATTCAGTCCCGACCCGGGCGCCGAAAATTACGGTCAGGATCAGCCATCCGAACAAGAGCGCAAGCGCGGTGGCCAGGAGCGGGCTGTTTTTTTTCAGAACGGGTTTGCCGATGATGGTGTAAAAGCCTTCAATGATAATCCCGGATAAAATCAACAGGTCTCCCAACCTGGAACCGCTGGTGAAAAGGGAAAGGTTCCTGAAATCCAGGTTCAAGACCAGGACCACGCCACCGATCCCGGCGACCAGGCCCAGGATGGCGCGGGCTCCGACCTTCTCGCGCAGGATAATCGCGGCCAGGATCAGGATCACCAACGATTCGGAAACCCGGAGCGCGGTGGCGTGGGAGGCCGGGGCCAGACTCAGGCCTTGATAGACCAGGAAGAAATTAAGCGCAAACCCGCTCAGGCCCAGGCCGATGAAGGGCAACATCCCGGAAAGGGTTCTCGGGATTTCTTTCCGCCGAATCCAGAGCACGGGCAGTAAAGTAATCAAGGCGATGCTCAGCCGGGTCCAGAGCAAAGCGATCGGGCTCATTTCCAAAAGCGCGAACTTGGCCGCCACATCGGTGGCTCCCCAGATGATATTGGCCAGGATCAAGAGGAGCGCGTCGAAATAAATGGGCTGATCTTTCGGCATCAGGCATAACCAGATAACATTTGAAGCTGGAATTGTCAATGCCGGTCCTCCCGATCAACCTCCCCGGTGATTTGACAAAATCTCGGATCGTTCCTTAATATATAGTTATGAAGGCCTATCATCATTTGATCCTGCTCTTGAGCCTCGTCGCGTTCAGGCTGGGGGCGAACCCGTTCCCGCAAGCCGATTGGGTGGAAGTCCAGAAACCGAAAGACGGCATCCAAACCGGCACCGTTTCCGGCAAGATTTTTGAGCCGGACCTCTCCGCCAGCTCCGGCGCCAAGGTGGAAATTATTCTCGGGAGCAATAACAAGATCACCGGCCAGACCGACGGCAAGGGATTTTATATGGTCACCGGAATTCCGGCCGGAACCGGCTACGCGGTGAGCGCGACCAAGGGCGACCTGGTGATCAGGAAGGACCGGGTGAATGTCGCGGCCGGCAAGAATACCAAGCTGGACCTGGTGCTGGCTGAGAAGGGCGGAGGAGGCGGAGGCAAGGGCGGGAAAGGCAAGGGCAAGAGCGGGGATAGCCTTGGTCCGGAAGACGGGGGAAAAGGCGAAGGCAAGGGCAAAGGCAAAAATAAAGACCGCGGCGATAATACGGAGACGGATTTCAATGCCCAGAAGGATACGGATAAAGATCAAGGCAAGGGCAAAAGCAAAGATAAAAACAACGGGAACATTTCGGACCTGAACCAAATCCTGGATCCCGGCGCGGATAAAGACAAGAATAAGGACAAGAATAAAGGCAAGGGCAAGAATAAAGATAAAAAGAAAGATAAAGGCAAATAATTTCAGCCGATTATTACTTATCCTTCATCAATTCCTTCCAGGTATGTCTATGCAGGAATGATCCCTCCTCATTCTCTTCCATTTCCAAAAACATCTTGAGCGGGACCGAAAAGGTCAGGATGTCGCGGCCCAGGGTGTTCTTGACGGCGTTGCGCGCGGAGAGATCGGTAAGCCCGAGCACGGCGCGGGGGAATTCGCGTTTGGCCTCGTTGAGCGGGATGATCCCGATCTGGTGGCAGCCGGCTCCGAACGGCGTCATCACATTTTCCGGGTTCATCCGGCCGTAGTTGGCCATCACGCTCAGCGCGGAGATTTGATCGGGGTTGGCCACGAATACGATCACCTGCGGCTTTTCCCTGGCGAGGTCCGCATCTTTGAGCGGCCGCATCACCACATATTTTTCCGGCGCGTCTATCATCGGCAGATTTTCCACGAACTTCTTCGCGAGCTCGGGGCTTTTTAAGTATCGCTCGCCGTTGATAAAATTGTCCAGCCGCTCCGGGGTCATGTGGACGCCCATTTTCTCTATGATCTCCCTTGATTTCTCCAGGTCGGCGCTCCCGCTGGAGAGGAACCGATAGAAGCATTCAATCCCGCCGGCCCATTGCGTATAGGTGTTTCCGAATCCGAGTCCGACCGAGCCGCCCATGCAACCGCAGGTCTCGCGGTCAAAGGCCACGGTCTTGCCCTTGGCCGCCGCGGCGAACAGCATCATCACGCATCCCCATTTCCCGCGCGCGAACTGCCGGGCGCCTTCGGGCAAAAGGTCGGTCCAGGAAACCGCCACCGGCTGAAATTTCAATTTCAGGCTGACCCCGAGTTTGCTCTCCATTTGCGTCTCCTCCAAATTTTGGCGCGGGAAAATATTTCCGGTCAGGTTTTGCTTCCGGCGCTTGGTTCTTGTTCCCAGACCTTGCCGTGCCTGCGGCCGTAGAAGAAGTAAATCCCAAGCCCGATCAGGAGCCAGACCAGGAGCCGGAGCCAATTTTCCGCGGGCAGAGAGAACATCAGCACGGCGCAGAAGATGGCGCCGAGGATTGGAGTGTAAGGCATGCCCGGGCAGCGGAACGGCCGCTTCACCTCCGGATGGGTCCGCCGCATAATCAGCACCGACACGCACACAATCACGAACGCGAGCAGGGTGCCGATATTGACCAGTTCCGCCAGAATCCGGAGCGGCACGAACGCGGCGAATATCCCGACAAAAATCCCGGTGGCAATGGTGGCTTTCCAGGGAGTGCGGTATTTGGGATGGACCGATCCGAAAAAGCGGGTGGGCAACAGGCCGTCCCGGGCGATCGCGAGCAGAATCCGCGCCTGGCTCAGGATGGTCACGAGCAGGACCGAGGTGATCCCGGCCATGGCCGCGACCGAGACGATGAATTGCATCCAGGGCATGCCGATCTGTTTGAAGGCGTCCGCCACCGGCGCTTCCAGGTTCATCTTGGAGGCCGGGATCATTCCGGTGAGCACCACGGCCACGCCGATATAAAGGACCGTGCAGACAATCAGGGACGCGATCAGGCCGATCGGGACATCCTTTTGCGGATTGCGCGCTTCCTCCGCGTGGGTGGAAACCGATTCAAAGCCGATATAGGAGAAAAAAACTATGGACGCCCCGGCCATCATCCCGAGCGGCTCCCCGCCCACGCCGGTTTGCCCGAACAAGGTTTTTCCGAACAGGCTGATCCCGGTCCAGCCAAAAGGAGCGAACGGGTGCCAGTTCGCGGTCTTGATGAAAAAGGCCCCCACCCCGATCACGAGCAAGATCACCGCCACCTTGATCCCGACCATAATATTATTGGCGCCCGCGCTCTCGCGGATCCCGATCACCAACAGCCAGGTGATCAGCACGGTGATCAGGATCGCGGGCAGGTCCATCACCGCGCCGGTGGATATGATATGCCCGACCCCGGGGTCGTAATCAAACGGGGCCATCGTGAGCGCGGCCGGCAATTGAACCCCGAAGGTGCTGAGGAAGCTTTTAAAATATTGGGACCATCCGTTGGCCACGGTTGCCCCGGCCATTGCGTATTCCAAAACCAAATCCCAGCCGATGATCCAGGCGAACAACTCGCCCAGGGTGGCATAGGCGTAGGTATAGGTTGAACCCGCCACCGGAACCATTGAGGCGAACTCGGCGTAACTGAGCGCGGCGAACACGCAGGCGAGTCCGGAGAGCATATAGGAAACGATCAGCGCGGGCCCGGCCTTGTCGTGGACCGCCAGGCCGGTGAGCACGAAAATGCCGGTGCCGATGGTGGACCCGATCCCCAGACTCGCCAGCGAAATCGGCCCCAGAACCCTCCGCAAGCGGTTCTCCCCCTTCATCTCATCCACATAGGCCTGATACGACTTCTTTTGAAACAACCTGCCTAACATCTTTCCTCCCAATGGTCAGCCTTGAGTTTGTTTCAATTTTATCCTTTCCGCAAATCAATCGCCGCTAAAATATCCGCTCTTCCCCCGGCTCCAATCATTCCGATAAAAAGGGAATTCAGGATAAAAGGATGAAATAGATCGCGGAGGGGGGAGAATGCCTGGGCGGGAATTTGGCATCTAAATGTTCAAGCTCACTAAGCGGAGAGGGCGGCTTGCTCAGAGGAGGCGACGATGGATGTGGTCAGGTTTTTAAACTGGCTGGACGAGATTGAGCTTCGGATGGAACAGATTTATTCCTGGCTGGCCGGGGTGTTCCAGGAAGATCCGGAACTATCCGGGCTGTTCTCGCGGATGAGCCGGGAGGAATCCGGACACAGCATCAATGTCAAGTTCGCGATCCGGATGGTTATGGGTAACCGCCGCGAATTCCCGGAAATAGATTTGGATCCGGAACAGTTGAAGGCGG
This sequence comes from uncultured delta proteobacterium, assembly GCA_903930515.1. GTDB lineage: Bacteria > RBG-13-61-14 > RBG-13-61-14 > RBG-13-61-14 > DRUE01 > CAIYYW01. Next base: position 18,089 of record CAIYYW010000103.1, on the reverse strand, counting down.
TGATTGCCGGGCTGGATGCTTTTAAGGCGAATAACCCTTCTCCCAGCCTGAAGCAGGCGCTGCAGTTCGCGATCAGCGCGGAAGCGGACGAGTCCAAAATCGCCCTGACCAGAACTATCGCTCAATCCCACCCGAAACTGGCCGGCGTACTCAAGGACATCAACCGGTATGACCGGACGCATCTGGAAACCTTGCGGGAATGCGCACTCCGGCACAACCTGGTCATCCCCGATCAGCCGGCTCAAGCCCGGCCTCAGTTCCAGGCCCGGTTCAAATAGCTTTCCCTCCGGCCCGCGGTTTTATCCCGGAAAAAATTGCGGATGCCCTCCGATCCAGCCGGTATCCTTTGCTCCCGCCGGATCATCTAATTAAACAGGTCAAGCAATGAGGGCCTTAAGAATTCGCCAAGGGGGCTATTGATGGGTTTCATTAAATTTTTGATCTGGCTGGAGCGGTTGGAATTCCAGATCGGGCAAATCTACCGGAAGTTCTCCGAGCTTTTCCAAAACGACCTTGAAACCTCCTCCCTGTTCCATGAGATCAGCCGGGAGGCCTTTTCCCAAAGCGACCAGGCCATACTCGCGCTCAAGCTGGCGATCAAGAGCGGGGTCCAGTTCCAGGAAATGAACCTGAACCCGGAACACCTGGTCGCAATCAACCTTGAACTGGATCGGGTAAAACTGTTTCCGCGCCGACCTTCGCTGGAACAGGCCCTGAAATTCGCCCTGAGCCTGGAATCGGGCCCGGATCAAACCGCCCTGATCCAGAGCGTCCCCCAATCCAACCCGGAAATCTCCGGCCTAATGCGAGGCCTGGACGATTCCCGCCGGAGACATCATCAGGCCCTGATGGAACTGGCGTTGAAAAAAAAGCTCCTGGTCCCTCCGGATCGCGCCCGGCCCAAAACCGAATCGCTCGCGGCCTGAGCCGTCCCGGCTTGCCCCTTGCGCGGCAATCCGAATCCTGATTCGCTGATTCAGTCATAAATAATAAAAAAAATCGCCACTTTTCCCCGGTCTTTTTTATCTAATAGATATGGACGATCAATACCCCAGGGGGTTGAGATGAGTATAATCAGGTTGTTATTCTGGTTTCAGCAAATCCAGTTCAAGATGAAACAAATCTACGAATGGCTGAGCCTGTCCTTTGTCGCGGACCCGGAAGCCTGTTGTCTGTTCCAGCAGATCAGCAACGACAAAGCCTTCTATAACCATCACCTCAAATCCGCAATCCTTCACTCCCTGAGCAACCGCGCCGGGTTCAGCCGGATTGAAACCAACCCGGGTCAAATGGAATCTATGCTGGTCGGCCTGAACGCCTTCCAGAACGCCCATCCCGCTCCTTCATTAGAGCAGGCCCTGGAATTCGCCCTCAAAGCCGAAGCGGATCAGTCTAAAATCGCCCTCGCCGCCGCGGTCGCGGAGTCCAATCCCTGCCTCGGGAACCTGCTCAAAAATATTGAGCGCTTCGGCCAGGTCCATTTTGAGGCCCTGTTTGAATTTTCGTTCAAGAGAAAGATCCCGGTTTCCAAGAATCAGTCCCTGCCCGATTCCAGCTCGCTCGCGGCTTGATCCGCGTCCGATTTATTGAACATCCCGGTTTTTCCCGCTAAACTGAATGAGTAGTATCAGTTGAAATAAACCATAAGGAGTAAGAAGATGAAACCGAAAGGCGAGAAAACCAGGGCGGGATCATTCCCGAAGTTCAAGCTTGATCAAGGGTTGAGCTCCAAAGCCAAAAAAGAATGGCAAGTCCTGTGCGGGGATAAAAACCACTGGCGGATCGGATTTTACAGCCCTTCCCAGGGAAAGAACCCGGGCGTAAAACGGCTGGAAAAGCACACCTGCGTGGAACTGTTTTTGCTCCTGCAAGGAAAGGTCACCCTGATCCTGGATCAGGGCAAGGGAGAATTTGAGCTGGCTTTAAAGCCGATGCAACCGGTGATGGTCGCGGGTTGGCATTCCGGCTATTGCCCGAACGGGCCTTTTTCCGGGATCGCGATCGTGGTGGAGCGGGATCAATTCGGGACCATTTACCGGAAGCGCGGTTAAGCCCAGACCTCCGCAATCCAAAGCGCCTCCGGCGCAAACCCGGAATTCAATTTTTATTTTCAGCGCCTGCCCGCGGGAATGGTTTTGGAAAATAGGTTAGACCGCCTCCGGAACCTTTCCTTGACAGCCCGGTCATAATCCATTTAAATAAGTGGAAAGGAAAAGATGCGGAAAAATATTTTGAGCGGGATTTTCTTGTTGGCGCTGCTGTCCGGCCCGGCTTTTGCCCAGGGACGGTACCGGCAGATGGACATCACGGCCGGGGGAGGATTGGGCGAGGGTCAGGTCGGGTTTAACCGTCTGGAAAACACTTCCGCCTATTCCCTCGGTTATAGTTACTGGCTGAATGACACCTCCACCCTGGATGTGAATATCTCCTATCTGATGAGCCAATATCGGGTTGTGGTGAAGGAAGCGGGAGAGCCGAAGAGCGAAACCCTCCCGGATTGGACCTCCCTGATCGGCACGGTCGGGGTGCGGTATCAGCCGGCCTGGGATTTTTTCCTGGATTTCGGCTTCGGCGCCGGACTAGGTTATGAGGGCTGGTGGATCAAGTCGGATGTATTCAACAACCGGAACGGCGACAGCCCGATTTATTATTTGCTGATGGATGTGGAATATCCGATCCAGCCCTGGCTCTCGGTCGGGCTGTATGCGGAGCCGTTTTACTATCCCCTGAATGAGCGGCTGGAAAAGCGGGCGGATATAGACCCGGCTGGAAATGTTTACCTGGATTATGATAAACTGGCCAATAGCTGGATCGTGATCGGGGGAGCGTGGGTCAAGGTTCGGATTTATTGATCGGACAAAGGAGGAAGAAGATGCGGAAGCAGAAGCTGATCTTGATCGGAATGGGGTTGGCCGCCTTGCTTTTTTCCCGGCCGGTGTTCGCGCAAAAGTTTTTGGAGCGGCAGGGACACTGGACGGTGGGCGGTGGCTTGGGGATCACGGAGGACCCCACCCTCTACGGAATTCAGGCGAATGTCAATTACTACATCACGGATGAAATCTCGGTGTCTCCCCTGCTCCAGTATGCGTTCAAGGACAAGGATCATATTTTCGGCGTGGCCGGGATGGTGAAATACAACGCGGTCCTGTCCGGCAGCAAAGTGGTCCGTCCCTACGGCGAGGTCGGGATCGGCTTTGTCCAGTTCCAGGATGAGCACTTGTTCAACGGGGACCAGAAGACCACCTACCTGTTCCCGGTGGGGGGCGGTATGGAATTCAAGCTCAACGACAACCTTTCCCTGGACGGGAATTTGCTCTTCAACATCTCGGAAGAGATTTATGTCGGGCTGTTCCTGGGAGTGAACTACCTGTTCTAAAATGATCATCGCGATTGAGCGACGGCTGGTCAAGAACCTGGATTTAGTCTTCATCATCCTGATCGGGTCGCTGTTCCTGCTCGGAATCTTAAACCTCCGAAGCTCCGCCGGCGAGAGCGGGGTCTGGAAGGATCAGTTGCTCTGGTTCGGGGTCAGCCTGATCGCGATGTCGGTGATGATGGCGATTGACTATCACCGCTTCCAGGCCCTGGCCATCCCTTTTTATCTGGCCTGCGTCGGCCTGCTGGGAGCCGTCCTGTTCCTGGGGCCGGAAATACATCATTCCCGATCCTGGCTGGTGTTCCACGGCTTCCGCCTCCAGCCGAGCGAGCCGGCCAAGCTGGCGGTGGTGATGATGCTGGCGCGCTTTTATCAGAAGCGCGAATCCTCCCGGCCGATGGGGCTCCGGGAAACCCTCTACCCGCTCCTGCTGATTTTGATCCCGGCCGGACTGACCGCCCTGGAGCCGGATCTGGGGACCACCCTGATCTTCCTGATGTTCGGAGCCGGGCTCCTGATCTTTATCGGCATCCGCTGGAAGCTGGTGGCGCTGCTGGCGATCCTGGTCATCCTGAGCGTTCCCGCGGGCTGGAAATATGTGCTCAAGCCTCATCAGAAAAACCGGATCCTGACTTTTATCTATCCCAATAAGGACCCGCTGGGGGCCGGCTACAACCTGCTCCAGTCCAAAACCGCGATCGGGTCCGGAGGCGTCTTCGGCAAGGGCTGGAGAAAAGGCTCGCAAAATATGCTCCGGTACCTGCCCGAACAGCATACCGATTTCACCTTCTCGGTCTGGGCCGAGGAATGGGGATTCCTGCTCGGGGTGGTCCCGGTCTTGCTCCTTTATTTGTTAGTGCTGATCCGGGGCATCTGGATCGCGGCCGAGTCCAAGGACCGGCTGGGAGTGATGATGGCGCTGGGCACGGTAATGGTTATCTTCGCTCATTTCATCGTCAACCTGCTGATGATCTCGGGATGGTTCCCCGTGATCGGCGTGCCCCTTCCTTTTTTCAGCTACGGCGGCTCCCACCTGCTGGTCTTGTTTATGATGCTCGGCCTGACCCTCAATGTCGGGATGCGAAGATATGTCTTCTAGGCCGAAACCGAAAGCCGGAACCATTGAATTCATCAGCCTGGGCTGCGACAAGAACCTGGTGGATACCGAGCGCGCGCTCGCGATCTTGAAAAGCAAGGGCTTAAAGCCGGTTCCATCCGGGCAGGGCGCGGAAATACTCCTGATCAATTCCTGCGGCTTCATCGGGCCGGCTAAACAAGAAACCATTGAGCAAATCCTTTTTGCGGTGGAGCGGAAGAAGAAGGGCGAGATAAAAAACATCATCGTCGCCGGATGTATGGTGGAACTGAACCAGAAGGAGCTGGCCCAAGCAATCCCCGAAGTGGATCTCTGGGTGAAATTCTCGGAAATGGATCAGTTGGATAAAAAAATCTCCCTACATCTCGGCCGCGGACTTAAAGCCTCGTCCAAGCCCGCTCCCCGGCTCATCACCACCCCCCGGCATCTCTCCTATTTGAAAATCTCCGAGGGATGCGACCAGGGCTGCCGCTTCTGCGTGATCCCGAAGATCCGGGGCCGGTTCCGGAGCGAGCCTTTGGACAAGCTGCTCACGGAGGCTAAATTTCTGGAGCGCTCCGGGGTCAGGGAATTGAACCTGGTGGCCCAGGACTTATGCGAATACGGCAAGGACATTGATTCCAGCCTGCCGGAGCTGATTGAGCGGCTGCTGGCTGAAACCTCAATCCCCTGGCTGAGGCTCTTTTACCTCAACCCCGAAGGGATTTCGGATGAGCTTTTGGAGGCGATCCGGACCGAAAAAAGGATTTGCAAATATATAGACCTGCCCTTCCAGCATATCTCCGACCGGGTGCTGAAAGCGATGGGACGGAAAGCGAACGCGGAAACCATCCGGGGATTGGTGGAAAAAATCCGCGCCGAAATCCCGGAGGCCTGTTTGCGCGGGACCGCAATGGTCGGTTTTCCGGGCGAGCGTGAAATTGACTTTCAGGAATTATTGGATTTTATTGAAGAAGCCGGATTTGAATGGCTGGGGGTGTTCAGCTTTTCCAGGGAAGCGCAGGCCCAGGCGGGCAGGCTGAAGGGGCAGATCCCGGAACGGGTCGCGCGGGAACGTAAGGAAGATTTGGAAATGTTCTGGCTGGAGTTGGCAGAAGCGAAAAGTCAGGCTAAGATAAATAAGGTATTGGAAGTATTGGTGGATGGCGGAAGTGATCTGGGGTACGAATCTCAAGGCCGGAGCCAGGGTCAGGCCTATGAACTTGACGGCGTAGTCCAACTGACCGGGAAATTTGAGCCGGGTAAATTTTACCCCGTCCGGATCATCAACAGCCAGGGGCTGGATTTAATCGGGGAAAAAATTTTAAGGGGATGAAATGAAAACTTTCAGTGACCAGACCGTATCCGGAACCGCGCTCAATAACGCGCTCAAATACCCGGACAAGCCCTATCTGATCTCCCGCTACGACCGGCAGGGGAAACGGACCGACCAGCTTCATACTTTAACTTGGGGAGAAGGGGAGCGGATCATCCGCGACCTGTGCAACGCCCTGCTCACGCTCGGGTTCAAGGAATTTGACCGGGCCGCGGTTTTTTCCCCCAACCGGCCGCGCTGGATCTTCGCGGCCCACACTCCGATCTGTCTGCGCGGGACCTTTGTCCCGATCTATCCCACCAGCAAGGAGGACGATGTCTGGTGGATTCTTCACGATTCCGGGGCACGGTTCTGCTTTTGCGGCAAGGAACAGCTTCCGAAAGTTCTGGCGGTCAAAGACCGGGTGAAGACCCTGGAAAAGGTGATCGTGTTTGATCAGATGGACCAGAAGCCGGACCCGATCGTGATCGGCTTTGACGAGCTTATGGAGTTGGGCCAAAAGAACCGGCGCCTGGATTCGGAGGTGGAGAAGCTGGTGGAGAAGACGGTTCCAGACGACCTGGTGGCCCTGATCTACACCTCCGGCACCACCGGCCGGCCCAAGGGAGTGATGCTTTCTCATTCCAATGTGGTGAGTCAGCGCAGCGTGACCTCGGAGATGAATTTCACACCCGAGGATGTCTGGCTCGCCCATCTCCCGATGTGTCATTCCTACGGGTTCTCCGCGGACCTGCTCGGAGCCGGCTATGTGCCCGGGGTGCTCGCGGTGCTGGACTCGCTCCAGAGCGATGAGATCAAGTGGGGCCTGCAGAAGATCAGACCCACGGTGATGAACTCGGTGCCGCGTCTGTGGGAAAAACTTTATGTCCAGATCAATACCCTGCTCCGGGAGAGGCCTCCGATTATACAGAAATATTTCAAATGGGGGATTGCGGTCGGGAGCAAAGCGTTCCTGCTTAAAAACGAAAACAAGCCGGTGCCGGTTTCCTTGCGGCTCAAGCAGAAAATGACCAAGCCGCTTTTCAACCTGATCCGGAAAAAGGCCGGCCTGGACCGCTTGAGGTTATGCTCCACCGGGGGCGGTCCGATCAACCCCGACCTGATCGTATTCTTCGGGGCAATGGGGATCAACCTGTTCCAGGGATTCGGACTGACCGAGACCAGCCCGATCATCAACGCGTCCACCCCCAAGAACTGCAAGCTGGGCACCTGCGGAAAACCGCTTTTGGGCGTGATTGAAAAGATCGCGGAGGACGGAGAGATTCTGGTCAAGGGGCCCCAGGTGATGAAAGGATACTGGAATAATCCCGAAGCCAACAAGGAGATTTTCACCGAGGACGGCTTTTTCAAAACCGGCGACATCGGTTTTCTGGACGAGGAAGGTTATCTCACGATTACGGACCGGAAGAAGGAATTGTTCAAGACCAGCGGCGGGAAATATGTGGCGCCCCAGCCGATTGAGGGAGAATTTAACACCGACCCCTATATTGAGCAGGTCACCCTGGTCGGGGACGGACAGAAATTCGTCTCCGCCCTGGTGGTGCCCGAGTTCCAGGCCCTGACCGCCTGGGCCAAGGGGAAGGGAATCCAGTTCAAGGACAATGCCGATCTGATCAAGCATCCGGAGGTGGTCGCCTTGATCCAGTCCCGGGTGGACCTGGCCAATCAGCGGCTGGCCCGGTACGAGCAGATAAAAAAATTCCGCCTGATTGACCACTCCTTCACCGAGGAAGGCGGAGAACTCACCCCCAGCCTGAAAAGAAAACGGCGGGTGATTGTGAAAAAATACCAAAACCTGATTGAGGAAATGTATCCGCCGGAAGAATAACCGCCCAGACCTTTTTTGGCCCGGGAATCCTGCCTGCGCGCATGGCGTCAATTGAATTCGTCCCGCGAATCCGCCGGAGAAGTCTGCGCCACAATTAGCCGGGACCGCTGCTTGCAGGCTGGAAGCCTGCGCCATCACCCGGCTTTGAAAAAAGCGGATTGGCAATTATACTATCAATTTAATGTCCAAGAAATCCTTGGGAATCGCCTTGCTGATCTCCTTGCTCTTGAGCTTCCCGGCCAATGCCTACATCGGCCCGGGCGCCGGCTTCGCCATCCTGGGATCGTTTATGGTTTTCTTCTTCGCCATCATCGCCGCGATCCTGTCGGTATTGATCTTCCCGGTCCGGTTCGTAATCCGGTTCATCCAGGTGAAAAAGCAGGGGAATAAGCCCTTTGTGAAACGGGTGATTGTGCTCGGCCTGGACGGCTTGGACCCGATGCTGGCCGAGAAATGGATGGCCGAGGGCAAGCTTCCCAATTTTAAAAAACTATCCGAGCAGGGAACTTTCCAAAGGCTGAAAACCTCGCTCCCGGCGATGAGTCCGGTGGCCTGGTCCTGCTTCGCCACCGGGGTGAATCCGGGCAAGCATAATATCTTTGACTTCCTTACCCCGGACCGCAACTCCTATCTCCCGGTCTTGAGTTCCACCCGGATCCGCGACCCGCAAAAGACCCTGAAGCTGGGAAAATATTTGATCCCGCTAAAGAAGCCGGAGATCCAGCTCTTGCGGAAGAGCCGGACTTTCTGGAAAATCCTGGGGGACCACTGGATCTTCAGCCACATCATCCGCGTCCCCATCACCTTCCCGCCGGAAAAATTCTACGGCGCGATGCTCAGCGCGATGTGCGTGCCGGACTTGCGCGGCTCGCAAGGCAGCTTCACCTTCTGGCGGGCGGAAAGCGCGGGCGGGAAACATACCGGCGGGTTGGAATTGACCCTGGAGAAATCCGGGAACAACTGGAAGGGATACCTTCCGGGCCCGGAAAATACCTTGAGCAAAAACCGCGAGGAGCTCCGGATAAATTTTGAACTCCGGCCGGAAAAGAAGGGCGGGTTCCTGATGGTCCTTCCGGACCGGAAGGTCCGGCTGGGTGAGAAAAAATATTCGGAATGGATCCGGTTTAAATTCAATGCCGGACTCGGGATCAAGGTTTCCGGCCTGGGTAAATTCCTGCTGATCAAGGGCGGAGAATCTCCCGAGTTGTATCTCACCCCGCTCAACCTTGACCCGGAAAACCCGGCGATGCCGGTCTCTCATCCGGGATTTTATTCCGTTTACCTGGCCAAGCTGCTCGGGCCGTTTTCCACGCTCGGCCTGGCCGAAGACACCTGGGCCTTGAACGAGCGGGTGATTGACGAAGAAGCGTTCTTGAAGCAGACCTGGGATTATTACCGGGAGCGGGAGCAGACCTTTTTCCATTGCCTGAGCCGGACCAGGAAAGGGTTGCTCGCGATCGTGTTTGATCATACCGACCGGATCCAGCATACCTTTTTCCGAGGATTGGACCCGGCGCATCCGCTCTATCACAGCGCAGAGGCCCAAAAATACCGGGGCGCGATTGAAGAGGTTTATACCCGCTCGGACGAACTGCTGGGAAAAGTCCTGGCCAAACTCGGCAAGCGCGATCTCCTTCTGGTGATGAGCGATCACGGGTTCAAGAGCTTCCGCCGGGGCCTCAACCTCAATTCCTGGCTCTGGAAGAATGGATACCTGGCTTGCAAGAGCGATTCCGGCTCTGCGGAGATGTTCAAAGATGTGGACTGGTCCAAAACCAAAGCCTATGCCTTGGGCCTGTCCGGGATATACTTGAACCTCAAGGGCCGCGAGAAGAACGGGGTCGTGGATCCGGGGGAGGCGGCGAAGCTCCGGAAGGAACTTTGCGACAAGCTCACCGGTCTGAAAGATCCGGACACCGGGGAGGTCGCGGTGAGCAAGGCTTATGACGCTTATGAAAGTTTGTCCGGGCCGTATGTGGAGAACGCGCCGGAGGTGATGGTCGGGTACAATGTGGGATATCGGATGGACTGGGACGGCACCCTGGGGGCGGTGAGCGGGAAGGTTTTTTCGGACAACAACAAGTCCTGGAGCGGGGACCATTGCATTGATCCGGAACTGGTCCCGGGCGTGCTCTTCAGCAGCGTGAAGCTGAAGCAAACCAACGCCTGGATCGGGGATTTGGCGCCGACTATTTTGAGGTTGTTCGATCTTAAGGTCCCGGCATATATGGACTGGAAACCGCTGCTGAGCGACGCGGAGCTGGAGGAGTTAAGGAAGAGATGAAGATAGATCGGAGAGGTTTCATCAAGACCGGCGCGGGTCTGGGGTTCGCGCTTTCAATCCCGGCAAGGAGTTTCGGCGGAAACGGCGGCAGGAAGAAGGTGATCGTGCTCGGGATTGACGGGATGGACCCGGGCCTGCTCCAGGGGTTCCTGGATCAGGGACAGATGCCCAATTTCCAGCGGCTGATCTCCTCGGGCGGGGATTTCCGGCATATGGCCACCACCATCCCGGCTCAAAGCCCGGTGGCCTGGGCATCCTTCATCACCGGGCAGAACCCGGGCAAAACCGGCATTTTTGACTTCATCCATCGCGGCCCGAAAAATTTTCCCGCCGACCTCTATCTATCAACCAGCAAGACCTACGAGCCGGAAGGGGGAAAGCTGAGACTAGGCCAATGGATGGTTCCATTCAAAGGCGGCGAGATCAAGAATTTGGTCCACGGCACTCCGTTCTGGAACTATCTCACCGACGCCAAACTATCCGCGACCATTTACCGATCTCCCAGCAACTTCCCGCCCTTTGCCGGAAAGGCCAACGAGTTTTCCGGAATGGGCACCCCCGACATCCTCGGCACCTACGGCACTTTTTCCTATTACACCGACAACCCGCCCGAGAACGCCAAGGATGTCACCGGCGGAGAAGTGTATCCGACTTTCGTAAAAAACAATATCGCTCAAAATTTCCTTTACGGACCGCCCAATACCTTCCGGCTGGACCCGCAAAAGCCCTTTGACGAAAGCGAGGGGGGGAAAACTTACCATTATGAGCAACTCAAAATACCCTTCCAGGTTTTTATAGATCCGGAAAACCCGGTCGCCAAAATATCGGTTTCGGGACAGGAGATTTTTTTGAAGCAGGGGGGATGGAGCGACTGGGTGGAACTGAAATTCCCGCTCCTGCCCCATCTGAAAAACCTTTACGGCATCGCCAGGTTTTATCTCAAGGAGCTGCGGCCGGACTTCAAGCTCTATGTTTCTCCGATCAACCTTGACCCGAAAAATCCGGCGCTGCCGATTTTCAACCCGGACGAATATGGCGAGGCGCTGACGCGGGACCTGGGCTTTTTCTACACCCAGGGGATGGCCGAGGATACCAAGGCCCTGACCTATGGAATTTTGAACGACCTGGAATTCTGGACCCAGAGCCAGATGGTTACCGCGGACTGGATGCGCGCCTACCGCTGGCACCTGGACCGGTTCAAGGACGGATTCCTGTTTTTCTATTTCTCCACCTTGGACCTGGGCCAGCATATGTTCTGGAGATACATTGATCCCAACAATCACAACCATCAACAGGCGCTTCAATCCGGACTGGAAGACCCGGTCGGACGGCTTTACCGGCAGATGGATCAGGCGCTGGGGATGGCCCTGGAAAAAATTGATCGCGACACCACCCTGATCGTGATGTCCGACCACGGGTTCGCCGGGTTCAACCGCGCCTTCAACCTCAATTCCTGGCTCTTGGACAACGGATATACATATCTCCTGGACCCGGCCAAACGCGATAAGACCGAATATTTTGACAATGTGGATTGGGGAAGGACCCGCGTCTATGGCTTGGGCATCAACGGTCTTTACCTGAATTTACAGGGCCGGGAGGGGATGGGGATCGTGAAGGCGGAGCAGGAAGACTGGCTGCTGAAAGAGTTGAAGCGGAAGCTGGAAGAGGCGGTTGATCCCAAGACCGGGGAGCATCCGATCAAGAACGCTTATATCGCCAAGGAGGTGTTCAGGGGAAAATTCGTGGGAACGGTCTCTCCGGATATGATCATCGGGTACCGGAGGGGATACCGCGGCAGTTGGGAAACCACGCTCGGGAAGTATCCCAAGGATTGGGTCGTGGACAATCTGGACCCCTGGAGCGGGGACCATTGCATAGACCCGACCGAAGTCCCGGCCTCGCTTTTGGCCAACAAGAAAATTATCAAGCCCGACCCGGGGATCTGGGACATCGGCCCGAGCGTGCTCCAGGAATTCGGGATCAAGGTCCCGGAGGATATGGAAGGGAAACCTATCTTTTAAAGGCGCGCGGACCAGGGTGTCTGCGCCGGCAAGGGGGAAGAAAATGTTTGGCGGAGAGAAGATCAAGATCAACAAGGAGATTTATGACCGGGTGAAAAAATTCGCGGAGCTGGCCGGGTATTCTTCTATGGACGAGTTTGTGGAGTATGTGCTGGAGAAGGAAGTGTCCAAGCTGGAAGGATCGGACTCGGAAGATGAGATCAAGAAGAAGCTGAAGGGGCTTGGCTACATTTCGTAAAAATGCAGCCAAGCGCGACCAAAGTCGCGCGCACAGTAATGGAAAAAGAGAGACGATAGAATTTGATTGAGTTTCAAAAAATAATTGACCTGATCTTCGCGCCCTTCGCGGGACTCGCGTCCGGGTATGGGATGGCCTTTGCCACCCTGCTGGTCACGGTGTTCGCGCTGGTGATCTATAAATACACTTCCAGCCAGGACGGGATCAAGAAAGCCAAGGAAAAAATCAAGGCGCATTTCGTGGAAGTCTGGCTTTATATAGACGATCCTGTTTTGATCCTGAAGGCGCAAGCCGGGATTTTCGGGAACGGCGGGAAATATCTCGGGTTCGCCCTGATCCCGCTGGTGGTGATGTTTTTGCCGGTGATGATCTTCCTGGTCAATTGCGAGCATCGCTATCACTTCCGCGCCTTTGAGCCGGGCGAGGCCTTTTTGCTCAAGCTGAAAGTTTCCGGGCAAATGTCGGATTGGATGAACGGGATCAGGCTGGAACTGCCTCCAAACCTGGAATTGAAATACCCGCCCCTGCGAATCCAGGAGCCGGATGATATAGGCGGGGGGCTCAGGGAAATTGACTATCAAATCCAGGTCAAGGCCAAAGGCAGTCTGCCGGTCAAGATTTTCGCGCAGGGAAAACCGCCGGTTGAAGTTAGGGTGTTTGCGGACGCCAAAGGCAATCCCCGTTTCAATCCGGTAACGGCCAACGGCTTTTCGGTTAATTTCTGGCATCCGACCCTGGCCAAGCTGGATCCAGCAAGCGGGATCCAAAAGATTGAGATAAAATACCCGGAAGGGGACGCCGATTTCTTCGGCTGGAAAACCTACTGGATCTGGCCCTTCATCATCCTGATGTTCGTCTTCGCCTTTGCCTTGAAGCCGATCATCAAGGTTGAGTTCTGAAAAAATTGCGCCGATCCCGCATTTAAGCGCGGGGAGGGGAAAAGGGCGGTTAGGTTTTTCGGCCGGGGAAATTCATAAATTCTCTTTTTCCATTTGACAATTATATCCCGCCTTGCTAAATCTAATGCCTGATGCCGGCGAAAAAAAATAAACAGAAGCTCAACCAGAAGCTGACCGGGCAGGTTCGGCCGGCCCGGATGAAAGACATCCCGCAGATTTACAAGGTGATCCGGGAGAACCCGAAAGAGGTGTTGCCCCGCTCATACCCGGACCTCTGGCGCAATTTCGACCGGTTCCTGGTTTACGAGGACAAGGGAAAGATCAAGGGCGTGATCAGTTGGCAGGTCCTGCCCACGGTGGATTTGAAGGAAGAGAGCACTTTGGAGGTCGTGAGCTTTTCCATCCGCAAGCGCTGCCAGCGGAGCGGGATCGGGAGGCTGCTCCTGAACAAGATGATCAGGAAACTGGAGAAGTTTGAGCCGGACCGGCTCCTGGTGCTGACCTTTTATCCGAAGTTTTTCAAGAAATTCGGCTTCAAGCGGGTGAGCAAGCGCAAGATATATCCCAAGATTTATCTGGGATGCATCAATTGCACAAAATATATTTCGCCTTTATCCTGTCCGGAAAAGGCGATGAGCCGGGAAGTGCCGGACAAAGTTGAGGGGGTTCCGCAATGAAAAATTTTCGGGCCGCTATGCTCGGATGGATCCTGATCTTTTGCTTGGGCTTGCCGCCGCTGCGCGTTCTTGCTTCGGACAAGCTGGATCCTGAGATAAAAAAATACCAGGACCAGTTGAAGAAGAAGCGCGAAACGGAAAAGAAAGCGGAGGCGAAAAAGCGGCGGGAGGATATGAACCGGAAGCTCCGTCCCTATCATACTTTGGAGGAGCTGAACTCGGAACTGGACGAGCTGGTGAAAAAATATCCCAAGCTCTTGAGCTTGGAGGTTTACGGGAAGAGCCTGGGGGGGAGAGACTTAAAGGCAATAAAAATTTCCCGCGGCGGCGCAAACCGGCCGGAGATTCTTTTTTCCGGAAACATTCACGCTCAGGAACTTGCCGGGGCGGAATTCTGCATGGCCGTGATCAGGAAACTGGCGGAGGGATACGGAAACGACTGTTACCTTACCGGGTTGGTGGACGGCGCGGACATCTATGTGATCCCGAGCCTCAACCCGGACGGGAACTATCGGGCGGCTTTGACCCAGGCCAAATACGGCTTTACCGGCTTTGTCCGCAAGAACCAGAACAAGGTGGACCTGAACCGGAACTATCCATATCCGGCCTCGGCTCCGGACCGGCTCAAGGATTCCGCCGGGTCCGAGAAAAAATGGATGACCAGCTACCGCGGGCCGGAGCCGATCAGCGAGCCGGAGAGCCAGGCCTTGATCGCGTTCATTGAAAAGCATCATTTCATTATTTCCATGAACTATCACACCACCGGCGGGATGATTATGTTCCCGCCCGGAACCTTTCCGGACAAAACCGCGGATGACGGATTGTTCCGGCAAATGGCGGATGAGTATCAAAAGCTTCAGTTTGATCAATATCAGGTTCATTCCGAGTTTGACCTCTACCCCACCATCGGATCGCTTGACGATTACATCTATTATAAATACGGGATCCTCCCTCTGACCATTGAGATCGGAAATCACGCCGAGACCCGCGCCCTGATCCCCAGGAACGGAACCGCCTCGGTCATCTTCTGGACTTACAATGTTTATTACCTGGATCGGGAAATCGTCAACCTGATGCCGGGCGCGCTCAACCTGATCCAGTGGGCGGTCAAGCTCAAGCAGAACCCGGGCCTGATTAAGTGGAAGCCGGCCGAGGAGAACTGGACCGGAGAGCCGGGGAAAAAGGTCGGCGCGGAATCCCCTCTTGATTTGAGCGCCTCCTATTCTCGGGATTAAATTGTGCGAGCGACTTCAGTCGCGATGTTTGATCACCCGGAAACCTCAAAACCATGAATTGTCCGTCAAGTCATAAGTTAAGACCTGACCCCACCGTTTTCGCCGCGGTGTTGGTGGGAGGATTGAGCAAACGGATGGGCAGAGACAAGGCCCTGATCCCGCTCTGCGGAAAACCTTTAATTGAATATGTCCTGGAAAATCTGAAAGGTATTTTCTCAAAAATCGTTTTGATCGGCCAGACCAGGGAGGGCCTGGAGAAATACGGGGAAATATTTCCCGACTTGGCGCTTTCGCTCGGCCCGGTGTCCGGGATCCACGCCGCGCTCAAGGTTTTGAACCGGCCGGTGTTTGTCTGCGGATGCGATATGCCTTTTTTGAACCAGGGGCTGATCCGGTATCAGGTGGAAGTCCGGGACGGTTTTGACGCGGTGGTCCCGAAACCGGGGGATTTTTTTGAACCCCTGCATGCGGTCTACGCGCCGGCCTGCCGGCCGGCCCTGGAAGGCTTGATCGGGGCGGGACGGAAGCGTCCGGTGGAGATGTTTGCCCAACTCCGGGTGCGGGAGATCGGCGCGGAGGAGATTCAAAGCCGGGATCCGGCCCTGCGTTCTTTTTTCAACATCAATACCGTTGAAGATTTAAGGAAAGCGGAAGAACTGATCCGGAATCAGCGGCGCGATCAGGCGGGAGTTTGATTACCCCGCGGTCATCCGGACCGGCTCGGGATTAGCTCCCGACCCTTGGGAGCTTTCCTCTGATTCCCGGCCGGAATTATTCACCTGGCGCAGGACCTGGCTGAATTCCTCAATCACATAAGGCTTGACGATCACGCCCTGGAAACCGTATTTCTGATACTCGGCCATAATCGGGTCGGTGGAATAACCGCTGCTCACGATCGCTTTCACCTTCGGGTCTATCTCCAGCAGTTTCTTGATCGCGTCCTTGCCGCCCATTCCTCCCGGAATGGTCAAATCCATAATTATCATATTGAACGGGTTTCCGAATTCCCGCGCCGACCGGTATAATTTGATCGCCTCGTTCCCGTCCTTGGCGAATTCCGCGCTGTATCCCAGGTTCCGGAGCATGGCCCCGGCAACCGCCCGGACCGAGGCTTCATCATCCATCACCAGGATTTTACCCGAACCCGGGACCCGCTTTTCCCGCTTGGTATTCTCATTAAGCGCCGGCTGGTCCGTGGCCGGGAGGTAAAAATAAAAAATGCTTCCCACCCCGGTCTTTGATTCCGCCGAGAGATAACCGCTATGGTTCTTGATGATGGAATAGCTGGTGGCCAGGCCCAGGCCCCGCCCATTCTGCTTGGTCGTGAAAAACGGGTCAAAAATTTTAGCCAGATACTCTTCCGGGATCCCGATCCCCTGGTCCTCCACCGAGATTTTCACATACCGGCCCTGGGTCAGAGGCGATCCCGGCTTGGATTCTTCTTCCCCGGCAAAGATATTACGGCCGTGAATCTTGACCACGCCCCCCTCGGGCATCGCCTGGTCCGCGTTGATCACCAGGTTATGGATCACCTGTCCGATCTGGTTGGGGTCCGCCTCCACCGGCCAGAGATTTTCTTCAAGGTATAATTCCGGACGGCTCTTGGATCCGGGCAGGGCAAAAGTGGCCGC
Organism: uncultured delta proteobacterium; assembly: GCA_903930515.1. GTDB lineage: Bacteria > RBG-13-61-14 > RBG-13-61-14 > RBG-13-61-14 > DRUE01 > CAIYYW01. The sequence continues at coordinate 1,489 of CAIYYW010000103.1, read as the reverse complement.
TTCCCGGATCAGCTCCTTGATCCGGATAACCTTTTTTATCGGGATCCCGCCCTTGGCAAAGGTGAGCAATTGCTGGGTCAGGCCCTTGGCGCGGACACAAGCCTTTTCCGCGTCCTCCAAACACTCCGACAAATCAGTTCCCGTCTCAGTCACGCTCCGGGCCAGGGAAATATTGCCCATCATCGCGGTCAGAATATTATTGAAATCGTGCGCGATCCCTCCGGCCATAACCCCCAATGATTCCAGCTTCTGGGTCCGCTGGATTTCCTCTCCCATCTTCTGCTTTTCCGTGATATCGCGGAACACCAACACCAGACCGATCACCTTGCTGGTCCGGTCCCGGATCGGAGCGCAACTGTCCGCGATCATCCTTCCCGTGCCGTCTTTTGCCTTTAAAATCCCGCATTGATCAATGGTTACGGCCGTGCCGGTCTCTAAGACCCGCTTAAAGACCTCTCCGCAGGGCTCCCCGGTTTCGCCATTCCGAATATCAAAAACCTCTTCCAGGGACCGATCCAGGGCCTGTTCCTGGGGCCAGCCCGTAAGACGCTCCGCCACCTTATTGACCAGGCTGATCCGGCCGGCCATATCCGTGGCAATCACGCCGTCCCCGATTGACCGCAAAGTCACTGTCAGGCACTCCCGCTCCGTGGCAAGAGCCTCTTCCGCCAGCTTCAGCTCCGTGATATCAACCCCGACTCCCAGAAACTCCTTGAGATTACCATCCGGGTCATTAAGGGCCTTGATGTTCCAGGAAATCCATACCTGCTTGCCCTCCCGGCAAACATTTACATTCACGTGGTCCGGACATTTTTCCGGATCCAAAATGGTTTCTCTAAACTTCTCCCCGTGGTTCTGGCCCGACGCGTCCGTTTCCGGAAAGATGGTCCCCAGCATCGACTTCCCGATCACCTCCGCTTCCGAATATCCGAAAAAATTCAGCCCGAAATCATTCATAAAAGTGATCCGACCTTCTTTATCCGTCCGGTTAATAATACTGTTAACGCTGTGAATCAATTCCCGATATTTTTCCTCGCTCTCCCGGAGCGCCTTCTCCGCCCGCTTCCGATCCGTAATATCTTTAATAAACGCGTAGTAATATTGACCCTTTCCTTCGGAATCGGTGACTAGATGAAAGATGATCTCAATCGGAATCTGGGAGCCGTCCTTTCGGAGAAATTCCATCTCAATCCATTGCGGTTGATTGGTTTGGTTTAGTTCTTCCAGGGTGTGGATCAGGGTTCCGTTCCAATCGGAAGGAACCAAATCTTTATTCCATTTCAGCAAGCGCAGTTCATGGTTGGAATAGCTGCTGAATGCTTCAAACGCCCGGTTCCAGAGAATCAATTTCCCGTCCGGCAGGCCTGCGGCGAACGGCTCATGACTGGATTCCAGCGCGTTCGCCAAATAACAGATCCTCTCCTCCGCCTCCTTTTCCCGGGCCAGGTTATCCAACAGATGTTTTACCTCCGGCCTCTTGTATTCCCAG
>CAIYYW010000102.1 GCA_903930515.1 uncultured delta proteobacterium | reverse complement strand
GGGCTTTCCTGGCGAGATTGCCGGAATAGTTTTCCCAGTCATCCTTTTCTCCGGGCTGTTTGCGCCTGATTTCAAAAGTGCAGACCTGGCCCCCGGCCGGGATGGTTTGGATTACCTGGATCTGGAAATCCAATTGGGGGAATTTTTCGCGCGCCGCCTCCATCATCCCCTGGACCAAATAGCGCTGCACCCGGCAGTCAAAGGCCTGATAGCTGTCCTGGTGCGGGCACCAGAGGATGTCAAAGCTGCAATGGTCCGCGTCCGCGATCCGAGGCTCTTCCGGCGAGGCGTAAATCTCGCGGTTGATCCAGCTCGCGTAGGCCGAGATGAATTCTATCGGCGCGATCCCCTCCGGGGATTGAACCCCCTCCAGCATCTGCCTCCCCATCTCCTTCCCCACTTCCACCAGCGCCTTGATCATAGCCTTTTGCCCGGCTTCCCCCAGTTCCCGCTCAGCCGACTGCAACATCCCAAGCACCGCCATTCCCAGCATATTCCCCCAGCGGAACAACGAGACCGGATCATAACCCTTGCCCGAAAGCGCCTGCTCCCGGCATTTCTCCCCGGCTTCCCGGAAGGGATGGTTGAACTTAACCCGTAATGTCTCCATTTGTAATCCTCCTTACAATTGTTCAAAACCGGCTTTTTTGACGACGGCCCATTATATCCCAGGACCGGGCCGGAACCTACCCGCGAGCGGTCAGGCGGTCCGGTCTTGAGGGGACTGTTTGCCAAAGCCTTGGGGGCGCGGCGCGTCCGGCCCGAAAAGGGGATGGGTCGGTCTTGACAGGGGGCGGGGAAGGGGATATTCTTATGGGATAGGCGGGAGTAATTCAGTGGTAGAATGTCAGCTTCCCAAGCTGGACGTCGCGGGTTCGAATCCCGTCTCCCGCTCCAAGGGATGGAGGAATAATTGGGGGAAAACCGTTAGCTGATGAGCGATAAGATTTACGGGAATATTTCCGGTCTCAACGCCATCCAGACCAAATCGCTGGAGCGGCTTTATTTGCGCAGGATTGATCCGCCTTTAATTTCCAGTCATCCGTTCAACCGGGAGCTGTGCTCATTGTCGCAGGAACTGGGTAGGAAGGTCGGGGTATTGGTGAACCGGAAGGGCGTGATTGAGTATGTGATCGTCGGGGAGGAACAACTGATTCTGATCCCGAACTTGAAGCTGGGGATAATTCCGCCCGGGGAGTTCCGGGGATTGCGCCTGCTCCGGACCTTCAGCAAGGGCGACCCGATCAATCCGCAGGATTTGTCGGACCTGGCGCTGCTGCATTTGGACCTGGTCTTGAAGGTGGAATTTGCCGAGGACGGGTTTCCCGGGAATAGTTACCTGGTTCATCTCAAGCCGGACAATGAAGAGGGTGAGGCTTATCAATATTATCCGGCGGTTCCGGCCGGGAAGTTGGATTTGAATTTTTTGGAATTGATCCGGGGTTTGGAGGAAGTTTTCGCGCGCTCTCGCTTAAAGCAAAAGTCCCGGAACCAGGAAGGGGTGATCCTGGTCAAGGTGGTATTGAGCAAAAAGAAAGGGGCGCGGGTTGACCGTTTACAGATTGAGCAGGAGATTAATGAGCTGGCGGCGCTTTCGGAGAGCGCGGGGGCGAAGGTTTTGGACCGGATGACTCAGCAGCGGGAGACTTATCATTCGCAGTTCCTGATTGGGCGGGGCAAGCTGGAGGAGCTTACGGTCCGGGCGATGCAGTTGGGCGCGGACACCCTGGTCTATGATCACGAGCTGAGTCCGGCACAGGTGAACGCGATTGAGGATTACAGCGGGCTCAAGGTGATAGACCGGACGCAGTTGATCCTGGACATTTTCGCGCAGCGGGCGCAAAGCCGGGAGGGCAAGATCCAGGTGGAACTGGCGCAATATCGGTATCTGTTGCCGCGGCTGGTGGGCAAGGGGACGGAGATGAGCCGTCTGGCGGGAGGAATCGGCACCAGGCGCGGTCCGGGCGAGACCAAGCTGGAGGCGGACCGGAGGCGGATCAAGGCCCGGATCTCTCATTTGGAACGCGAGCTGGATCAGGTGCGGAGGAGTCGGAGCCAGCGCCGGCAGTTGCGGCAACGGAGGCAAGTGCCGATCGTGAGCATTGTCGGATACACCAACACGGGCAAAAGCACCCTGATCAACAGCCTGACCAACAGCAAGGTCCGGGCGGAGAACCGCCTGTTCGCCACCCTGGATCCGTCCAGCCGGAGAATCCGCTTCCCGGCTGAGCGCGAGTTGATCATAACGGACACGGTCGGATTCATCCGGAAGCTTCCCAAGGAATTGCTCCAGACTTTCCGGGCCACCCTGGAAGAGTTGCAGGACGCGGATTTGTTGCTGCACATCGCGGACGCCGGGAGCCCGGAGATGGAGGGACAGATCGCGACGGTGGAAAAAATTCTTTCCGAGCTGGATCTGGGAGAAAAGCCGGTGGTCCTGGTTTTAAACAAGACTGATCTGGTGGATGAGGCCGCCCGGGCGGTCCTGCAACGGAATTATCCCGGGTCGGTTTCAATCTCGGCCCTGGACCGGAACACCTTTCTGCCGATGTTGCTTTTGATTGAGGAGAAGCTATGGTCTTGCCGGACCGAGGCAAAATCCTGGCAGGCGTTCGGCTACTCGGGCAAGTCCTGAGCCGCCCTGCTAATGTCCTGACTATCAAATTTGATGTTTTCAAAGTTGATCTTGCGGTAGCGGAACTCGTTCTTGACGCGCAAAAACAACTCCACATTCCAACGGGGAATCCGGGAAGGGTCCAGCTTCTCGGGGAAATATTCGATTTTATCGGTTTCCTTATAAAAGTCGAGCACCCGGCAGAGCTGGTCCCGGGCCATCAGGAGTTGATCCTTTTCCTCCGCTTGGACCTGGCCGCTCTTGATTTTTTCGCTCACGGCAAAAAGCGCGACCTCGAACATCCTCTGCTTCACCCAGTCAAACTCCTCCTCGGTCATCTCCACTTCGCCCATTCCCTCGATCTGGCAGAGGCCCAGGAGGGTTGAACCCTGGGCGAAAATCGCGACCCCGCGGCCGATCCCCTGGATCTGCTTGAGATAATTCCGCCTATAGCTTCGGAACCGTTCCCAGCAATGGTTTACCACATGGTAATACTTGTGAACCTGCTCTTCGGTAAGATGATTATTCTGAGGAGGCCGGAACCTCGGTATTTTATTCAATTGCGCCACGATCTCCTCATAAGTATGAGGCGCCTTATTGATGTCCTCCTCAATATCAACCGCTTTCTTCCCGAACTTCTTGCCCAGCATAACCCGGTCGTCCTCCGACATCTCCGAGCGCACCGGGTAATGTAGGATGAAGTTAAACAGGAAAACCATCCCCATCAGGGCGACAAAGGAGAACCCGAAAAAGCGGAATTTTTCCATTCGGTTCAACATCTCTTATATTTTAAGATAACCAACCTGATTTACAAGTTCCCGAAAAAGAACCTGGAAAATTCCCGGCCTTCCCATAGGGCTGGGAGACCGGGCGGGGTTATTTTACCAGGAAGCTGACCTGGTCATGGAAAATCCGGTTCCCGGCTCCGGCCTGAACCTGCACCCGAAATTCTCCCCGCTGGAGCGGCAGCTTGAAAGTTTCCGACCCGGTTTGGGCCAGGGAGTTATTGAGGTACCATTTCAATTGTTCCGGGGCCATATTGGTTTGAGCCTCAATCAAAAGCGCCTGGTATTTTAAAGGGATGAGCGGATCCAGCGCGAAAACGGATTGCCGAGCCGGATAGGCGATCCTTAGGAAATACGGGGTTTCCGGGCCAAGCCCGGAGACCGCTTCGGCGCAGAGCAAAGAATAAGTCAACGGCTCGGCCGGAAGGCCCTGGTTTTTCATCCAGGACCGGTAGCTCGGGTCCAGGCGAAGAAAAACTTTGGAACTCACGAACCGTTCCGGGCAATTTTCGCTCGCGAGTAAATTATTCCTTTGGTCAATCCGGAGGCGGATATGGGCCGGGCAGGTCCCGGCCGGAACCTGATCTTTGCCAAACCATTCTTCAACCCCGCCCGGACAATCCTTCCCAGCCGGTTTTCCGGAAAACGGACAGACCCGGACCTTGACCAGATTCTCCGGGGCCTGGTACCATCCGGGCCGGCCGGTCATTTTCACCGCGGCCATCATAATCTCGCGCCAGATCGGGGCGGCGCCGGTTATTCCGGAGACATTATACATCGGATCGCCGTTGAAATTTCCGACCCAGACCGCCACGGTCAGTTCGGGGGTATAGCCGACGCACCAGTTGTCCCGGAAGTTTTTGCTGGTGCCGGTCTTGACCGCGGCCGGAAAGGGCAGCATGAGCGCTCCATATCTTCCGAACTCCAGCCTTCGAGCCAGGTCGTCGGAAAGGAATTCCGAGATGATGAAGGCGCTTTCAAGGGCGACGATCCGGCTGGGAGAGGCCTGGTCTCCCTTGACCCAGACCAGGTCCGAGTATTCGCCCAGGTTGGCGAGCGCGCTATATGCGCGGGCCAGTTCCAGCAGGGTGATTTCCCCTCCGCCCAGGGTAAGTCCCAGGCCGTAATATTCCGGAGGCCGGTTCAGGGAATTAACCCCGAATTGATGGAGCAGGTTCAAGACATTGGCCACGCCCACCCGGTCCATCATCCGGACCGCCGGGACATTGAGCGAACTCGCGAGCGCGTCCCGGATCAGGACCGGCCCGTGGAAAATGTAGTCGTAATTGACCGGGGAATAAGTGCCGCGGGGCGTGGAATAATAAGAGGGCAGGTCCGCGATCACGGTGGCCGGGCTGATCCCCTGCTGGAGCGCCGTTAAATAGGTGAAGGGCTTGGTCGCGCTTCCCGGCTGTCGTAAAATGCGCACGCCGTCAATCTGCCCGGAATTTTGATTGTCAAAAAAATCCCCGGAGCCGAGATACGCGATCACTTCGCGGGAGCGGTTGTCAATCACGATTGCGGCCGCGTTATTGACCTTTTGGGGCTTGAGCCGGGAGAGCTGGTGTCTCAGAATTTTTTCCGATTCCTTTTGCAGGCCGAATTCAATGGTGGTCCGGACCCGGCCCTGTCCGTCCGGCTGCACTTTTTGTTCCATCAAATAATAGACCAGGTGCGGGGCCTGGAAGTTGAGCCGGAAATGTTCCAGGTCCACCCGCTCGCTCTTGGCGCGGGCGAGGGCATCCCGGTCCAGATATCCCAACCGATACATCCGGTCCAGCAACTGGTCCCGTTTGCGCACGACCAAATCCAGCCGGTGATAGGGGTTGTAAATCCCGGACGCGCGCGGGATCACCATCAGGAGCGCGGCCTCGGCCGGGCTTAAATTTTTGGGGGATTTCCCGAAATATATCCGGCTCGCGGATTCCACCCCGTAACAGAGGTTGGCAAAGGGAAGCCGGTTCAAATATTCTTCCAGAATCTCTTGCTTGCTCATCCTCCGTTCCAGCCAGAGCGCCAGCCTAAGCTCGTTGATCTTCCCGAAGATGCTTTTGCGGGGCCAGTAACTCCGGGCCAGTTGCTGGGTGATGGTGGACCCGCCGGAAACGATCCTCCGGAATTTCAGGCCCTGCTCCGCGGCTCTCAGGATTGCGAGCGGGTTCACCCCCGGATGATAATAAAAATATTGATCCTCCGAAACGATCGCGGCATTGATCAGGTGCGGGGAAATTTCCTCAAGCTTCACCCATTGGCTCACCGTGTCTTTTTGGCTCAGGATTTCTCTCAGCAACTCGCCGTCCCGGGCCAGGAACTGGATTGAGGGCGCAAAAGAGATGGCCGGCTTCTCCGGAGCCGGAATCAGGAAGAACAACAGGGGCGTGAGCAATAATGCCAGGCCGATCTTCCCGAGCCGGGATCTGTTCAGGGTTTTCCGCAAGCCCCTACTTCACCTCCACCCATTCAAACAATCCGCGTCCGTAGGTTTCCGGCTCATACATTTCTTCAATCCTGGCGGCCGGGGCTAAAAATTTCCCCTGGGTGGTCGCGCGCGCCATATAGACCAAGGTGTATTCTCCGGCCGGCAGATATTCGGAAAAGACTTCCACCCGGGTGTCGCGCATCTCAATGTGGCGATACCAATAGGTCTGGTAATAATATTGCCATTCGTTATAGCTGGACACATTTTTGAATTGTTCGGTCTGTCCCTTCAGGTATTTTTTTGAGGCCTGGTCCGCGGTTTCCAGCTCAAAATTCAGGGCCTCAAAGCCGGCCGGAAGCGGGTCGGACACCACCACGAAATGTCTCTCCCGCGGAACCTTCAGTTTCAAAACCACCTTGACCAGCTTGCCGCGGCCAAATCCCTCGGACTCATTTTTGGCCTCCACCGCGAGATATTGCCGGGAGATTTGCAGGCCGGCGTTCACCGCGCGGTTTTCCGGATTGACCTTCGCGGTCTTCAGTTCCAGCCGGTAATAGAGCCTTCCGGATCCGGTCTTGTCCAGGAGCAGGCTCAATTTTTCCCCGGCGGGAAGCGCGGACAAAGGAGTGATTTTCCGGACCGGCTCGGCCTGGTAGTCGGTGAATTTGGCGGAAAGAATTTCCTTATTATCAATTTTGGCCTTGACCGTAAAATCAGGTTTTTCCTTTTCCGCCATTTTTAGATAGTCGGTGATGGCCCAGAGCGCGAACACATTCTCCTGGGTGTTGCGCCAGCGGCCGTTCTTCATTGATTCCAGCAAATGGCGCGTCAGTTTGTAATTGAAGGTCCCGTTCGGCTCCAGGAAATTGAGCACGCTCAGGATCAGGGCGTTGGACCGGATTGGCGAATACAAAATCCAGGCATATCCGTCGTCCACGATTTCGTCAAATTGAATTTTGCCGCTGGTGATTTCGGCGTGATTGAACAGGGCCTGGTGGATCTGCTGGTAGGTTTGGTCCTTGCCCCGGGCCCGGGAATATGCTTCCAATAAACAGGCCTGGGCAAAGGGCGGCAGCTCATCCTTCTTTTCTATGCTCGGCTCCAATAAAGAGGGCTTGAGCTGGTTTGAACGGGAGAGCGTGAGCAGGATCATCGCCCTGGTGGCCTGGATGGTTTTGGCGGAATAATAAGGAGGCCAGCGGTCATAGCCGATGGTCTGCTGTAAATATTCCATTGCCCGGGAATAAACCGCGTCCGGGACCGGGTATCCCTTATCCTTGGCGGATTGCAGGATCAGGCAGACATAAGCGGTGAGCCAGGGCTGGTCATAGATCCCGAAATCTTTCCAGAAATCAAAGCTGCCGGACGACCGCTGGTATTGACCAAGCTCGGAGAGCCAGGTCCGGGTGATGAAATTTTTCGCCTTCTCCGGGCCGATGTAATCCAGCTTGAGCCGGTCTTTCCATTCCAGGTAGATCATATACATCATCGCCTTGCTGGTGTTCTGCTCCAAACATTCGTAATCGTAGCTGTAAAGATATTCAAACGCGCCCTCCAGCGAAGTGACCATACTGGACGCCACCCCCACTTCCAGGCCGCCCACATCCCGGCGCACATCCTTGGGCGCCAGGACTTTTTCCGTGACCGAATTGACCGTGCTCCCGTAAGTGGCGTAAACCTCAAACGGGGCGTGGAAATAAACCGGGATTTCCGTCTTCACCGCGTCCTTGAGCTCGGAGGATACGGCGCGATATTTGAACAGCGCGTTCTTGCCTCCGGTTCCGCTTATGATCTGGAACCGCACTTCCTGGGCCTCGCCCTTCTTGATGAAAATTTTCCGGGTGGCCGGCCCGGTCAGTTGCGCGTTCTCAACCGCGAGGCTGATCTCCACCTCCCGGTCCTTCTCGCTCTGGTTATGGATGATGGCCCCGGCCAGGAGTTGATCTTTTTCCATCAGGAACCGGGGCAGGCTCGGGACGATCATCAAGGGCTTTTTTACCTGGATCACCTTTTCCCCGGTGCCGAACTTTTGCGCCTGGTCATTGGCAATGGCGAAGATTCTAAAGGAGGTGAGGTTGTCCGGGAGGACGAAGCTGACTTCGGCGAACCCCTTGGAATCCGTGACCAGGGTGGCCTTCCAGAAGGCCGAGTCCACGAAATTGCTCCGGAATTCCCCTTCCCCGAAACCGCCTCCTCCCCCGGTCACTTCCCCTTTCTTGCCGTAATGTCTTCGGCCGATGATCTTGATCCGGCTGTCCGCGTTGTCCAAATCCAAAGACCGCTCCGCGTAAAATCGGTCATAGGGGTAATAGGGACGGGCCGAGACCAACTGCAACAGCGCCTCGTCAATGGCCGCGAGCGCGAGCTCTACTTTGATCCCTTTGCCGTCATTCCCGAGCGCCTGTACTTTGAGCTTGCAGGTTTCTCCCGGCTGATACTGGTCGCGGTCAGTCTTGACCTCAACCTTCAACTTGGTGGCCGGGTCGGTCACTTTGAGAGAAGTGTATCCGATCTTGATACTGGGCTTGCCCAAATCCAGGCCGGCCTCGTTGAACTCCGAGCTGATCCGGCCCTTGACTAAAACCACCGAAACATAGATGTTGGGAGCGTCTTCGGGCAAAAGGGGCAACTCAATCAACTCGGCGCCGTTCTTGACCTGGATCTGCTTTTGCCGGAGCACCCCTTTCCGCTCCACGGTCAGGATGCCGTTGGCCTGGTCGTATGGGTTCTTGATCAAAATCCGGGCGGTTTCGCCCGGATGGTATTCGGTCTTTTCCGGGACCAGATCAATCCGGTCGTGGTCGTATCTTTCCCAGCTAACATAACCGCCTCCCCAGGCGTAAAAGGAATCGCTGGTCTTGATCTCGTTTCCGTCCGCGTCTTTCGCGGTTGCGGTCACGAAATAATAACCGCCCTTGTCCGGGGTGAATTCAACCGGAACCGGCAGGTCCGAAGTCGCCAGTTCCTGCGCCGCAATCTCGGTGTCCTCAATATTGCTCTCGTAATGATAAAACCCTCCGATCCGCTTCTCGCGCACGGTGAGCCAGACCCTTCGGATCAGCCGGACCTTGACCTTCAAATCGGCGACCACTTTTTCATCCGGCTGCACCGCGAGCAGATTGAACCTGATCGGCCGGCCGGCTTCCACCCCCCACTGGTCGCTCCTGATTCCGAGATAGAATTTGCCCGGATGGATCAGGGCGGTGGTCCGGTTGGCCACCCAGCGCAGATCCTTGTCCTGCATCTTGCCTTCCAGCCAGAACAATACCGGCCCTTTTTCCAGCTTCGCCGGGGCCTGGTTGGAATAAGTTGCCTCTCCATTTTCATTGAGCTTGAGCTTGCCTTGGTCAATCACCTGGTTGGATTCTTGCTCCGAATAGTCCTCCCGCTCCCTGCTGTAATAATTATAGGTATTGTATCCTCCAAGTTTTTGGGGCTGGAAAAAACCCGGGCGGCTCTCCAGG
>CAIYYW010000101.1 GCA_903930515.1 uncultured delta proteobacterium | reverse complement strand
GTATTTTGAGTTGTCCGAAAAAATCGGACAACTGAAATTACTATCCGCCGACGGGAAATACTACCCTACGGATTGCGCTAATACTGAAACCTTATTCCGGATCATTCAATCCATCCCCTCCCCCAAAGCCGAGCCGTTCAAGTGGTATCGAGCCAAAACTATCTCCGCGACCCGCAAAAGAAAAAGTTGCCCGGCAAATAAGAACCGCCATGGAATCCTTCAAACCGGGGCGGGCGCTTGACCCGCCTCGGGGTTTTTGTTACAGTTTTTAGAGCGTTAAATCACAGCCTAATAGACGGGGAGGGACTATGAAGAATCTATTAAAGTCCGGCGGCGTTTGGGGAATGATCATTGGCTGTTCATTGCTGATGGCTTGCAGCAGCCATCCCGGTGAAGAGGGATCGGCGCTGGGGCTGGATTCGGGATACGCCCTTTCCGGAAGCGATGCGACCGGGGTCCAGACCACCATCAAGAAGAAGCCGGCCGACCCGTCCAAATTAAATAAAGCCACTTTCTCATTCACCTGCAACGCGGGCGCCTGCACCTACAAGTGCAGCCTGGACAGCGGCGCCTGGAAAACCTGCTCCTCGCCCAAGGCCTATTCCAAATTGTCCGAGGGCGCGCATAACTTCCAAGTCAAAGCCAGTTCCTCGGGGAAAAGCGACCGCACCCCGGCGCTCTACGGCTGGGTGGTTGACGCGCGCCTGGATGTCCAGGGAATCTTGGACAACACCTCCATCATACTCGGCCAGGCCACTTTGTTGGACCGGATTGAAACCCGCTTCGCCTCGCTCTTCCTCAAAAGCGCGCAAGCCACCGTGATCGGCGCCACCACGGTGGACACCATTATCGCGGCCAGTCCGAATGGCATCTATTATGCGGTCCTGGACGGCTCGACCTTCAGTCTGGCGGTCCCGCGCGGCGCCATCTATATCCTGGGTTTTTACAAGGGCATGGTTCTCAAGGGGATCCTGACGCTGGACACCGCCACCGGCCTGGACAGCATCCCGGCCCTGGAGAACTCCGAGGATTTCAGTCTGGGAACCGTTTCTTTGAACAGCTCCACCGGCGTGGTAACCGCGACCATTTCCCAGGCTGACGCCTTTGCCGCGCTCGGCCTGGACACGGACTTGGCCACGAGCATCGGGATTTATGATGATGAGTTGCAGGTCAAGACCTCGCTGGATGTGGACGGCAACGGGACCATGGACGATCAGGAAGGCCAAGAATTTTCCCTGAACCTCCTTTATGATTTCGCCGGCGCAGAGAGTTTCAGCTCCTTGACCGATTGGTCCGACAAAGCGTTGGTCGGTTTTGATGGTTATACCTATTATTTCCGTATCTTTCCCGACCGACCTTCTCTTAATTGGACCAACGCCGTCCTGGTCTCCCCGCAAGACATTAATGGCGGGAATAACGCGCCCCAGTGTTATATGAATAACGGTGACGACCGGAATGTAGCGTTCTTCTGTTCCCCTGCCACCACTCCCATGCCTCCGCCCCAGGGCACCTATATCGTCCAGGTCGGCACCCATGATTTTACCTTTAACAATGTCAGTTCCATTGCCATTGACTCCAATATGAACGGCATTTATGTGCCGGTGGTCAAGCTCACTTTCAACGCTTCCAACAAGGTGACCCAACTGGAGTGGCAATTATGGCACAAAGTCACCGGAGTCTGGTCTCAAGCCACGGACGTGGAGATTCAAGCCATCCTCACTCAATTGCAGTTTGAGCTGGGAGATCAAGGCTGGAATGATGCCAATCGGCTCCGGATGGCTCTCCCTCTGACCGCCACCGGATCGGTATCCGTTTCCACCCAGAAATTCGCCCCGGCGCATTTACGCTTTTCTTACCGGACTTTCGCCGGATATGACTACGCCTTTTATTGGAATCCCTGAGCATGCAGGGGTTCTTCCGATGACTTCGCGAGCGCCGACTACATCAAGAGTATGAACCGGGATGTGCTGGAGATTACGGAAAACGCCTTCTGAGCCGATTTAAAACAAACCAACCGGGGCGGGCGCTTGCCCGCCCCGTTTTTTTTGGGGTATGGTCCGGCTCCGGGTGAAGAATCGGGCGGGGGCGCCACCCTCAAAGCCGAGTCCAAGCCGTTGTTGCAGGAACTTAAAGAGCGGCAAGTAAAATCAAGCAAACCGCAAAGCCGCTACCGGGCCGCAGGCACTCCTGTCTAAGAGTCATTACCCGCGTTCATGGCCAATACCTGCCGCCGTCGGTTGGATAAGAGGACCCCGATGTGTATCCTCCCCAAATGATCATCCTGTTTCCGGCCCAGACCGCGGTATGAAATCGCCTTGAGCAAGGCGCTCCGATTTGAGAGGTGTCTGACCAGCTATTAGTTGCTGGATCATATTTTCCACCAGAGTTAAGGTAAACCCCGTTATATCCGCCCCAGACAATCATCCGGGTTCCAGTCCAGACGGCCCTATTGTTTAATAATCTTGCAGTAGGAGCGCCGGTGGTAGTGGTTGCAGACCAACTATTGCCTGTTGGATCAAATATTCCACCGGTGTTAAGGGGAGAACCGTTATCTCCGCCCCAAATGATCATCCGGTTTGGAGTCGCAGCCCAGACCGCGGCATGATCGCTTCTTGCGGAAGGAGCCCCGGTACCAGTGGTGTATGTCCAGCTATTGGCCGATTGATCATATATACCCCCAGAGTTAAAATAACTGGGGGCATTCCATCCGCCCCAGACAATCATCCGGGTTCCAGTCCAGACCGCGGTATGATAACTTCTGCTGGACAAAAGGGCGGTAGAGGTGGCTGACCAGCTATTGCCGGTCGGATCATAGTTTGCGCCGCTATTCAGATAATTTGTGCCGTCAGCCCCTCCCCAAATAATCATCCGGTTTGGAGTCGCAGCCCAGACCGCGGTATGCATTTCTCTTGCGGCAGGAACACCGGTGGTAGTGGTGGCTGTCCAGCTGTTGGTTGAGGGATTATATCCTCCGCCGGTGTTCAAGACAGCGCCATTCCATCCGCCCCAGACAACCATCAGGGTTCCAGTCCAGACCGCGGTATGATATCGCCTTGCGGAAGGCGCTCCCCCGGTGGTGGTGGCTGACCAGCTATCAGTTGCCGGATCATATTTTCCACCAGTGTTAAGGTAAGACCCGTTATATCCGCCCCAGACAATCATCTGGGTTCCAGTCCAGACCGCGGTATGATCCATCCTTGCGGAAGGAACACCGCTAGAATTGATTGGCAGCCAGACATTTGTAATGCTCCAGGTATAAATAGCCGGGGTGCTATCAACATTATTCGCGGCATCAGTGGCTCGGACATAAAAAGTATGCGAACCTCCGGTTAGGGCGCTATACCCCTTTGGCGAGACGCAAGCCGACCAGCCCGCGCCGTCCAGCTTACATTCAAAGGAGCATACGGTGTCAATCAGGCAAACAAAGGAAAATGACGCCGAGGTGGAGGAACTGGGATTAGGCGGGAGGGGAACTGTGATAGCGGTATCCGGCGCAGTGATGTCGCGGGTCCAGCTATAAGCGGCCGGAGAGGGATCAGTGTTGCCCGCGGCATCCTTGGCCCGGACCTGGAAATTATGATCGTCCTCGGAAAGGCTGCTATAGCTTTTCCCGGAGACGCAGACGGAAAATCCGCCGTAATCAATCTGGCATTCATAGGAGACGCAGGCGCCGGTGCAAGTGAAGGTGAAAGAAGCGCTGGAGGATTGAGTCGGGTTGGCGGGATTACTGGTAATACTGGTGTCGGGCGGGACCGTGTCAATATTCCAGGTATAGCCGGCCGGGGTTGAATCCTGATTCGTAACCGCATCGGTGGCCCGGACCTGCACGGTATGAGACCCCTGCCCCAGGGAAAGATAGTTCTTCGGCGAGGTACACGCCCCCCAGCCCGAACTGTCAAGGTTGCACTGAAAAGTGCAGATGGCTTCATTGCAACTGAACATAAAAGCGGCATTGACGGAATTGCTCGGATTCGGAGGCCAGGAAATGAGGCTGGTTTCCGGCGCGGTGGTGTCCACTTCCCAGCCATATCCGGATGGGGTGGAGTCAACATTTGACGCGGGATCAATTGCGCGCACCTGGAAGGAGTGAGATCCCTCCAGCAGGCCGGTGTGGTTATCAGGAGAGCTGCAGGCAACCCAAGGGCCGAAATCCAGTTGGCACTCAAAAGTGGAACTGGTCTCATTGGAATTGAACTCAAACGACGCGGTCGTGGCGTTGGTCGGGTCCGCGGGATTGGAGCTGATGGTGGTTTCCGGTTCGGTCAAGTCAATGGTCCAGGAATAAGAGCGGGCTTTGGAGGATGCCCCGGAACTGTCCGTCGCCTTCACCAGAATGATATGTCCGCCCTCGGCCAGACCCAAATAGGTCTGCTTGGCTTTGCATTTTTCCCAGCCCAGGGCGTCCAAATTGCATTTGTAAGTGCAAGGCCCGCCGGTGCAGGAAAACTTGAAAGCCGCATCCGGAGAATTGCTGAATAAAGGCGGCTTTGCGCGCAGCTTGGCTTTAACGAATGAGGATTGATACTCATAAGCGCCCGGCGAAGCCTGGATTCCATCATCGCCGGAAGCATCTCCCGGCGCGCTGGCGCAAGCCCCCAGGAAAAAGCTTAACCCCAATGTGAAAATAATCCTTGCCGCCCAAGGTCTCGTCCCTTTCATTGTTCCCCCCTTTTTGGTTTGGAAAAATTCCTTCCTAAAACCACAAATCCCCTTCGCCTGATTCCAGGGTATCTCGGGGAATAAAAGGCGGGAAAAAATAGCGCCCGCAATTTTTTGCCTCTGACTCCCGCAAGAGCTCTGGACAACTGCCGAGGACATCCTAGCAAAAAAGCAAAAGCTCTGTCAAGCCGTTGTTGCAGGAACTTAAAGAGCGGCAAGTAAATCTCTCGCCGCAAAGACGCAAAGGACGCAAAGGGTATTGATTTTTGAACCGGGAACCGCTTTCCCTGTCTGCCGGCTACTTGCCCCTGACCCCTGATTTATTACGGCCGATACCGGCCGCCGCTGTCAAAATAAGATGATGTATTATCTCCCCCCCAAATGATCAGTTGGTCATCAATGGGGTCCCAAACCCCGGTGGCGTTTTTCCTGGCAAGCGGCGCATTGGTGGTCGTAATCTCGGTCCAGGTTTGGGTTCCCCATTGATATTTTGCGCCGGTGTTCAGATAAGTTGCGCCGTTAAACCCTCCCCAGATAATCATATTGAATCCATCCCAGCCCATGGTTTCCAGGCTCCGGGCCGAAGGCGCGTTGGTGGTGGGGAAGCTGGTCCAGGTGTTGGAGTAAGGATCATACCAGCCGCCGGTATTTACCCGGCCACTGCTCAAAAATTCATATCCTCCCCAGGCCAGAAAAAAGGAATCAGTCCAGGCCGAGGCCTGCTCGGTCCTTCCCGAGGGCGCGTTAACCGTGCTCATTTCCGTCCAGGAATTGCCGCTGGGACTGTATCTAGCGCCGGTGTTCACCCCGGTAGCTCCATTCCAGCCGCCCCAAACAATCATTTCCGTCCCGGTCCATGCGCAGGAAAAAGCCTGTCTGCCCTCCGGAGTATTGGTGGTTGCAGTCGCGGTCCAGGAATTGTCGGAAGGGTTATAAATACCGCCGGTATTTGGCCGGCCTCCCCCGCTATCCAATCCTCCCCATACGATCATGCCATAACCTTCAGCCCAGACCCCGCAGAGAATCCTTCTGGCCGACGGGGCATTGGTGGTGCTGGTGACGGACCATTCATTGGTGGAGGGGTTATAGCGGCCGCCGGTGTTCAAGTGATTGGATCCGTCATATCCTCCCCAGACAATCATCTCGGTGCCGCTCATAACCGAGGCAAAAGCTTCTCTGGCGACAGGCGCATTGGTGTCAGAAGTTGCAGTCCAGGTGTCGGTTGAGGGGGTATACTTTGCGCCCGTGTTCAGACGATTGGCTCCGTCCCATCCTCCCCAGATGATCATCTCGTACCCGGTCCAGAGCGCGGCATGCCCGGTTCTTGCGGAAGGAGCATTGGTGGAAGAGATAGGTTCCCAGGCATTCACAAGGATCATCCATCTATACATTGCCGGAGTTTTGTCGGTCTTTCCCGCGGAAGTCGCTTTCACCATGAAAGTATGGTCGCCGGGAACCATGCTGTTATAGCTCTTGGGCGAGGCGCATTTTTGCCAGCCCAGATTATCAAGGTTGCATTTGAAGGCGCAAGGGGAGGCGGTGCAAGAGAAGCGGAATTTGGCAGTGGCGCTGTAAGTATATGTGCCGGGAAGGCCCTTGGCGCTGATTTTGGTATTAAGCCCGCGGGCATGGCTGGCGTCATAATCAAATCCCTGGTCCGATCCTGTCGCTCCCTGGTCTCCGGCCGAATCAAGACCTCCTTCCGGACCGCAAGACCATAAAGCCAAGCCCAAAATGATAAAAAAGCTCAGGCCGAGAGCGCCCATCCATCTTGATTTTTTCATTTTACATCCCCCTTTTGGCGATCTAACATTCTTGCAAAGATACATTTCCTTGCCTGGTTCCAGGTCCGTTCGCAGGGCAAACAGAGGATTGCGAAGAGCTTTCAAAATAGCATTTCTTTGGTTTCCGAGAACTCTGGCGCCTGCCGATGATCAGTTTAGCAGAAGAGCCGAAAGCTTGTCAAACAAAATTCAAGAGAAGCTTTTTGCCTTCTTAAGTAATGAAAGGAATAGGCGCCGGGGCGCGCGATTCTGATGGGGTGAGTGACGGGATTCGAACCCGCGACCACCGGGGCCACAGCCCGGCACTCTACCACTGAGCTACACTCACCATCCGCAGGATATTTTAATCCGGAAAACAGGGATGTCAATTTTGAAAAACGATTTCCCTGCCCGGCGCTTTACAAAAGCTTGAAAGCATTTTACCTTTTATTCAGCTTTTTTTGGGAGGGTGGATTTGAAAAGGTTTGGCAAAAGTATCTTGTTTATATTCTTCTCGCTCTGCGTTCCGGCCGCGGGATGCCGGAAGCAGGAGGAAAAATCTTCGGTTCCCGCGGTGCAGATCCTGGAGAACGCGGTTCCGGGCGGGATCAATTCCGACATCTACCAATGGTATCTGGAGCAGATTCCGGGGATTGAAAAGGAAATGGGGATCAGGATTGAGTTGGTCCCGGCCGGGATTCGGGACGAGGATTTCAAGGCCAGGATCGCCCTGGATTTGAAAGGAGGGCGATCCGCGGACATCATCGGCTTTGACCAGTTCTGGGTGCCGGAATTCGCCCAGGCCGGTTTTTTGCTGCCGTTGGACCCATTCCTTCCAAGCTGGCCCGACCGGTCCCAATATTATGACTCAATGATGGAGATGGGATCGTTTCAGGGAAAGACCTACTTGATTATGCGGCTCACCGACCTCAGGATGCTCTTCTATCACAAGCAAATGCTCGCGGACGCCGGCATCCCGCTCCCCTGGCAGCCCAAAAACTGGGATGCGATCATCGCGGCCTCCGAGAAGATCAAGCAAAAATTCCCCGACCTCATCCCCTTGCAAATCAACGCCGGGGTGGAAATGGGAGAGGCTGCCACCATGCAAGGGTTCCTGATCCTGCTCTACGGCGCCGGCGGAGAACTCTATGACCAGAAGGCGGGGAAATGGGTGGTTGATTCCCCGGCTTTCCGACAGACCACGGACTTTTATAAAAAAATATATCTGGACCGGAAACTCGGCAACGCCGAACTGGTGACCTCCCCCAAAGCCCGCGAGAAAACCTTTGAAATGTTCAGCAAGGGCAGGATCGCGATCTACTGCGAGAGCACCTGGTTTTATACCTCGGTGCTCAAGCCCGGAGAGTCCTGGGGAATCAAGGACCGCGACGAAAAAATCGGCTGGGCAAAAATGCCCGGCTCGGGCGCTCCCGGCGCTCCGGAGTTCATCAGCCTCTCGGGCGGAAACGGCTGGGTGATCAGCCCGAAAACCAAAAATCCCGACCTGGCCTGGAAGGTGGTCGCCCGTCTCAATACTTTATCCAGCCTGGAAAAACTGTTCCAGAAACAGGCCTTCACCCCCACCCGCAAGGACTTGGCGCAAAGCACGGTGGTTGCCACCCAGCCCTTTATCGCCCAGACCGCGCCGGCCATCCTCCCCTTCACCCGCTCCCGTCCCGGCCTGCCCGACTATCCGGAAATATCCTTCTACCTCCAACTACTCTCCGAACAGATCATCACCGGCAAACTCACCCCCGATGCCGCGCTCAAAGAATTCGGCCGGTCCGTGGAAAATATCGTGGGCAAGGAGAATACTATTCAAAAAAAATAAGGGGCGCAGACACTCTTCTAGGGGGCCGGACACTCTTGTCCGGCATAAATCAATCTTCACCGCAAAGCACGCAAAGCGGAAATTTTTTTACCATAACGATCACAACGAATTACTTTTTGTCGTAGTGTCGTCGTGTTTAAATTATTCTCACCGCAAAGATCGCGAAGCGCGCAAAGAATTCCTGGGGCGCGGCCACTCCTGGCTGCGAACAAATCAATCTTTCGCCGCATCCGCCTTCGCTCCCGCTTCTAGCGTGACTTCGGCGGACAGGAAGACGCGGAGAACGCGGGGATTTTTTCGGTGATCCCGCAATCCGGGGTATTGCCGAGTTCAAGGATCAACTTTTTTCATAAGCGCCGAAGAAACCATCTCTGGGGATTCCGGCTTGGGTGCAAATGGTTCGGAGGGTTGAAGATTTGATCTTGGGATGATTGGGCATAGTCAAGAAAGTTTTAGTTCCATCCGGATTGACCCTGAGCATGGAAATATGCTCTCGTTCTCTGACGAGTTTGAAGCCAAGAATCTCAAAGGCCTTTATGACCCTGGCTTTGGGAGCGTCAACCGGGAATTTGGGCATTCTGATTAGATTCTGGTTTCGGCGATAAAAGCGTCAAGAACCGGCGGGTCGGCGTCCAGGACTTCTTGTCCAAAAGTTTCAAGATGAAACCGGATCGCGGATTTGACATCCTCAAGCGCTTGATCGTAGCTGTCTCCCTGTCCCACCACCACCCCTTTCAGCCCCAACGGATATGCCACAAATCCGTCCGGATGTTTTTCCACGATAATTTTATATTGTCTCATTGAAGACCTCCCCCGATTCAAATTTATAATATCACATCCAAAGAAAAAGCCCAAATTCCGGGCAGACCTTCCGCCCCCACCTGGCCGGGCCTGGTGATTTCGTTCGGAAGGTGGTCGCCCGTCTCAATACTTTATCCAGCCTGGAAAAACTGTTCCAGAAACAGGCCTTCACCCCCACCCGCAAGGACTTGGCGCAAAGCACGGTGGTTGCCACCCAGCCCTTT
>CAIYYW010000100.1 GCA_903930515.1 uncultured delta proteobacterium | reverse complement strand
GATGATCTCCGACTCCAGATTGAAGGTTTCATAACCCCCCCAATAAACCTCGTCCGCGTCCGGATCGTTGTTGGATTCCGCCGAATACCTGAAAGTAGTATCAATGTGCGTCCCGATTTTAATCGAGCCCGCTCCGGCCTCTACCTGGGCATACAGCCCAACCGGAATCGCCAACAGCGCCAGAATCGCGAAAATCCCTAATAGTCTCTTCATTTCTTTAGTCCTCCTTTTTCAATTTATTTCTCGTTCCTTTTCTACTCTCTTACATCCGCTTTCCACATTATCCCTCTTTGGAGCTTCATCATCCTGATCTATTTTTTCAGCTGTCCCTGGCAATCTGCTCTCGCCCTCATTGATCAATCTCCTTGTTTATCTGCTTTTTTACAGATTGCCCTCGGAAACAGGATATTTTCCTGCTCCCACATTCTTAAGAGCCGACCAAGTTTTCTTCTCTCATTACTCACCCCCTTCTTTCTTATTTAATAACTATCCTATAAATTATGCCCTCTTAACATTAAAATACCGTTAAAATAAAATTAAATTTTTCTTATCCCCTTTTGCCCTAAATTCTTGGCTGTGCGGGCAACCTCAGCCGGAAAGTCGTGCCGCTTTCCGGGCCTACCCGGCTTTCCACATCTATCTCTCCATTATGGGCATTTGCAATCTGTTTGCAAATGCTCAACCCCAATCCGTATCCTTTACTGACCAATCTCTTTGCCTCGCTCCCTCGGTAGAAGGGTTCAAAGATAAATGGAAGCTCTTCCGGGCTGATGCCGATTCCCTGATCTCTTACCAACAGCCAGGCTTCCTTTTCCCCCCTTCTTAAAATCAAATCTATCTTTCTGCCCACTGGGGTATATTGTATAGCATTTTCAATTAAATTTGCAACCATCTGTTTAATTCGATGCTCGTCAATTTCAGTGATTATGTCATTTTCCGCCTCCATTGTCAAGTCCCTGCCCTTTTTGGAGGCGATTTTTTTATAACCTGAGTATAACCCAGCCAAAAGCTGTGTCAAGTTCTCCGGCCGGAAGACCATCCTCAGCTCCCCGGCTTCGGCCTTGCTCACCGTCAACAGGTCTTCCACCAACCGGCTGATCCGGTCAACTTCCTCCAGGTTGGACTCCAGGATTTCCTGGTATTCCTCCGCCGGACGCGGCCGGAGCAGGGCAACCTCCATATCCCCCCTGATGATGGTAAGGGGGGTGCGCAGGTCGTGAGAGATGGCCCCGATCAGTCGCCTCTGCTTATCCAGACTCTCCTCGCAATGGTCCAGGAGCTGGTTCAGGAGATAGCCGACTTTGCCGAGGTCGCCCTCGGGCTGGTCAAAGTAAACCCGGTTTTTCATCTGCTCTTCCGAAAGGCCGGTCAGGCAATTGATCATCCCCTCCAGTTCGCTCTTCCGGACCAGGATCAGGGCCCGGGCGCCGCTGATCAGGAATCCCAGGAACAACAGGGTGGCCAGTATTTTAATCCACCAGGCCCCGGCCCAGATTAAAATCCCGGTTCCCGCTCCCGCGCATAGCTCCGCGAAAACGATCAGGGAAAACAACCCGATGGTCCGGTTCAGGCTCAACTTCAAACGGCCGAGCTTGAACAGGTGAAGGCTTGTCAGTTGCAATTTTAGTCTCATCCGTTCCATGGTCGCTCTCAGGCGGATTTCAATCAGGATTTCTTTTCCGGCTTTTCCTCGGCTTCCTTGGGGAGCTTCAGAACATAGCCGATCCCGCGCACGGTATGGAGCAGCTTGAACTCAAAATCCCGGTCCACCTTGTTGCGCAAGTAATTGATATAAACATCTATCACATTGGAAAAGGTGTCAAAGGTATAATCCCAGACATGCTCGGATAGTTGGGTCCGGGATAAAATCTTGCCCGTGTTCGCCATAAAATATTCCAGCAGGGCGTATTCGCGGTTGGTCAGCTTGATCTCCTTGCCCGACCGGTTGACCTCGCGGGTGACCGTGTCCAGGACCAGGTCCCCGACCTGGAGCTTGACCTGGGTAAGGGATTCCCCCCTCCGGAGCAAGGCCCGGACCCGGGCCAGGAACTCGTTAAAGGCAAAGGGCTTGGCCAGGTAATCGTCCGCGCCCGAGTCCAATCCCAGCACCTTGTCATCAACCGAGTCCTTGGCCGATAAGATCAGGATCGG
>CAIYYW010000099.1 GCA_903930515.1 uncultured delta proteobacterium | reverse complement strand
GGTAGTTATCATGCCTGTGCCCTGACCTCCAGCGGCGGAGTAAAGTGCTGGGGGAGAAATGAATATGGCCAACTTGGGAATGGGACAACTGTGGATAGCAATGTTCCGGTGGATGTTTCCGGTCTGGCTTCAGGGCTAAGCGCAATATCTTCCGGTGGCTGGCATAGCTGTGCCCTTACCGTAAGCAATGGAGTAAAGTGCTGGGGGTATAATGGGGAGGGTGAGCTTGGGAATGGGACAACTACCGATAGCAATGTTGCGGTGGATGTTTCCGGATTAGCTTCAGGGGTAAGCGCAATCTCGGCCGGTGGTTATCAAACCTGTGCCCTTACCTCCGGCGGCGGAGTAAAGTGCTGGGGGTGGAATAGTTCCGGTCAACTTGGGAATGGGACACATACCGATAGCAATGTTCCGGTTAATGTTTCCGGCCTAGCTTCAGGGATAAGCGCAATCTCGGCTGGTGATTATCATACCTGTGCCCTTACCGTAAGCGGCAGAGTAAAATGCTGGGGGTATAATGGGCATGGTGAACTTGGGAATGGGACAAATACCCGTAGCAATGTTCCGGTAGATGTGATCGGGTTTGGCCCGTGAATTCAGGATGGTGAACAGGGGGTCGGAGAGCAAAGTTAAACGGTAAGGCCCTGTTGCCCAAATCAAAAGGTCAGAGAAATTGTGGCGCAGGCTTCTCTTGCGGAGCCGCGGGACGGTTTTTATTGAGTTTTTGAATGACCGGCAAGATGGGCGCTCCAGCAAAAAGAATTTGGGCAAAAGACCCTCCAGGTTTGAGCCCTCTAGCGCGCGGCCAATCCGGCCGGGGTCTGAGTCGAGGTCAACCCCTAAATGACCTAGCGGGAATTAGGATTATTTTCGGTTAGATAATTGCAGAGGCTAAATATTTAATCTTCGAGCCATCTCTTCCACTAACGGTCCCAGAGTCTGCTCTGAGAAATCAAAGCGGAGACCCGCGGCCGCGAACAACTCGGGCAAGGGACGGGAGCCTCCCAAAGCCAACCCCCGGCGATAGGCCGCGATCGTTGTTTCCTTGTCTCTCTTTGCCGCCATCCAAATCTGGAGTGCGCCCAAAAGCGCGATCCCATATTCAATGTAATAAAACGGGGAGTGGAAGATATGGAGCTGCATCTGCCACCGGTTCTTCCGGGCATCCTCGCAGCCCGACCAGTCCTCAATGCCGCCGAAGCGATTGGATAATTCCAGAAAGCACTCCTGCCGCTCTTTAACGGTATGGCCGGGGTGGGTATAAATCCAATGCTGGAAGGCATCTACAATTGCGACCCAGCATAAAAGACCGACATCTCCTTCAAGGAGCAAGGTCCGGGCACGGTCCGCATCCGCGGAAGGGTAAAACACCTCGTAATATTCGCTGCTCAGATGCTCCATGGTCATGGAAGCCACTTCGGAGAATTCCGCGCCCACACCGCGGTAAAGGTTAAAGATCAGCGGATCGTTCCGGTATGCCATAAGATGAACTGCGTGTCCGGACTCGTGAAGCAAAGTGGAGACATCCCCATGCATCCCGACCGCATTCATAAAAATAAAGGGCAGGCGGTGCTCGGCCAGGGTTGATTGGTATCCGCCCGGAGCCTTGTTCTTCCGGCTTTCCAGGTCCAACAATTCGTGCTGGTTGAGGAACGCGAGCAGGGAGCCGAAATCGGGATTAACCCGGTTGAGAATCTCCACGCAGCCTTTCACCAGTTGGTCGGTTTTTTCAAAAGGCCGAAGCGGAGCCCGGCCTTGAGGGTCAACGCTCAAATCCCAGGGGCGGAGCCGATCCAGGCCCAACAATTTTTGCCGCTTAAGCTGGATTTTCCGGTACAGCGGCGTCACCAACTTTTCCACCGCCTGGTGAAATTGTTCGCATTCTTTAACCCCATAGTCAAAGCGGCCCTTGGACCGGAACGCATACGCCCGATACTCCTTAAACCCGGCATTCCGAGCCATGGATTGACGGAGCTTGAGCATGCGGTTAAACAAATCATCCAGGGCTTCACGGTCTTGAAGACGGCGTTTGAAAATCGCTTCAAACGCGGCCTGGCGGACCGGACGGTCGGTAAGGTCCAAATATTTCCACATCTGCTGAACAGTTTGTTCTTTGCCGTCAAAATTAACGGTCATCGCGCCCATAATTTTATCGTATTTGACTGAAAGTTTTGACAAGGGAATACCCAACAGAACATTCCGATAGCGGAACAGTTCCACCTGATTCCGCAAGGAACGGTCCAGCATAAAATAGGTCTGGCTGGGCAATTGCCTGGCCGCGGGCGAGTTCGCATATTTTTTCAGTAATTGGAATCCGCCGAGGCTGGCCAGCGGCATAATTTTATTCTGGAACTGAAGATGCCGCTTTTCATAATCTTGGTTGTCGGTGTGGCAGGTCGCAGCGATAGCCCTGATCGCCCCTTCCTCTTCTAAAGCCGCGATCAGGTCAGCGCCATCCAGCAGCCAGGACTCCAGCTCAGCCACGGTGTCAATGGGCGCGCGTTTCAGGCGATCAAACAGCGGCTTGAGTTGGGTCCAGTCCCCCAGGTCAATATTTTCAGGAACGATCCGCCGCGGAAAAGGCGGGGGCAAATCCTTGCCGATGCTTGTGGCGCAAGTTGCTTTAGCCGACACCGCAAATTTGGAAAAATTTTTCAGGCCCGCCATTCCCAAACCCGAGACCAAAACAAAATCCCGCCGATTGAGAAACATTTTTACC
>CAIYYW010000098.1 GCA_903930515.1 uncultured delta proteobacterium | reverse complement strand
GATCCCGGCTGAATCGTAGCCGCGGTATTCCAGCCGCTTCAGGCCCTCAATTAAAATAGGGCAGGCGTTTTTATTTCCGATGTATCCGATGATTCCGCACACTATTGTTTTCCGGCCTTTTTGCCTTTTGGCTTTTTAACTTTTTGACCTTTTCTGGCTTTAGCCCAGCCCGGCTTGATCACCTGCCGGCTTCGCGCGATCACCAGGGCGTCTTGCGGAACATTGTGGGTGACGGTTGACCCGGAGGCGATATATGCCCGCTTGCCCACCTTCACCGGGGCCACCAACTGGGAATCGCTCCCCACAAACACATCGTCTCCGATGATGGTCCGGTATTTCTTGAAGCCGTCGTAATTGCAGGTGATGGTCCCGGCGCCGATGTTGACATTCCTGCCGATGACGGCGTCTCCCAAATAGGTGAGGTGAGAGGCCGCGCTCTTGGCGCCGATGCTGGTTTTTTTCAGCTCCACGAAATTTCCGATCCGGACTTTTTCTCCCACCACCGATCCCGGCCTGACTCTCGCCATCGGCCCTATGTTTGCCCCGGATTTGATCCGGCTTTGCTCAATCACCGAGTTCTGCCGGACAACCACTTCATCCCCCAGCGCCGAATCAACGATCCTGGCCCCGGCCTGAATCCAGCAGTTTTTCCCGATCCGGGTATTCCCCAGCAGGCGCGCGCCGGTCTCAATGACGGTGTCCAGACCGATTTTAACTTCCGGGCTGATGAATACCTGGGAGGGATTTTCAATGGTGACCCCGTCGGCCATCCATTGCTGGTTGATCTTTTTCTGAAGCACATTTTGCGCCCGGACCAGCTCCAGCCGGCTGTTCACTCCCAGGGTCTCGCTGAAATCCGGGGTGGTATAGGTTGAGATCAATAGATTCCTCCGGAACGCTTTTTCCACCAGGTCGGTCAGATAAAATTCTTTCTGGCGGTTGTCGGTCCCGATCTCGGCCAGGGCGCGTCTGAGGAAACCTATCTCCACGCAATAAACCCCGGCATTGACCTCCTTGATCTGCCGCTGATCCGCGGTCGCGTCCGCTTCTTCCACAATCGCCCGGATCCTTTCTCTGCCGTCCCGGATGATCCTTCCGAAAGCAGGCGGCTCCAAATACAGCGCGGTGAGCAGGGAAAGGGATGAGCGGGTCTTCTGATGGATCCGGAGCAGGCGGCTGATAGTCGGCAGGGTCAGGAGCGGATCATCTCCATAAAGGATCAAGGCTGATCCGCGGAGGCCCTTAAGAAAGGGCAGGGCGGATTTGACCGCGTCCGCGGTTCCGCGAGGTTCCTTTTGGATTGCGAATTCCACCTTTTCTCCGGACAAGGATGCCCGGAGGTCGTTGCTTTCCCGGTTCACCACCAGGACGATCTTTTTGGGCTTTAGCTTCTGCGAGAGCGAGAGCGGATAAAAAATCATCGGCCGTCCCAAAAGCTCATGCAAGAGCTTGCTCCGGTTGGTCTTCATCCGTTTGCTCTTGCCGGCTGCCAGAATAATCACCGCGGAAATTGTCATCCCGTCTCCTTCATTGGTTTTGCTTCCTTAGTATAAGGGAACTCGGCCGGGTTAGCAATGATCGGGCCGCCTTTCGGAAAAAAGGCCTCGTTTGACAGGGGGTGGAAGATATAGTATAGGGGGTGGCGGGAACTTGAAGAAAAAGGCCTGAAATAAAAAAATGAGGGAAAAGTGATTTTTTACTTGACAAGCTTTTAAAAATATGCCAGAATCACGCAAGCTTAATTTGGGAGAAAAATTTCATAATTTTTATGATTGTAAAAATTGCTTTTATTGTGCAAAATTTGCATGGAAACCAAAGGGGGAAATGAGTCGCTTTATTTGTAAGGCGTTGATTTTATGATGAATTTATTGATTGAGGTCAATGGCTTGAATTTTGCATTTTAAGGAGAATGGGTTTTGTCAAGGATAATAAAGCGGCAAGAGTCCGTGGTATTTACGGACTTAGATGATGGAAGCGGGGTTCTTTTACATCTGGAGAATAAGTTTTATTACTCGCTGAACGCGACTGGGAGCTTCATCTGGAAGCTTCTGGAGGATCAGGATGAGTTGAGCGAGGAGGTCCTTCTGGAATCGGTCGTGGACAACTTTGATGTGGAGACAAAAGAGGCGAAGGAGGATTTGGACGACTTTATTGTGGATTTGAGTAAAGAAGGATTGATCAAGGTTCAATAGGGGATATTATCGGTTGAAAAATTTGGAAACGATAGTAAAAAAGAACAAAACCTAAAAGAAAGGGAGGAATTTAATGAAAACAATGGGTAAATGGACGGTGTTTCTAATCCTGGTGGCATTCATGGTTGGATGCTCCGGTGGAGGCGGCGGGGGGTCATCGTCATCGGACGAGAATCCGTTCTCCCCTAGTCAGAACCCAACCAAGGGCACTTGGAAGGTAACGGTTAATCCGCAAGGAGAGAAAGTTCAAATTGAACCGGTGACTTTGGGCGCGACCGGATATCCGGTGAAGATAGTCGCCGATGAACAGCATGTGTTGACCGGAATCGCGGAAGTTAACCTGGCGCATGCCCGCGCGGTCTTGGCGAGCGATGGAGTTTATAGCGCTGCGGCCAAGGGCGGCATAAAATACACAAGAAGCACGGATGGCATAGCCGGGGATTATATTTTTGATATTCAAAGCGGAAAGCCGGCGGTTTTCAGCACTATCGCCAGGACCGCGGCCAGCACGATCCCGTCCGGGGGCAATGTCTTTGTCAGCTACAAATATTTTGAGTGCAAGAACGACTGCGATGCTATGGATATCAGCTTCGCCGTCTCGGACTCCAATGTCATTTATTGTGATGTAGTAAAGGCGGGGTGCACGGCTGCAGATGTGGTCAACAAGATCACCCATGCGGATGTTACCATTGAAAACACCTCGGGTAATTTCACCATTGACGAAATCCGCTCCATAACCGGGTTAGTCGATGGCGGCCCGGGCTTTGCGAATGTTCCCAAGCTTTACAATTCCGACTATCCGACCACGGGCGCCACGGGTGATGTTGGGAATGTCCTGGCTACTCAGCCGGTTGACGGCTGGAATTCCGGCATCTGCTATTCCACTCATGGAAACTGGACTACGCCCGCCGCTCCCTTGGTTCAAGGGTGCACTACCAAGCTGCATCCTAATCCCGTGGACAATGCCCCTTATATGCCGGAGACCATGGAGCCGGTTTGCGGGAAGATGGTTAACACCTGGAATTTCTCCGAGAGCAAAGAGAATTATGTGTTTTATATGCAACTGACCGGGACTGAGCAGCCCTGGGTTCCGAATTGGACTTCAGGCGCGGCCCGTGATTCGCGCTGGAATTCCCAATGGTTTGCCACCTATTACGCCGCAATGGCATATCTTGAGCCTAATGACCCAACCGCCATTACCGATGGCTATTGCAACTTTGATAATGGCAATGCCCCGACCAAGTCCTATAATTACGGATTCCTGGGGCCGGTCCGACTGACCACCGGTGAGACCCGCAGATGCGGCACCCAGATTTTGGATGGAAAGCTGGCTCCGGACACATATTTCGCCGTCAACTTCGGCCTGGAATACTCGGACTGGGTTGAGAATTATTCCAAGGTTTTCTGGGATGAATATATTGCCCTTGCCCCGGCTGCCAGAAATATGGGTGAACCTCTCGCCGCTATGGTTCACGGCGCCCCGTATATGTACTCCTATGGTATGGGGTTCATCTGGGATCCCACGGTGTTGGAAACCTTCGCGGCCGCCTCTGATAATTGGACCCCGGCCGGCACTTATTTCAGGGGCGGACTTGACGATGCATTTTCGTCCCTTATTGCAAACGCCAACCAGGCAACGATGGCCACCAATAACAACGCTAAGTTCAATGTCTTTAATGTGTTTGGGAATGGGTATCTTACGGCCGCTCATAATATCAAGGCAGGGTTTGCGACCGGAGCCTTCCAATTCTTCGCTGCGCCAGCCACTAACCCCTACCGGACCTTCCTGTATGTGACCGAGAATGCCGCCACCGGGTATTGCGGAGGCGCGGGCAATGTCCTCACCGGCTTGCCCAGGTTCGCGGCGCAAATGGGCGTAACCCACTATCAGACGCCTTTCCCGGCCTGCACCCTGGTCACGGAAGGCGCGGACGCGGAAATGGATTTCTGGTTCGGAATGACGGTGTTCCATGTCCGGCCAGGCGCCGTAGCCGGGGACTGGTCATACCTGAGGTTTGACCGGACCGGCAATAATATGTTGAATATTTACTGGAATAACAAGACCCCGGATGCTTACATCGGGGTTCCTAACACCTTTGACGATATTACCACCCTCTTCTGCTGGAGAAATACTAACGCCACCCAGATCCCGGATGTCTGTCCGGCCAACTATGATAATTTGAACCTGGTGGTCTTCACGAGGTACGAAGTC
>CAIYYW010000097.1 GCA_903930515.1 uncultured delta proteobacterium | reverse complement strand
TTTTTTAAGCAATAAGCGCGAAAAATCGTCTCCTCTCCCTTGATGGGAGAGGAACAAGGAGAGGGTGATTTGGGCCTTATTTCGCAAGGCTTTGCGGGCTTTGACTATGAGTAAATTTGAGGCGACCCTCTCCCCGACCCTCCCCCTCCCAGGGGGAGGGAGGTATTTTTCAACACCCGGTTAAGGGGTTCAAGGAGCAAAAGAATGGCCGCGGAATCAGCTGATTTGATTTGGCCTTGATTTCAGGAAAAAAGTTTGGCAGTATAGCTGGCAATGATTGACCTGCATACTCATACCCTGCTCAGCGACGGCGTGCTCCTGCCGGTGGAACTGATGCAGCGGGCTAAAGCCAAAGGCTACCAGGCGCTCGCGATCACCGACCATTGCGATTACAGCAATATGGAGTTAGTGATCGGCTCGCTCAAGCGTTTCTGCTCAAGTCTTCCCAAAGACCCCGGGATCGGACTGATCTTCGGGGTAGAACTGACGCATCCGTATCCCGGGCAGATCGGCGATATGGTCAAGGCCGCCCGCAAGCTGGGAGCCGAGATCATCGTGGTCCACGGCGAGACCCTGGTGGAGCCGGTTCCGGAAGGGACCAACCAGGCCGCAATTGAGGCCGGAGCGGACATCCTCGCGCATCCGGGCCTGATTAAGCCGGAGCTGGTGGAATTGGCCGCGGGAAAAAATGTGCGTCTGGAAATCACCACCCGCAAGGGCCACTGCTACACCAACGGATGGGTCGCGGCCCAGGCGAAAAAGTTCGGCGCCAAACTGGTGCTGGACACGGACTCGCATCTGCCCGAAGACCTGACCCGGCGGGAAGACGCGGAAAAGATCGCGCAGGGAGCCGGATTGAATCGGGCGGAGATTGAGAAGATGCGGAAGAATTCATGGGAATTATTCCGACAGGCGCTCAGCCGGAGAAAGCGCTCCCGATGACTGATGTTCAGAAGCGGTTCGCGACCGCGGGAGTGGTGATCCCGATCCTGCTGGTTTTTTTCCGGCTGGGAGGAATCTGGTTTTTCGCGCTGGCGGAATTGGTGGTTTTGATCGGGATTATAGAATTTTATCGGATGGTTGAAGCCAAGGGGTTAAAGGCGCAGAAGATCATCGGGACGGTTTTTGCCCTTGCAATCGGGATTTTATTTTACCTGAATGTGAATGAATCCATTGTGCTCTTCACCTTGATTTTACTTATTCTGGCGGTTCTCGGCCGCCAGCTTTTTGCTAAGGACATTCCAGGCGCGCTCACCACCACCGGTTTGACCATTTTCGGAGTTTTTTATGTGGGCTTTCTTTTTTCGCATATTATTTTGCTCCGCGATTGGATGGGCAGGCAGGGCGGAGTGGACCTTGGATTGTTCTTCATCGTCCTGGTCGTCGCCATCACTTTTCTTTCCGACACCGGCGGTTTTTTAATCGGGAGGAAATGGGGCAGGCATAAAATGACTCCAAACATCAGTCCCAAGAAGAGTTGGGAAGGGGCCGCGGGCTCGGTGGTTTTCGGAGTTGCCGGGGCGATTCTGTCCAAGCTGGTGTTTGACCGTTGGATTCTAGAGACCGGGTTGGGGCTAATGCATTGCATCTTCCTGGGCGCGATCCTGGTGGCGGCGGCGATGGCCGGTGATGTGGTTGAATCCCTGCTCAAGCGCGACGCCGGGATCAAGGATTCGGGAACGATTGTTCCGGGCCACGGTGGACTTTTGGACCGGCTGGATTCCATTGTCTTCACCGTGCCGGTTTGCTATTACTATTTGAAGTTGATCGCGTATTAGGGGGGTTGAGATGATCCTGGCTTTTGGGGGAAAATTTCCGAAACTGGACCCGGGCGTGTTTGTCGCCGGCAGCGCAACCATTACCGGCGATGTTGAGATCGGAGCGGGAAGCTCGGTCTGGTTCGGAGCGGTGATTCGGGGGGATTTGAATTACGCCCGGATCGGAGAGCGAGTGAGCGTCCAGGACAATTGTGTGTTGCATATTGATAAAGTAAAGTCCCCGCTTTTGATTGCGAACGAGGTCACCATCGGGCATCGGGCGGTTCTGCACGGATGCCGGGTCGGGAACCTATGCCTGATCGGGATGGGGGCGGTGGTGATGGACGATGTCAAGGTCGGGGACGGATGCATCATCGCCGCGGGGTCGGTGGTTGCGCCGGGCACTGAGATTCCGGCCCGGACTCTGGTGATGGGAATTCCGGCCAAGCCCAAGCGGGAGATCGGCGAGGATGATTTAAAAATGATCAAAGCGGGGGTGGAGGAATACTATCATCTTTCGCGCGGATATTTGGTTTATAGCATCAATCCCTACGCGCTCAAGGAGGTTGGAAATGGGAAAGCGTAAAGGAATGACTTATCTCCGGTCCGGGGTGGTGGGATTGGAAGGGTTGAGCTCTTGGGGCCAATTCCTCTATTGGGTCAAGAAGACGATCAAGGACCATCCGGAAGTCAAGACCGAGATCGGGCTTTATGCGAGCGTGATCCGGATCGCGCCGAATTTGGGAATAGCCTTGAGCACGGACGGGGTGGGCACCAAATTATTGGTCGCGGAGCTGATGAAGAAATATGACACCATCGGGATTGATTGCATTGCGATGAATGTGAACGACATCATCTGCGTGGGCGCGCGTCCGGTGGCGATGCTGGACTATATCGCTTTGCAGGACGCCACTCAACCCTATCTGGCGGAAGTGGGCAAGGGGCTTTACGCCGGAGCGGTTGAATCCAGGATCAGCATTCCGGGCGGAGAGATTGCTCAACTCAGGGAAATGATCAAGGGCATTGAAGAAGGCAAAGGTTTTGATCTGGCCGGATGCGCCGTGGGCCTGGTGGATCCGAATAAGCTGATCGTGGGCGAGGGGATTAAAGAAGGAGATCCCATCATCGGGCTGGCCTCCAGCGGTCTCCACTCCAACGGCTACACCCTGGCCCGAAAAGTCTTGCTCGGAAATTTCAAGATCAACCAGCGGATCAAAGAATTGGGCCGCACCGTGGGCGAGGAGCTTCTGGAGCCGACCCGGATTTATGTCAGGCCGGCAATGGCGATGCTGGATCAAAAGATCAAGGTCAAGGCTTTCCTGCATATCACCGGAGACGGGTTCCGAAACCTGCGACGGGTGAGAAGCAAGGTCGGATTCTTGTTGGACAATCTGCCCGAACCGCCCCCGGTGTTCAAGCTGATCCAAAAGGTAGGACGGGTCAGCAACGAGGAGATGGCGAATACCTTCAATATGGGCATCGGCTTCTGCGTGGTGGTTTCAGAGAAGGACGCGGCCAAGGTGCTTAAGGTCTGCAAGCGGCACAAGGTCCCGGCCCAGGTGATCGGGAGGGCGGTCAAGGATGCGGAGAAAAAAATCATCATTCCATCGATGCAAGTCGTGGGCAAGGCCGATAAATTTTATCCGATCTGATCCTGCTATCTAATCTTTTTTGCGGCCACCGCGCTTCCACTGGTCAAACCAGTTTTTGGCCGCTTGCCCGGGAGACCCCGGGCCGGCGGGCACACCCTGGGCAAAGATGTTCGCGGCTTTCTTGCGCCGCTCTTCCATTCCGGCGGAGTCCCGCCGGGGCCGACTATTTTGCGAGATTCAATGGAATCCGCAAAACCGGTCAACCATTATCTTCTAACTCAAGCCCTGATCCCAATTTCTCAGGTGTTGACCTCCAGGAAGCGGCCGGCGCATTTATTAAATAAATTTAAAAAGGCAGGGCGGGGGTAGCCCCTTTGATTAAAAGCATCGGAAAAGATAGATATCATTCTCACGATAGCCCGCACTGATCCATTTTTTCTCCAATGGACAATAACGGTTGATGATTTCCTTGTTGCTTTGAGACCAGCTCCAGCGAAAATTCCCTACGATTAACTTGCCGCTAATCTGATCAGGGTGAAGCGGGTCCATACCAGAATGCGGAATCGCAATCGGATCATAATAAAGAAATTCGTCGTGAGCGAGACCGAAAGAGAGAGCCTCTTTATCCGGATACTTCTCCTCAATATAAGAGGCCGCACCTTTAAAATTTTGCTTGCCCATCTGATAATACCTGCTCAGACTCGCAATAAATAAAACACAAACCAGGCACCCCAGCAATAGTTGCAAGGTGTTTTTTCTAAAGCCCGCAATCGTTTTAATGATA
>CAIYYW010000096.1 GCA_903930515.1 uncultured delta proteobacterium | reverse complement strand
GGCCAGAACTTTTCCGTCCGGACTAAAGGCAATGGAGAATATCGGCGACTTGTGCCCGGAAAAATTCTTCAGCAAGCTGCCGTCAGCTGTTCCCCATAATTTGACCATCTTATCGTTTCCGGCAGTGGCCAGAATTTTCCCGTCCGGGCTGAAGGCCATAGATAATATCTCCCCGCGATGAGATACTTCAAGGGATGTGATATCCCCTTTTCTCCATAACAGGCTCAGTTTGGAATCATTAGCAGAAACTCGTAGAGCAGGAATCAATAATGACAAAATGATCAATGCCAAAATCACAGCGCAATTAAATTTCTTGTTCATTTAAGGTTTCCTCCTTAAATTATAAATATGTAAACTGTATCGCACCCGGTTTCTGGGACACAATTTAAGCGCATTTTGCCAAGCCTGTCAAATAGCTTTCTCGGGCTTATTTCGGGCTGAGAAAGCCGAGCCTTTCAATGCGCCTTTCCGCGCCCCTTTCCTTCCATCCCTTCCTGTTCATTCCACCGACTACCACTATTGGGTGTCCCAAGAAATCGGTGTCAACTCATTAGGGAAGCAATGGAAGCCTTTTATATCAAGAAGGCTGAATTTCGGGATACCATAGATAAATGATCAACTCTGAATCAAATCTGAAACTCAAGGGCTATTTGGGCAACAGACCCTTCTCATTACACATTTGCGGCCCGCGTTTGCCGGTTCACGGTCCACGGTGACCGGCAAACGATCACCGACCGTAAAACCCCAACCAGGTCAATCCCACGGATCAGCCCCTGCCGAATTCCTGGGTTCCTGTTTTCCAATCGCGAAACACCAAACCCGAACCTCGGAACCAGCCCAATTCCTTGCCTTGGGCATCAGTTTGTGGTAAGAGTTTGAGGATCAAGTTAGAGGAGGAAGGGAAATGGAGAGACGGATAAGGGTATCGTTGGTATTGGCCGCGGGGATGATTTTTCTGCTGGCGAATTCCTGCTCTCGGATAGTGGGCAAGGCATTGGGCCTGGGTCCGGTGCAGGACCAGGTGGTGGTGGTCAAGGATGTGATGATCACGGCGCGGGACGGGATCAAGCTGGCCACCGACATTTACAAGCCCAAGACCGAGGGCAAATATCCGGTGATCTTGTGCCGGCTTCCTTATGGCAAGAACCTGACCGGGAACGCGGGCCGACTGTTCGCGCAGCGCGGTTATATTTTTGTGATCCAGGACTGCCGGGCGACTTTCAATTCCGAAGGCGAGGTCTTCATCCCGTTTGTCAATGACCAGGACGACGGAAGGGACACGGTGAAATGGATTTCGGAGCAACCCTGGTTCAACGGAAAACTGGGGGCCTGGGGCGGCAGTTATTTCGGATACACCCAATGGGTGATCGCGGACGACGATCAATATCTGAAGGCGTTTTATCCCCTGATCACCACCCCGAGTATGTATAAGGCGCTTTTTGACGGCGGGGCGTTCCATTACCGGCTGGCAACGGGCTGGAGCGCCGGGGTCGGGAAAGGGAATCAGGGCAGCGAGCTGACCACCCTTTTGGACCTGGGCAAAAAAGGGGTCGGACCGGAAGAGGGATTCTTCAATATGCCGATGAAGCCTGATTTCAAAAATAGCTTTGAGGAGCTCGGGAAAATGGACATTGAGGAGCTCGCGGTAACAATGGGGCTGGCCCCGGCGGACGCGCCCAATAAGCCCTATCCGGATGCGACGAAGAAAATGATTGATCTATTCGCCTATCCCGGGTTCGCGTATCACTCCAAGGTTTTCAATTATTTTGACCGCTACGAAAATGTCAAAGCCCCGGCAATGATGGTCTCGGGTTGGTATGACATTTTCCTCAGAGGCCAGCTGGAGGATTTTATGCTGATGAAAAAGACCGCGCCGGAGCCGGCGAGAAGCGGCACGAGATTGATTGTCGGGCCTTGGGCGCACGGCGCGCTGGGGAGCAAGGACCTGAGCAAGGAGGGCAAATCGCTGGCGATGTTCAAGGATATGTTTATGGTTGACTGGTTTGATTACTGGATCAAGGGCGAGAAGAATAAGGTGGAGAGCATGCCCCCGGTCCGGATTTATCTGATGGGCAAGAATGTCTGGCGGGACGAGAATGAATGGCCGCTGGCCCGGACCAAATACACTGATTATTATTTTCACGGCAAGGGCAAGGCCAACACCATTATGGGAGACGGCTGGATCTCTGCGGACAAGCCGGCCCAGATTGAGTCCACCGACGAGTTCAAATACGATCCGAAAGACCCGGTGCCGACTTTGGGCGGGAACAACCTGCTGGAGCAGGAGGGGATGGAGGATCAGGCCCCCAATGAAAAACGCCCGGATGTTTTGATCTACACTTCCGCTCCGGTTAAGGAAGAGATGGAAATAACCGGCCCGCTCAAGGTGGTTCTGTTTGCCGGCTCCAGCGAGCGCGACACCGACTTCACGGCCAAGCTCTGCGTGGTGAAAATGGACGGAAGCTCAATGAACCTGGCCGATGGAGCCGTCCGCGCCCGGTACCGCGACGGATATGACGATCCAAGCCCGATCACGGCGGGAAAGGTTTATGAGTATCAGATAGACCTCTGGGCCACCAGCTACGCTTTTCAGCCCGGGGAAAAAATCAGAGTCCAGATTTCCAGCTCCAACTTCCCCCGCTTTGACCGCAATTCCAACTGCGCCGGCGAGGGCGGGAAAGACTGCAAGAAGACCGCTTACCAGACCGTGTATCACGATGAAAAACACCCCAGCCGGATCATCCTTCCGGTGATCCCGGCAAAATAGAGAGATCCTTGGTTCAACGAAATAAGGCAAGGCGGTTGTTTGGAAGTTTTATGGGGTAAAAGCAAGGAGTAAGAAATGAATTCCGGGAGTGAAAAGCAAGCGGTGTATCTGAGCCCGAGGTATCAGGAGATGTTGAAGACGGTGGCCGAAACCTTCATGCCCCCGGGCGGACCGTTTGAAACCGGGGCTCGGGACCTGGACCTGGAGGGCTTGTTCAACCGGTTAGCCAAGGGCTTTGACCCGCTCACCCTGTTCGGGTTCAAGTTCATGTTCTCCGCGCTGAACTATCTTCCCCTGTTTTTCATTTTCAAGCCCAGGACCCTGAAAGGATTGTCGCCGGAGGACCGGGTCCGCTATATGGAAAAATGGGAAAACAGCCGCAACTACAGCATCCGGGGGGTGTTCACCGCGATCAAGGCCCTGGTCGGGATACTTCTTTATTCGGATGACCTGATTGAGAAAAACATCAAGTATGAGTCGCCCTGCCGGCCGGAAGCCGGTCTGAAAACGAGGGACCCCGCGATCAGGGAATTTGAGGACATCGGCTCCGAGTTGAAACAGGAATTTGATGTGTGCGTGATCGGCTCGGGCGCGGGCGGCGCGGTCGCGGCCAAGGAGCTGGCCGAGTCCGGCTTCAAGACCCTTGTGCTGGAGGAAGGGGCTTACTATGCCACCGAGGATTTCCACCGCAAGCCCATTGACTCCTTACCGCTCTACTACCGCAACAACAGCATGGTCTTCACGCTCGGGTCCCCGATCGTGCCGCTCTCGGTCGGCAAGGGCATCGGCGGGACCACCACCATCAATTCCGGCACCTGCTTCCGGGCGCCCGCGGAAGTGCTGGCCGAATGGGCGGAAGATTATTACCTCAAGGGCCTGAGCATCAAAACCATCGCTCCCTATTACGAGCGGGTAGAGAAGATCATCAATGTCCTGCCCGGAGATATGGCCGTGATCGGAAAGAACGCCCTGGTCACCAAGCGGGGCGCCGAGGCGCTCGGCTTGAGCCACGGTCCCCTGCTCAGAAATGTCCGCGGCTGCGGCGGGTGCGGCTCCTGCAATTACGGCTGTCCCGAGGGTTCCAAACAGTCAATGGACAAGACCTACATCCCGCTGGCAATCAAGGCCGGCGCCAAGGTCTTTGCCGGATGCCGGGTGGATAAAATCCTGCATGAAAACGGCCGGGCCGTCGGAGTGAGCGGCGTGGTCCTTGACCGCGAGACCGGCAAGCCCAAAATTCCCTTCACGGTCAAATCCAAAATCGTGATCGTGGCTTGCGGCGCCGTGTTCTCGCCGGCGCTGCTGCTCCGAAACCATATCGCCAACCGGAACGGCCAGGTCGGCAGGCATCTCCGCATTCACCCCTGCGCCCGGGTCTCCGCCCTGTTTGACGAGGAGATCGAGCAGTGGAAGGGGATCATGCAGAGCTATTACATTGACACCTATCAAAAGGAAGGGATCATGCTTGAGGCCACCGGACTGGCGCCCGCGGTGGCCGCGGCTTCTTTGCCCTTCTTCGGGCTCAAGCAAAAAGAACTCATGTCCCGCTTCAAGAATATCGTCAACCTCGGACTACTCGTCTCGGATTCCTCCGAGGGGCGGGTCCGGTCCGCGGGCGGAAGGCCCTTGATCACCTATTTCATCAACCATGAGGATTTCCTCAAGACCCTCAAGGGCCTCAAGCTGGCCATTGAGGTGATGTTCGCGGCCGGCGCCAAAGAGGTCTATACCGGGGTGGCCCCATATCCGGTGATAAACTCCAAGGACCAGATGAGCCTGCTCACCGAAAAAAATGTCAGAAAGACCGACATTGAATACATGGCCTTCCATCCCATGGGGTCCTGCCGCATGGGAGACAACCCTGCCCAAGCCGTGGTCAACCGCAACCTGGAAAGCCACGAGGTCAAAAACCTGTTCATCTCCGACGCCGGCATCTTCCCCACCTCGCTCGGAGTGAATCCGCAATTATCCATCATGGCCTATTCAACTTATCTGGCCGAATACCTGAAAGAGAACCGGGGAAAATATTTCCAATGAAATCCCCAACCGAGGAGGCCGGAAAATGAAGAGCAATCGTTTTCTTTTTCTGGTATTTTTGACCGCGCTATTTATATCCGGCCTTTCTGCCCGGGCGGAAATCCCGCCGGACCAGACCATCTGCGCCGCTCATGCTTTCAAGATCGCCACCGGGGATGAACGGCCTTACAGCTCGGAAGCAAAATGGGGCACGGCTTCTTATGCCTGAGAAAAAAAATGCGGGAGCGATTGGCATGATAATTCCAGCTTCCATTGCGCCAGTTTTGCGGTTCCCAAGCTGGTCCCAAAGACCGTAGAACTCATTGAAAAAGGGTTAGCCGTTGCCAAGTGAAACCATCCAGGCCTGGTAAAAACTGCGGACCAATCCCAATGACTGAATAACCATATGAATTCATTGAGAAATCAGCAACGATAAATCCTGCGGATTCGCCTGGATTTGATAAAATGAAAAAATGACCGGAGCCACTAGCGATTGATCCGGCCATTCTATTCATTCCCCATTTTTTTCC
>CAIYYW010000095.1 GCA_903930515.1 uncultured delta proteobacterium | reverse complement strand
CTTTGGCACCTGGCTGTTCCGGGTCACGGTCAATGCCGCGTTGATGAAGCTTAGGAGCAACCGCCGCAATGAGTGCTCCTGCTTTGAAGATGTGGCCGAGGAAATGAACAAGGTTTTTTCCAACGGCCAACTCCCCGAGCTCGGCGATTGGACCAGGCTGGCCAAGACCTGCCAGGAGCCCACCGAACAACTCTATTGGAACGAGCTTTGGGGCAAGCTGAAACAGGCCGGAGAAAAAATGGGACAGGCGCGGTGGGATGCCTTCTGGCTCAGCGCGATCCAGGGGATGAGCGAGGAAGAGGCCGCCCAAAAACTCGGGATCGGCTTGAACGCCTTCAAGAGCAGGCTCCACCGCTCGCGCAGATACTTGAAAAAGAGGGTCAGGCATTGTTTGAATTAGCCGACTCGGCCGGATCCCGGCTTTACCCCGGCCGGGTCCGGCCTTTCTCAAGCGCGGCAATCCCTTATGGGCAAGCGCGGCTTCGTTTGTTTCTTTTCAGAACGGAGCCGCCCTAGATGGGCAGTTCAATAAATTCTATCTCTTCCGGAATCTCCTCCACCAACGCCAGTTCCAGGGCGTCCTCGTAAAAACGGGTCAGGCCCTTGATATGGTTGGTGGTGAGGGAGAAGTCAATCCCCTTCCAGTAGCTGGCCGCGTCCTGGGGGGCGATCCAGTCATATCCGATCATAGTCCGGGCCAGCCCGTCCCAGTCCTTGCGCGCGGATTCAATCGCGGCTTTCAGGGATTTCTGCAGGATGATGATCTGTTCCTGCTTGGACTGGGAGGCCTCGCGCCTCACCTGCCAGAGCGCGAACACCATCGGGAGTCCGGTGTATTCCTTCCAGAGCGCTCCCAGGTCGTAGTTGAATTGATAGCGTTCAAGGATTTTTTCCCGGAGCGCGGAATCTCCGATCAGGAGATGGGCGTCGGCCTCGGCCCAACTGGTCTTGAACTGGTTGTTAAATTGAAAATATTTGCCCAGGATGATTTTCAAAAGGTTGACGCCGGTGGCGCTGGCGGCGCTGGTGGAGATGTTCATCTCGTCCAGGTCTTCCAGGGGAAGGTCGGAGAAGAGCAGCACGCTTCCGACCGGGCCGTTGGACCCGATGCATAGTTCCGGCAGGACCAGGTAGTTGTCAAAGCTCTGGCAATATTCAATGGAGCTGGAGATGCTGAGGTCAATCTGGCCGCGCCGGAGCAAGGCGTTCAGGTCCGCGGGATGGCCGGAGACGAACTGGAAGGAATCGTGGGAAAATTTTTGCCGCAACGGAAAAAAATATGGGTAGCAATCCAGGTATGGGATTTCCCCGATCAGCAGTTTATCCATTCAGTCCTCCTCATTTCCTTTTGAGTCTCCCGGCCGGCAAATCCGCCTGATTTATCCCAGGCAAAAAATCTCGGAGCGCAAGGTAAAGATCCGCGTATGGAAGGGCGGTCTTTTGCGGCCATACCCAAGCCCGCCCGGCTCATTCTTCCGCGGTGATCCGGAGCACCTCTTCCACGGTGGTGATGCCCAGGCCCAACTTGCGGATGGCGATTTCGCGCAGGATCATCATCCCCTCGTCCACCGCGGCCTTCTTAAGCTCGCTCCCGGGAGAGTGGGAATTGGCGAGCTTCTTGATCTTGTCCGTCATTTCCATCACTTCAAAAAGAGCGGTCCGCCCCAAATAGCCGGTGTTGCGGCATTCGGAGCAGCCCTCTCCATACCAGACCCGGTATTGCTTGCCCCGGTCCTTGACCGGGATGTTCAACATCTTCAGGTCGTCCTCGTTGAGAACCGTCTCGGTCTTGCAATGCGGGCAAATCTTCCGCGCCAGCCTTTGCGCCACGACCCCGATCATGGTGGAGGAGATCAGGAACGGCTCCACCCCGAGGTCGAGCAGACGGGTGATGCTGCTGGCGGTGTCGTTGGTGTGGAGGGTGGACAAAACCAGATGTCCGGTGAGCGCGGCCTGGATGGCGTAGGAGGCGGTTTCGTGGTCGCGGATTTCTCCCACCATAATAATATCGGGGTCCTGGCGGAGGATGGTGCGGAGGGCGTTGGCAAAGGTGATGTCAATCTTGGGCTGGACCGCCACCTGGTTGAATTCCTCATACACCATTTCTATCGGGTCTTCTATGGTGACCACATTCACCGAGGGGGTGGCTATTTTTCTCAAGGCCGAATAGAGGGTGGTGGTTTTGCCGGACCCGGTCGGGCCGGTGACCAGGATGATCCCGTGGGTGTGGGTGATGAATCGGTCAAACAGCTCCAATTCGCGCGGGAAGAAGCCGAGGTTTTCCAGGTCCTGCATCAAGAGGGTCGGGTCGAAAATCCGGGTCACCACCTTCTCGCCGAACGCGGTGGGCAGGGTGGACACGCGCAGTTCAATATCTTTTCCCTTATGCTCGGTCTTGATCCGGCCGTCCTGGGGCTTGCGCTTCTCCGCGATGTCCATCCTTGAGAGGATCTTGATCCGGCTGATCACCGCGGTATGCACCAGCTTGGGAATCCGGTGGATGTCGTGAAGCACCCCGTCAATCCGGAACCGGATCAGGCTGGTGTCGCGCTTGGGCTCAATATGGATGTCGGAGGCGCGCTGGGAATAGGCGTAGCGGAACAAATATTCCACCGCGTTCACAATCGGCTGGTCCTGGTAATCAATCTGGTCCTCCGGCCGCATCCGCACATACTGCTCCAGGTTCCCGATGTCAAACGACGGCGCCAGCTCCCGCTCCGCGGCGCTGACCGAAATCCGGAATCCGTAAAAATCGTTGATGATCCTTTGAATCTCGGAGCGGCCGCCCAGGATCAATCGGACATCCTTCCCGCTCGCCTGCTTGATCCCGTCCAATCCCTCCAGGTCAAACGGATCGTCGGTCGCGACCACCAGGGAGTTGCCGTCGCTCTGGATCGGGATCATTGAATGCTTGCGGGCAAAGGGGCGGGAAATGGTACGGGTGACCAAATCCAAATCCAGCTTGAGCGGATCAATCCTCACGAACTCCATCCCCAGCTCCTCGGCCAGAGCCTGCATCATCAGCTCCTCGGTGATCTGCCGGTCCGGGTCGTCCGGGAGCGGGAACTTGAAGCTGGCGAGGATCTGCATCGGCGAAATCTCGGTCTGGATCTGAGAGCGGCCCCTTGAGAACTGCAATTCTTTTTGCTCCAGTTGCAGACGGGCCTTCTGCTTGCCCTGCTTGACCTGGATTTCCCGCTGCTGAACAGCGTTGATCAGCTTATGCCGCAACAGCATTTCGCTGATGTTCTCCACCGTAATCCTTTTTTCCTGCTCGATCAGGCCCGGTTTTTTCTTTTCGTCTTTATCCATTTTACACCCAGAATTCGCTTTTGAGTTTCCTGCCCATCAACGCCGCCACCGCCAGTTTGAGCGACTTGTCCGCGTAGAGCAGGAGATATATCTGCTCGGTGACCGGCATTTCCACATTATGCTTCTGGCTCAGCTTATAAACCGATTCCGCGTTCCTCACCCCCTCGGCCACCATTTTCATTTCGGAAAGGATTTCCTTCAGGCCCCTGCCTTGGCCGAGCTGGCGCCCGACCGAGTAGTTCCGGCTCTGCTCGCTGGTGCAGGTCAGGACCAGGTCTCCGATCCCGGCCAGGCCG
This sequence comes from uncultured delta proteobacterium, assembly GCA_903930515.1. Lineage (GTDB taxonomy): Bacteria > RBG-13-61-14 > RBG-13-61-14 > RBG-13-61-14 > DRUE01 > CAIYYW01. Next base: position 1,076 of record CAIYYW010000095.1, on the reverse strand, counting down.
GCAAAGGTCATCGGGTCCGACCCCATCTTAAGTCCGAGCCGGGTGATCTCGGCCAAACCGCGCGTGATCAACGCGGCCCGGGTGTTGTTGCCCAATCCCATCCCGTCACAAATCCCGGTGGCAATCGCGATCACATTCTTGGCGGTCCCGCCCAGTTCCGCTCCGATCACATCGCCGGTGGTATATACCCGGAAATAATCCGCGCTCAAAGTCTGCTGGACCAGTTCCGCGTTTTTCAAATCCAATCCCGCGGCCGTGATCGCGGTGATCATCTTCTGCGCCACTTCCCTGGCGAAACTAGGCCCGGAAATCACCACGATCCGATTGGCAAAATCGGGCGCCAGCTCCGCCATCACCTGGCTCATCATCTGGAGCGTCTCCGTCTCAATCCCCTTGGTCGCGCTGACCAGGATGGCTTTTGGGGAAAGACATCCCCGGGCCTTTTCAAAGATCGCCCGAAAATGCTGGCTGGGAACCACGAAAATGACCAGGTCCTTATTGCTTGCGGCCTCGGCCAAATCAGAAGTGGGCTGAATCCCTTCTTCCAATTTTATCCCCGGAAGGTACCAGGAATTTTCCCGGTTCTTCTTGATCTGATCCGCAAGTTCCGGCTCATAACACCAAAGCGCCGGGGACAAGCCCTTGCCCGCAAGAAGGTTTGCCAGCGCCGTCCCCCATCCGCCGCCGCCGATTACGCCGATCTTCATCCTTCCAAATGATACCCCAATCCTTTAGACTAATCAAACCCTTCCGGGGATTTAAAAAGCTAGGGCCGGGTTGAAAATACCAACTGATTACCCCGGAGCCGGTCGGCATTTTGAAAAAAACCCACCGGCTCCGCCTTCAAGTTCCGCCGGACCGCTTAAGTTTTGAGGTATCGGTTGAAGAACCCCATCATTTTTTCAAAGGAGTCCACGCTCGCCCTCCGCCACATCTGGATGTCAAAACCGTGGGTCTGCGCCGGATATATTTTCATCTCAACCGGCACGCCCGCTTTTTTCAGGGCGTCATAATAAATCCTGGATTGATGATAGATCGGGTCCAGACCGCCCACCACGATCAAGGTCGGCGGCGTG
>CAIYYW010000094.1 GCA_903930515.1 uncultured delta proteobacterium | reverse complement strand
CGGTGACATTTTCAATCAGGAGGTGGAAAATGACCGAGGCGTCCAAATCAGCGCTCGCGATCCTGCGCGATCCCGGGCAGTTCCAATGGTATCTGGTCCCTATTTTCGTGATCGTGGTTTACATCTACGCGGTGGAAGTGGAGAAGCGGAACTGGAGTTTGGTCCTGGCCGGACTCGCGTTCTGGGGGATGGACTGGTTCAACGAAATCTGGAACGGGTTGGTTTTACATTTTACCCGGCACTCGGCTTTATGGACCACACCGGGCAAGAGCTCCTTTGTAATCTTTGTCGGCCTCAATCTTGAAATCAGCCTGATGTTCGCGATCCTCGGAATCGTTCTGATCAAGATGCTCCCGAAAGATAAAAACGCCAGGGTGTTCGGGATTCCCAACCGCTGGTTCTTCGCGGTCCTCAACTCCGTCCTCTGCGTCGGGATTGAAGTGATCCTGAACCGGGCCAATGCCTTGGTCTGGGAATACCGGTTCTGGAACTGGCCCAATATCTGGCTGATCATCGTTTTCGGGTATCTCACCTTTATGGTGGTGAGCTTCTGGGTCTATGATCTGAAAAAAATCAGCAACCAGATCGCCGCAGTGGCTGTCATTTTCGGCGTGGACCTCGCCGCGATCATTTTGTTTGTCGGGATTTTAAGGTGGATCTGATTCGGAGCGGATGATCGCAGACCAGAGTATCTGCGCCCCTGATCGCGACTAAAGTCGCTCGCACGAATCGGCAGTTTGATAATTATTTGAATTGATCGTTTTTCAGGTTCGTGAGATTTTTCTGGGCTTGTTGGTCAATATTGCTGATATGAGAGAGTACATCCAGGCTGCGGTCCTGGACCGAGTCGGGCAGGTCCAGGATGAAGAGCATCAGGGCCTTGCTTCCGGTTCCGGCCGGGAGGACGATCAGATCAATCTCCATCGCCACGCCATATGCGTATAAATAATATCGGGCTTCCCGGGGATCATCTTGCACGATCACCAGGTGATAGACCAGGGGAGTTGCCAGTCCCTCCGAAGCGGTCGCCAGGTAATGGTTTCCCAACCCTTGAAATTCCCTCGGAGAATTTTCCGCCGGCTCGATCCGGTCAACCGGAAGGACCGCCTGCAATCCCTCGCGGGAATTCAGCAGCTTGAACAATTTTTCCGGAGACATTGAAAAAGTTTCCGTGGCGGTAAGGTAGGCGTCGGAAAAAACCGATTGAACCGGCTTCTGGTCCAGGATCACCTGCTCGGGTTTTTTGTTCTCCAGCTTGGCAATGTCTTTGACCAGCCATTCGGTAATGGTCTGGTCCAGGTAATCCCCCAGGATGCCCTGCTCCAGGAGCGCGTTCAAGGCGCGGGCCAGGGTGCTGTCGGGCAGGAAAAAAAGATGAACCGTAAAGCGGTACCGGGTTTTGTCGCCCAGGGGCTCCAGGGATATTTTCACCGATCCCCTCGCATCTCCGCTGTAAACAAACCGGATCGTCCGGTCATCCTCCCACTCAACCACCGTCTCGTCCCAGTTTACCTTCCGGCCGCCCAAATCGGCCTCGCCCCTGGAATGGTTGCCGATCCCGGTCAGGCCGCGGCCGGAGACTTCCGAATATTGCGCGTATCCCACCGTGTAAGTGTTCCAGAGTTTGACCAGATCAAACACCTCCTTGCTTGGACGGTTGATGGTGGTAGTGAGATTATAGGTGAGCACACTCACGGTATCCTTTTTCTTCTCCAGGTTTCGGACCCGCATGGCCGCGCACCCCATCAGCAGAAAGACCAATGCCGCTCCCGCCAAGATTCTTGGAATCGCCCTGCTCATAATATCCCTCTATGATCCCGGCTCATAAAATTTCACCGCTCCCGCCAGACTTGATACCTTGATCCCGAGAATATCCAACATCCTTTTATTCAGGATAACCTCCCTGCCCTCCGAAAAATAAAAAAAACCGCCTTCCTTCAAGGCCTTCTCCGTGGACACGATGGTCTTGATCTGGTTCCTGATGGTGAAAAAAAGAAAAAAAGCCCAGACATCCTGCACCGAATAGAGCGGGTCATCCAGGACCCAGAGGGTATCAACCTGGTTCTTGAGCGCCGTGACCGCGGCCGGAAACTCCTTAACGGTCGGGCTTAGCACTTTGACCACTTTGATATTCTTCGTCTTGGCCCCGGATTCCAGCTGACGGATCGTCGGCTCCAGAGAAGTCTGGGAATAGATCACCCCGATGCTTCTCACCCCCGGAAAAACCTTCAGATAGCTTTCCAGGGTTTTGTCACCGGGAGGAGGAGCCGCGCTTCCCCCGGCCGCGACCAAGATGGAGCACATTGACAGGACGATCAGGCATCGCTTTAAAACCAATTTTTTCATTACCGCGCTTTCAGAAAATCCCCTCAAAAAATACGCTGAATCCGCTGAAACAGTATCCCTGAAAGCCGCCCCTGTCAAACCGTCGCGGTAAATTTATTTCACCTTGCTGAGCTTGAAGACATAGGCATACTTGGCCGGGAACTGGTCAAGCGAAACCTTGGGGGTCTCTATGATCAGCTTGCCGGGTTCGGAACGGAATTTCAGGTTTTCCTTATAGCCCAGCATTGAGACCGCGGTGTCCTCGCCGGCGACCGGCGCGATCAGGCTTAATTCCTTGCCGGGCCAGGAAAGGGCGATCGCGTAAACCGCGTTTCCTTTTTGGGTGTAGCGGACATTCCCCTCTTCGCTCACCCGCCAGGGGCTGGTCCCGTAAATCGCCTCTCCGTTCACCCCGAGCCATTCCCCCATTGCCAGCAATCGGTCCTGCATAATCTGCGGGATTCTTCCGTCCGCGGTCGGGCCTACATCCAACAATAAATTACCGCCCTTGCTCACGATCTCCACCAGCATTTTGATCAATTGCTCCGCGGTCTTGTAATCCTGGTCCGGCTCGTTCGCGTTATATCCGAACGACCAACCGATCCCCTGGTTCTCTTCCCATTTGCGGTCCATCTTGACCTTTTTTCCGGCAGTGGTTTTCCCGTACTCGGAGGTATAATAATCGCCGTGCCTGCCCCGGGTTTCCATCCCCCAGCGGTCGTCAACCACCACCTCGTCCTTGACCGCGGAATCGTTGTAAAGCCAGGCCAGGAACTCCGCGCTCCGCCACACCCCGCTCGGATGGTCCCATTCTCCGTCCGCGAAGATCAGCGCCGGTTGATAGTTGGTCACCAATTCCTTTATCTGCGGAAGCATGTGCGTGTCCACATATTTGTTGACATCGCTCCGGTAGAGCGGGTTATACCATTCATAGAGAGAGTAGTAATAACCCATTTTCAGGCCTTGAGCGCGAACCGCCTTGGACAAATCCCCGAGCAGGTCCCGATGCGCCCCCACTTCCATACTGTTCCAGCCCGGGCTGTATTGGGTCGGGTATAGGCAATAGCCCTCGTGATGCTTGCTGGTGAGCACGACATATTTCGCCCCGGAATTCCGGAACAGCTCCGCCCATTGCTCGGGCTGAAAATTCTCGGCCTGGAACCTCGGCGCGAACTGCTCGTATTTAAAATCCTTGCCGTAGGTTTTGTCGTGATGCCGGCTGGTCGCGCTGAAGGGACGGTTCAGATGAAACCAATACCACTCGGCATAGGTATGCCTTTTACCCCAAGCCGGCACCGAATAAACCCCCCAGTGAATGAAAATGCCGAACTTGGCCTCATCATACCAGCCCGGGATGGCCCGGGTGTCCAGCGAAGACCAGTTGGGTTCATATCTTTTCTCGGCGCCGCCCAAAAGCCCGGCAAAGCCCAAACAAACCGCGAAAAGAAATATCTTTGCTTCTGTTTTCATCATCCCACCTCGCTTGGTTTTGATCTGGAAATAACCGCGTCATTATTATTTACCACATCCTCCCGTAAAATCCAATTCCCGTCTTTTCATTTGCATCGCCCTTGATTTGGGATTTAAATAAAATCTTGAGAGAGAAAATCAGGGGGTAAAAATGAAGAGAATAATTCCTGGAATCATCATCTTTTTGGTCCTCGCGGTCAAAGCCTCGGCCGCGGTCCCGGAAGGCAGCCTGCTTGAGGGCGTGAAGCCCGGGCCGGACGGAAAGATTGATATTGTCACGATGTTCCCGCACCAGGATGACGAGTTGAACGCGGCCGGGACATTTATGAAGCTGAAAAAGGAAAACCCGGCCGTGCGCGCGCATATCGTCTGCTTCACACTGGGCGAGCTTTCCGGCGCCAAGGAAACCCTGAACCTCACGCCGGAGTTCCAAGGCAAGATCCGGACCAAGGAGATGGAAGCGGCCGCGACTGTGATCGGGGTGGATTCCCTGATCCAGCTCCAATACCACGACCAGGGCCTGCCCAAGGTCCCGCCGGAGGAACTGCGGAAAAAGGTCCGCGAGATCATTGACCGGACCGGCGCGGAAATTGTGATCACTTACGGACCGGACGGGATGACCGGGCATATGGACCATATCACCCTTTCCAAAGCGGTGACCGACGCCTTTCCCAATAGCTCCGCGCAGAAGCTCTATTACGCGGCCATGCCCAAGGAATATTGCCCGCTGCTCAAGGCCCTGAATAAGACCGGTTGCACCGCGGCCACGATCAAGGTTGACATCCGGCCCTATAAAAAAATGAAAAAACTGGCCTGGTACGAGCACGCCACCCAGAAATTCTTCTCCGGACCGATCCCTTCGCCGGACCTCACCTTCCTCCGTGACTTTGAATACTTCAAGCCGGCTGAAACGAATCCATGAAATTTTTCGCCGCAAAGACGCGAAGGTCGCAAAGGAATTCCTGTTATTAGAACGGCAGTCCGACCCTTGCCAGCATTCCCCTTCTCCGGGCCTGGAGAAAGAGCCGGGCCGTGGTCCAGGGCAAAAGCGGGATCATTTTCCAGACCCGGGCGCGGGTCCCGCTTGTTTGATGATCATGGCATTACTTGAGAGGAATCTCCGAGAGCTTGACCGGGCGCCGTTCGGCGAGGGACAGCTTCGCGGCCAGGCCGACGCGGAGGTCCTGAAGCCCATCCTCGCCGGTGACCAGGGTCGGCTTTCCTGCAATGACCGCATCCAGGAACGCGCGCATTTCATAGATAAAGGACCCCTGGTATCGCTCAAGGAAGAAGTAGAGGGGCTTGTCGCCGATCACCCCGGACTCGTTGGAGAGCTTGACCGTGCTGGGCGCGTCGTTCTCAGCCGCGGCCGCGCCCTTGGATCCGAATACTTCCACGCGCTGGTCGTAGCCGTATGCCGCCTTGCGCGAGTTGTCAATCACGCCCAGGGCGCCATTCAAGAAACGCAGAGTAACAATTGCCGTGTCCACATCACCGGCCTTCCCGATCGCTTCATCAATGAGAACGGCGCCCGCGGCATAGACTTCAACAACCTCGCTCCCGGCCTGGAAACGGGCCATATCAAAATCGTGGATGGTCATATCAAGGAAGATCCCGCCTGAGACCGCGCTGTACTTGGCGGGCGGCGGCGCGGGGTCGCGTGAACTGATCTTGATCAGATGGGGAGTGCCGACCGCGCCGGACTCTACCAGTTCGCGCACGCGCCGGAAGTTATGGTCAAAGCGCCGATTGAATCCCACCTGCAGCTTGACCCCTGCCTTCTTCACAGCATCCAGGGCCGCGGCCACCTTGGCCACCGTGAGGTCCACAGGCTTTTCGCAGAAAATATGCTTGCCGGCCTTGGCCGCCGCAACCACCAAGTCCGCGTGGGTGTCTGTGGAAGAGCAAATGAGAACAGCCTGAATATCCTTGTCCGCGAGGAGAGTAGCCGGCTCCTTCACGATGGTTGCAACGCCAAGGTTCTTCGCCCAACCTTCTATTTCCGGCGTCAAATTAAGGTCGGCGACCGCTTTGAGTCGGCCCTGGGAAATTGAAGAAACTATATTTTCCGCATGGATCTTGCCGATCCTGCCAACCCCGATGATGCCAATGTTAACCGGCGCTTTCATTAGAAACCTCCTCACAGTCTTAGACTGCTCTTCTCCTCTTTCCCGCCAGCGATTCTAGCGCAGAATCATGCTTTTGCAACAAAGGAATGGGCGCATGACCAATGCGCCCGTACGGGCGGATTGGTAATCCTCCCATAAAATTATTTATTCCATTTCCTTGGATTTTCTTTGATATATCTTTGAATCCGCTCCAGCTCTTCCGTCCTCACAACGCGCTCATAATAATTTCGGTGCCACACCGCCTTTGCCCGCGTGCCCCAAATCTGATTGATCCGTTTCGTGCAGGCTCCCTTAAAGCCCCGGATGATCGCTCCAATGGAATTCTTTCCCGGGTCAGCTTTTGGATCGCGGGCGAGAAGGGTTCAAAAGAGAAATCTCCCGCAAACCCTAGCCGGTCCAGACGCAGGATTTGCTCTTTGCTGTTCATACGATCGGCCGGGCCGACCAGGGCCCGGCGCCTCGCTCTCGCTAAACCCTTCCGCTCAAATCCTTTTGGTCCTGACCGATTGCAGCAAGTATCTTAGTATCAAGATACTAAGATACTTGCTGCAATTTGTTTGGAACTATAGAATCTGAAGCTGAAGAAATAGCGGGCTTAGGGATGCCGCCTCACGCCAGGATGAATTCAATACTTTGCCGGACCGCGTCCGCGAGTTTGTCGCGGGGTATGGGATTATTTATGTTCCACGAATTCCTTGATGGTGAGGCCGGCGCGGAGGATTTGGGTTCGGAGCAGGGACGGGGCGACTTCTTTATGGTCTGGGATGACCAAGGGCGGCTTTTCGGGGTGCTTGAGGATGATATGACTTCCCGTCCGGCGGGCGACCTGATAACCGAATTTGCAGAAGATCTTGACAGCTTTATGGCCGGAGATATTAGCGAGCCGCTTCATCCACCCGCGGCTACTTTTAGGTGCTTGGTCTTGGGCGCTTCGCGGTTTTGTTCCTTGAGGACATCGAGGTATCCCTGGATGGCATCTCGGATGTTGGCCAGAACCTCCTTTTCGGTCCGTCCCTGGGACATGCAGCCGGGCAGAGCTGGCACATCTGCGATAAACCAATCACCCTCTTTGGTTATGAAGACATCATATTTCATGCGCGATTCCTTTTAAAAATAAGGATAGCCGACCCCTTGAATAAGTCAACCCGACTTTTTCGCTGCCGCCTCACGACCGGATGAAGTCAATACTTTGCCGGAGCGCGTCCGCGAGTTTGTCCCGGCTCAGCTTCTGGATTGCGGGCGAGAAGGGTTCAAAAGAGAAATCGCCTGCAAAGCCTAGCCGGTCCAGACGCAATATTTGCTCTTTGCTGTTCATATGATCGGCCGGGCCGACCAGGACGCGGTGTTGGTCACGGTAGTCGGCGGTGGGGAGGTCGCTTTCAACGCCTGAAATGTGGACCAGGCCGGTATTGGAAACATCGTAAGCGCCGCCGAGAACGGCTGGGTCGTCCGGCCCGATGTAGTGGTGGAAGGTATCGTGCACGATCCGATAACAGGCGAAACCAGACTTGCGTATGGATTCCTGGGTCGTGACCAGCGAGGCGAGCGATGAGATAGCGAACCCGAGCGGCTCAATCAGCCCAAGGATGCCGGCTTTGGTGAAAAGAGGGCCGAACGCCGAAAGCGCATCGGTGGTCTCGGCGGCGCGCTGTGCCGGGGTGCGCGCATCGGTGGGATCGTTGTTCGGGCAAAGGACCACGGCGTGGCAGCCGATTGCCTTTGCCAGTTCAAGCAGGGCCGAGAGCTCCGACATAGCCTTTTCCCGGACCGAATAGAGGTTGAATTTTTGCAGGGCATTGATAGAGATGATTTCAATGCCCATATCCGCGGCCATTTTCGCTGCGGCGGCGGGCTGAAGGTCGTCCACGGCATTGCGGCTTCCAATGTCGTTGCGGAGCTCCACCTTTCGGATGCCCACGGAGTCCGCGAATTCAAAGAAACCTTCAAGTCCCAATGAAGGCGCGATGATCCGGTTCAGGCCAAAACGCCGCTTGTCAATCATAATGGTCATCCCCCTTTACTACTTCTCATAAGAACTCCTGCTCAATCCAGCGACGGACCTCTTGCCAAGATCAGACATACTCTCCGTCGTTAGAGGCCGGACTATTTACTGCCCTTGTTCTTCTGCTGGTCCAGAATAACCGCGCCAACGATGATTGCGCCCTTAATGATCTGCTGCCAGTACGCGGATACATTGGTGAGATCAAGGGTGTTATTGAGCACGCCGATGATGAGCGCGCCTATGATCGTTCCCGGGATAGTCCCGATCCCGCCCGCGGACAGCGAGGCGCCGCCGATGACCGCCGCGGTAATGGCGTCAAATTCGTACCCGACGCCTAGTCCCGGCTGTCCCGATCCGATCCGGGATGACACCACTATTCCACCCAGGGCCGCCAGGAAGCCGGCATACACATAGATCAATAATTTATACTTCGTGACATTGATCCCCGAGACATGCGCGGCTTGCTCATTCCCGCCGATGGCGTATATATATTTGCCGAACTTCGTCCGCGAATACAGAATATGCGTTACGATCGCCATAACCACCAGGATCAAAATCGGAATCGGCAGACCGTAGAGGTCGCCCTGACCGATGAAATTGTAATCATCCCCAAGGTTTGAAATTGGCCGCCCTCCCGTGAACAGCATTGCCGCGCCTCGGGCCGCGGAGAACATTCCCAGGGTCGCGATAAAGGGCGGGATCTTGGTCTTGGCGATGAGGAAGCCATTGATAGCTCCGGCAAGCATCCCCACGAGGCAGCCGGCGACAATTGAGACATAAACCGGATTCCCGGCGAGAGCCGGATAGAGGACCCGGGAGCCGGTCGGCATTTGCGAGAATGAGGCCGCCACGACGCAGGCGAGTCCGAGGACGGACCCTGACGAGAGATCAATGCCTGCAGTGACGATGACGCCGGTGACCCCCAAGGCGATCAGGCCGATTATGGAAATCTGCCGCACAATATTGATCAGGTTAATCTTGGTGAGGAAAGCGGGTGACAATAATGAAGCGATGATGCACATCCCCATGAAAATAAGGAATATCCCATATTTCCGCAATATATTATTGATGAATGCCCGGGATAAATGCCGGCTGGTCTTGCTTTCTTTTGTCGTTTCCACTATGCCCCTGTCCACTTTGGCCCCCTTTACTCTTTCATGCCGCAGCCAGGCTCATTCCGGTAGCCAAGTGCAGGATCTTCTCCTGGGTCGCTTCCGCCCTGCTTAGCTCGCCGATTTTATCTCCTTCATGCATAACCATGATCCGATCGCTCATTCCCAGGATCTCAGGCAGCTCGGAAGAGATCATTATTATGGTCTTGCCTTGACGCGTGAGCTCCGTCATAAGTCGGTGGACTTCGGCCTTGGCTCCGACATCAATACCGCGCGTTGGTTCGTCCAGGATTAAAATGCTCGGTTCGGTCAGCAGCCAGCGCGAAATAAGAACTTTTTGCTGATTGCCGCCCGAAAGGTACTTTATTATTTGCTTCAGGCTCGGGGTCTTTATTCGCAATTGATCGCGCATTTTCCCGCAATCGGATGTTATTTTGCGGAAATCTATAAAAATACCCCGCATATACGATTTCATATTCGCGATTATCATATTGTCCCTGACCATCGCGTTTATATAAAGTCCGGTGAGTTTCCGGTCTTCAGTCAGGAGAGCCAATCCCAGGCGGATCGCGTCTGCGGGCGACCGGATCTCTACTTTCTTCCCGTCAATGAATACTTCCCCGGAATCCAGTCTGGTTACTCCGAATACGGCCTCAAGCAGTTCGGTCCGCCCCGCCCCCATCAGCCCGGCAACTCCGAATATTTCTCCCCGTTTGACATCAAAACTGACATTCTTGAACTTGCGGCCCGTGAGGCCCCTCGCCTCAAGAACGGTTTCGCCGATATTCGCCGGTTCTTTATGGAACATATCGCTAAGCTCTCGCCCAACCATTTTTTGGATGAGCAGGTTCCGCGTCAGCGTATTGGTCCGGTCCGTGCTGATATACTTTCCATCCCGGAACACCGTGATCTCATCGGTGATCTCAAATACCTCATCCATCTTGTGCGTGATATAGATAATTGATCGGCCCTGTTCTTTCAGGGAACGGATAGTCTTGAACAGCACCCTGACTTCCGCTTCCGTAATTGCGGAGGTGGGTTCATCCATAACGATCAAATCGGAATCGTATGATACCGACTTGGCGATCTCGATCAGTTGAGTATTGGCGATGCTGAGGTCTACCATCTTCGTATTGGGATCAAGTTTGATCGCGAGACGATCGAGCAACCCTTTCGTCCTCTGGTTCATTTTCTTCATATCAACCAGACCATACCAAGTCCTAGTTTCCCGCCCCAAAAAGATATTTTCCGCTATGGTCATATGAGGAATCGGGTTCAATTCCTGATGAATCATGGAAATGCCCTTGGAAAGCGCGTAATGGGTGTTGGGGACGCTTATTTTCTCGTCTTTGAAAATGATTGTGCCGGAATCGGGGGTATAGATCCCGATCAGGCATTTCATAAGGGTGGACTTCCCGGCGCCGTTCTCGCCCATGAGGCCGTGAACGGTCCCTTTTCTAACTTTGAGATGGACATTATCCAGGGCGCGGACACCCGGGAACTGTTTGCTGATATTGGTCATGCTCAGCAGGAATTCATCCGCCATTCTGTTCCTCCCCCGGCTACTTCTTAATGAAGCCCTTGTAGTTCGCCTTGGTGACCAGCTGGTAAGGAACCCAAATGATGTTGTTCTTGGCCTTGGGATTCGGCTTCCCGAGGGCCATCAGGTATGCGGCGTTCATCCCTTCCTCTGCCTGCCCTTTCGGATCCTGGAAGACGGTGCAATCTAGCTCGCCCCGGTCCATCGAGGCCAGGGCATCGTCGCTGCCATCAACTCCGCAGACGCGGATCTTGCCGAGCTTTCCGGCCGCCTTAATCGCCAAAAGGGCGCCGAGCGCCATTTCGTCGTTATTGGAGGCGACGCCGTCAATCTGCTTGCCGGAAGCGAGCCAGTTCTCCATAAGCGTCCTGCCCTCCTCGCGCTTCCAGTCGGCGGACTGCTCCGCGCTGATTTTAATGTTGGGGTAATTCTCCTTGATGACTTGCTTGATTCCGGCGGTTCGGTTGCGCGCTGCTTCGTGGGCGAGCTCGCCCATCATAATGACGATATTTCCCTTGCCGCCCATAAGCCTGCCGAGCTCGGTCATTTCAAAAATGCCCGCATCAATAGACCTTGATCCGACATAAATCACGCCCGGGGGAAGGTTTTCGACCTGGCGGTTTAAGTAAACCAGGGGAACCTTCGCCGCGGTGACCATCTTAGTGATCGGATCTACGGCAGACGCGTCGGGGGGCATGATCACGAGTGCGTCCATCCGCTGCGCAAGAAAATTCTCAACCTGTCCGGTCTGGTTCGCCGGGTCGTTCTTGGCGTCAACGATCGTAAGCTCAACATCCTTGTGCGCGGTCCCCCATTCCACTATGTCCTCTCGCACATAGGTGAGCCACGCATCATCAAAGAGGGCCATGCTCACACCGATCTTGACCTTCCTGGCCGGCGCGGTTGCCCCGGAGAACGCGATCATAACCATGAGCGCGACCAGGAGAAATCTTTTCATCTTCAACCTCCTGCTAATGTTCAAAATTATGTCGGAATTCAAGAAGGTTATCAAGTCCGGGGGCTTTCCGCCGGAAAGACCGCACCCTGGTCGCGGAGGTAACGGGGAATTGTTCAACACCCTGCTAAAGTCTCCGCACTTGGGCGCGACAAGGGCGCAGCCCTTGACCGCTTTTGATCCGAGGTTCACGGCGCGGGGATCAAGGCGACCATTTCCAAATCATAGTTGAGATAGCTCCGGAACCGGCCGCGCAGCCAGATCAGGGCCGAGTCGGGAGGGCCGCCCTCAGGCAAGTTGGGCCGGATATTATCCACGCTGGAGTCCCGGGTAATGGAGGTGAAGCTCCAGCTCAAGCCCCGGTCAGGGGTCACCCCCTTGAAGAGTTCATAATGCTGCCGGCCGTCCGCGTTGCTGATCAGCGGCCGTCCCAATTGCGGGTCCACATTGGCCGAGAAATAAACCGTGTCCAGTTTCTGCGGGTGCAGGCAGATCAAGCCGGTGTAGTCATCCTCCCCGGCATAGAGCCGGGAGCCGGCAAAACCCACTTCGTAGTCATGCCAGGACGCCCCGTCAAAACGGGCGTAACGGTAGCGGAGATCCTGCCCGCCCCGGCCCTGGGGCTTGCCCGCGCCGTCCTTCTGAACCGAATAGACTGCGTAAGGGTTGCCCGCTCCGTCCAGCGCCAGGTCCGCGGCCCAGGCCACATTGTCGGCGTCTCCGGCAAAAAAGCGGGTGAGCCCTTCAAAACTGGCGGGTTTGGTCCCGAGCCGGCCGGCCTCACGGCCAAAGGAATCGTAAATCAGGCCGGCGCGCACATATCCGTGGTAGAGGCTGTTATCAAAATCGCGCGGGTGCTGTTCGGTGGCAATGAAGGCAATGGTGTCGCGGTGATTGGAGGCATAGCGGACATAGGGCCGGCCCGGGCCCGCGATCAGCCTGCCCGCATAGCGCCAGCTCTCCCCGTTGTCGTCCGAGACCAGCACATTGGGGTCAAAACCCTGTCCGCGGTAGAAATCATAGATCCGGCCGCCTTCCTGCTCCAGCCGGTGGAGGTTGGAATAGCTCACCATGTCAAACAGGGACCGGATGGCAAAGGTCCGCTCCCCGGACCAGGCGCTGATGGAGCCCGGTTCCCGGCTGACTTGCTGGCGGATCAGGCGGTCCTTGCCGTGCCGGGAATAGAGCGCGAGCATGCGGCCGTCGGGCAGGAGCAGGAGCGCCGGAGAATCGTGGTCGTCCGCTTCCAGACCCGGGTGGAGCACAAACCGCTCCACCGCGCCGCTCCCCAGGTCAAGGCTGCTGACCTCAATCGAGCCCCGCCGGGAAGGGTCGCGCGAACCATTGGCAACGCTTCCCGCCACCAGCCGGTTGCCGGCAAAAACCGCGCGCTCGTCCTCAAACCAACTCCAGCCCGCGTCGTCGTTGATGATTACCGGAGTTGCCGAAACCAGCGCAAGCAAGCTCAAAAGGAAAAACCAGCGACAAATGCCGCGGCTCATGCCATTTTTCATGAAAGGTCCTGCCATAAACCCATTATTGGGCCATCCCGCAGGCTGTCAAGACGGCGTAACGCCAAACTTAATTATTCAACCGCCAGATTGGACTGGCCGGGCAAGATCTTGAACTTTTTTTCAGACCCGTTCTTGATCACGACCAGTTCAAAGGGTTTGTCGGTCTTAACCATAATTCTGGCCGGGGACTTTGCCGAGTCGCGTTTTTCACAAATCAGGGTTGCGGTCACCTGGCTGAACCCGAAATTCTCCATGCCAAACCTGTCCGTCCGGTCAAGGCGCCAGACCAGTCGGTTGTGAGGGGCATCCGCCCTTAGTCCGATTATATTTTCAATCAGCATGGCAATGGGGCCCAAGCCGGTCCAGCCGACAAAATCCGGACGCGCCTGGTACGGTCCCTTTTCGCCCAGCGTGCCGCTGCCCGGGGCGTCCCGGTCCGGGGCGTAAAGCTCCCAGACCGTTCCGGTCTGCCGGTAAACCTGGTAAATCCGCCCCAAATATCTCTCCGCGGCCTCCCCCGCGAAATCATTATAACCACGCAGGCTCAATCCCCGGATGATGGCGTAGTTGGTGGGCGCCCAGACTCCGCCCTTCCAGTACCCGCCGGTGGGGTCGTAATGTTTCTGGTCGGCCGCCAGGGTGGGGAATACATTTTTGCGCCAGAAGGTATCGGGGTTTTTAAGGTTGGCGATCAGCCGCTCCTCTTGGGCGGGGCTGGTGATGCCCGCCGGCATGGGCCAGAAACATGCGGCGGTTTTCCATTTTACCTGATTGCCCTGGTCGTCAACATCGTAGTAAAGACCGTCCGCCTCATTCCACATCCACTTGTTTATGCGCTCCCCGATTTCCTCGGCCCGGGCGCGATATTGCGCGGCCTGGTCCGGTCTGCCCAACTCGGCGCTAATGTCCGCCAGGTCGTTATACTGCATGACCATCTGGCTGGACATATCCACCCAGCCCGAGCCCTTGCGCGGGGTGTTGTCCATACCCGATCCCAAGCCGTTGTTCCAATACAAATTATGGGCGGTGTCCTTGCGCTTGCGCGCGGTTTCCAGCCAGGCGGTGTAGTGTTCCAGCGCCGGAAGCACCAACTCCAGCCGCGCCTTATCGCCCGTGACCCGGTAGTTCTCCATCTCCGCCCAGCTGAACAGAGGGGGATTGACCGACTCGGACTCTTTTTCCTGGTGGTAGTCGGCGCCGTTGCTCTCCCGGACCTCGCGGCAGATGAACCCGTCGGCGTGCTGGTGGGCGTAAAAGTTGTCCAGCGAATCAATCGCGGGGAAGACCTGGTACCCGTAACGCGCGAACATAACCATGAAGATGGTGTCCCACTGGAAGATGTTGGGGCTGAAGCTCTCATCCAGATAATTTGAGACAAAGCCGCTCGCGGGCAAAGGTTTCTTGATATGCTTGAAAGCCATCTCCCAGGTCGCCCAATAGAGCTTGACCAGCTCCGGGCTGCCGTCCAGCACCGGGGACGGCAACAATTTTTTAGAGTCCGCAAAAACCGGGATGGGCTTGTCAATATAGGTTTTCTTTGCAAAGAAAACGCCCCGCGCTTCATCCGTCCCGCCCAGCGCGACCCCGGAAATTGCGACTAACAGCAACAAGAGGCTCCCGGCTATCATCCAATCAAAATGCCGCCGTGATCTTTCAGGCTTTTTCATCGGCTTCTCCTTTGTATTTGTAAAGACTGTAATAATTCTACAGCCATATCCCGTGATAAGAAAGCCGGGGCCGGAGCGCGAGAATGGCGTTCAAGCCCTGACCGTTAGGGCATAAGAAAGATCGCCCGCACCGGAGAATGGTCGGAGATCACACCGCCCTGGGAAGTCATCGGATAGTCAACGATTTTGTCAACAACCTTCAAGCCGCGGTGCACGATCCAGTCTATCTTGACCGCGCATTCTACTTTTCCTTTATTGATCCCGCAGGACCCGGTGTTCTGATGGTTTCCGGCAAAACTGTTCTCAAAACCGTAATCCTTGATCGCCTGAAAAATCATTCCAGCCGGAAGCTCGTTATAGTCCCCGCCGATCACCGCAGGCACATTATATTTCTTCGCGTCGTCCAAAACTTCCTCCATCTGAACCACCCTTTGCGGGCTGGCGGCATTGCTTTCCAAGTGGACCGTATAAACCCGGACCTCTCTCCCGTCCGGCAAAAGCGCAATCGCCCCGATCGCGACCCGCTCTCCCTTTCTCGGCTCTCCCAACAGCCCTCCCCACTTGGTCCAGGAAAATAAATCCTTCTGCCGGATCACCGTGATCTCCTTGAGCGGGAACGGAGAGAGGATGGCGTTGCCGTGATCGCCCGGGGTGTCTTTGGTCTGGTCGTTGTATTCAATGAACTCGGTCGCGAACACCAGATTCATCTTGAGCGCTCGCGCCAGCTCGTCCGCCACGAAAACATCCCCGCTCCGGCTGTGCATCCGGTCGGTCTCGGAGAGAAGGATGATGCTCGCGGGCATCCGGGCTTGCTGATCCGCCAAATAGTTTGCGACATCCTTCCAATAAATACCGCGCTCAATATTATAGGCAATCACCTGGAATTGGCCGCCAAAGGGCGCCGCCTTCTGCGCCGCGTAGCTCTCCACCACCGGCTGATTCAATTGCTCAATCCCCGGAATCGGCTTCCGGGTCGCGCATCCCGAAACCAGCAGAACCATCACAACCAGAATCCCAAAATATTTACCCATCTTTGAACCTCCCCCGCTTGATTAAATCATACCCGCCGCTCCACCAAATTCAAATCCCCGCTTTGATTACCCGCGCCAAAAAAACCGGCGCGACAATATCAAAACCAAAACCCCTCCACCTTCTAATTCCTCTGCCTGATTGAATTGAAAAATAATAAATAGGTGGCTGTCCCCATTAGGGACAGCCACCTATTTATTATTTGGCAAATTATAGTATAATCGGAACATGCCTCGGGTAGCGAGAATTGTCATTCCCGGATGCGCGCATCATATCGTCCAGCGCGGAAACAACCGGCAGGATGTTTTCTTCGTTGATGACGACTACGCACGGTACCTGGCCATTCTGAATTACCTGTCGCGCAAAAACGGTCTGCAAATTCTCGGCTATTGTCTGATGAGGAACCATGTCCATCTCATCGCGGTTCCTGCCGAGCCGCATTCGCTGGCCAATGCAGTTGGCCGGGCGAACTGGGTTTATACCCAGTACATCAACCGGCTCCACGGCCGGACCGGCCACCTTTGGCAGAGCCGTTTCTATTCGTGCGCCCTGGATGAAAAACATCTGCTCGCGGCCATGGCATATATCGAGCGCAACCCGATGCGCGCAAAAATGGCAAGTCCGGCCTGGCAATATAAATGGTCCAGCGCCCGTGCGCACATCAGCGGCAAAGATCCACTCGGTCTTTTGGAACTGAAGCAATGGCAAGAAATTTTATCGCCCTCGGAATGGAAGGCCTTTCTGTCAAGGAATGAAGAATCAGGCAAAATCACCGCATTGCGTTCCCACACCCGCCGCGGCCGACCGCTCGGCAATGACGCTTTTCTCAGCAAAATCGAGATCTCGCTGGGAAAACGCTTGCGGCCTTTGCCCGTCGGCAGACCCGGAAAAAGCAGCTCGAAAACATCCCAATCATCGGTCCGCCCCTCCTGATTTAATAACGGTATAATTGCTTTTGTGCTTTTCCTTAACTGTATCATAAATAGGTGGCTGTCCCTAATTTGAAATTTACCGCACCCGCTGATAAAATGGGCGCAAGCTCAAAGGAGGAAAATTGTTATGCTGAAAAAAATTTTGTTCCTGCTGATGTTGCCCACCCTGGCCGCAGGCGCGAGCGGAACCGCCCCTGCCAAGGCCTGGTGGCAGAAACCGGGTCTGGGAATTCAGTACCAGATTGAGCAACGGCCGGGCTGGGCTTGGAACCGGGACTTTGTGAAATATAACCAAGCCATGTCGGACGAGAAGGGCAAGCTCAAATTTGATGGGCCTTTCGCCAAGGTATCGCAGTTTGTAGCGCTGAGCCAAAAGGTCGGGGCGGACTATCATTTGATGGAACTCAAGTGGCACGACGGGATCTGCTATTTCAACACCAAGCTGACCGACTGGAAGACTGCGGAGGATTACGGCGGCGAGTTCGCAAAGCTGAGCAAAGAGGCCGGGATCCCGTTTATGTATTACTACTCGACTATCTTCGACCACAATCCGCAATTTGATTCCATCCAACCCAACCGCCGGAGCACGGTTTCCTTGATCGGGACGGTCCCGGGCAATGTTTACACCGATTATCTTGCCGGGCAGTTCCAGGAGATTATGGACCAGTATCATCCGGATGGGCTCTGGCTGGATTGGTACACCCCGGACAAGAGCACCTGGTTCACCATCAAATACCTGCGCCAGCATTACCCGAACGCGGTCATCACCTTTAACTCCTCCAACACCTTCCCCGATTCCTACAAAAAACTTGACTACACCTCCAGCGAGGCGCACGGCCTGAACCAGGTCAAGCTCAACTTCAAGAGCCTGACCGAGTTCGTGACCAGCCTGTCCGGCAACGCCTGGAAACTGGCGAATGACAACCGGAGAAATTTCGACCAGCCCTGGGAGCTGATCTCGCCCGCCGGACAGAACTGGCAGATCATTGCGCTCCGGCCCGACCTGAACACGCTGGCGCGGATGAGCGCGGTGGTGATGGCCAATGGGGGCAAGAGCCTGATCGGGGTCGCGACCGAGCTTTCCGGCCAGGTGATGCCGGACCATCAAAAGCAGGTGGAACTCATCGGCGAATGGTATCAGCCGAGAAAAAATCTCTTCACCGAAGCAGAGTCTCTCAAATACCAAGACGACCGCCCGCCCGGAGTCAGCGGATATTCCAAAGACTTCGGAGCGGTTGCCGCAAAACTCGGCAATGACCCGCTCCTACATCTCATCAACTTCACCGGCGCCCAAACTCCCATCACCCTCAAATTCTCGGGCGAGTTTTGGCAAGGCGCGAAAAAGGTTTATCTGGAGCCCTCACACCGGCAACTCTCCTTCCAAAACTCGCAGATCGCCCTGAGCCGGGAGCAGGTTGATCCGATTGATACCATCGTGAGGTTTGAAAAATAGAATGAAGAAAATATTTTTTGAAATCGGATTGATTGTTTCCCTTTCCGGCCGACTAAATGCCACTGAACGACAGATTGATCTCGCAACCTACCGAGACAAGCTCCAGGGCGGATTTGTCGGCCAGATGGCGGGGGTGACTTTTGGGGCGCCGACCGAGTTTAGGGCGGATGGGTTTACGCTTCCGGAGGGTTTGCTTCCGAAGTGGAGTCCGGGGATGATTGAGGGCGCGCTGATCCAGGATGATATATATGTGGAGTTGACTTTCCTGGAGACGCTCGAGGAATACGGCCTTGAAGTTTCGCAGGAGCAGGTCGGAAAAGATTTTGCTCAGTCAAAATATCCGCTCTGGCACGCGAACAAATTCGGAAGGGACAATATCCGCAAGGGGATTATGCCCCCGCTTTCCGGCCATCCGAAATACAACCCGCACGCGGACGATATAGATTTCCAGATTGAAGCGGACATTTTCGGATTGATTTCTCCGGGGATGCCGGGGGCGGCGCAGGAATTGGGCTGGAAGTTCGGGCATATTATGAATTATGGCGACGGGGTTTACGGAGGAATTTTTATCGGCGCGATGTATGCGGCCGCCTTCTTCGAGAGCGACCGGGTCAAGGTGGTCGAGGCCGGGCTCGAAGCGATCCCCGCGGAGAGCAATTATGCCAAGACGATCCGGGATGTTCTCGCGGCATATCAAGAGAATCCGGCCGACTGGAAATATGCCTGGAGAAAGATTGAGGACAAATGGGGCAAGCTCACCAATTGCCCGGACCGTCATCCGCTCTATCCCTGGCGCAAGCTCGGGATCGGCGCGAATGTGAACGGAGCCTATGTGGTGATCGGTCTGCTTTACGGCCAGGGCGGCCCGATGCAAACCATCCGGATCGCCACTATGTGCGGCCGCGACTCCGATTGCAACCCGGCCTCGGCAATGGGCATCCTGGGAACAATGATCGGATTTGATAAATTGCCCGCTGAATTTAAAACCGGCCTGGAGAAAATCCGGGATAAAAAATTCTCATATACCAATTACACCTGGAAAACCGCGCTTGCGGCGATGGAAGCACAGGCCGGAAAAGTCCTGCTTCAGCAGGGCGGCCGGGAAAAGGATCAAGTCTGGCTGATCCCTGCTCAACCCCCGCTCCAACTCCCGCTTGAGCAATGGCCTTTGGCCGCGGATCCTGAAACCCTCCCGGTTCCAAAATCGCTGAACGAGAAACTTTTCCACCCCGGCAACTAACCCGGTTTGACAGGATGGTTTAAATATCGGAAAATTTTGCCCATATTTTTGATCAGGAGATTTAGCAACCAGGCTCAAAGGGCCGCCGGTTAAGTCCGGAATAAGGAGGAAATCCGGGCAATGGCTAAAAAATTGCTGGATGAAGTCTGAATAAATCGCAGGGAGGTCGGAGATGAAATTAAAGTTGGCCATCAGTTCCATTGTCATCTGTTTGATGTTTGCTCTTTCCGCCGCAGTCCGGGCTCAACCGGAACCGGACCAATCGGCTCCCGCTGAGCAGGATCAATCCGCCCAGCCGGAGCAGGATCAACCCGCTCAGCCCGGATCGGAGCAGCCGGCCGAGCCGGAAGAGGAAAAACTGGAATTTTATGCGAGCGCCGCTTTTGCCGGTTCTTACATCTGGCGCGGGATGCCGGTCAACGATGAGCCGGTGCTCCAGCCCGATCTCGGCATCTCCAAAGGCGGATTTTCTTTGGACATCTGGGGAAACATTGATCTCACCGATTTCGGCAAAGAGGCCGGTTACGGAGACCAGGCCGGGAACCTCACTGAAATTGACTACACCGCCTCCTATGAGCACAGCTTTGACAAGCTCACCGTTTTCGGAGGGTTTGTAACCTACACCTTTCCCAATCTCCATCTTAATAGCTCCACCGAAGCCTTCCTGGGACTGAATCTGGATGTGCCCTCTCAGCCCACCCTGACCTATAATATGGATGTGGACGGGAACTATACCTCGCCCGCGGCATACATCGCCCTGGACCTCAGCCATTCCTTCAGCGTTTACGAGCAGGGAGACATCTCCATTACCATTGACCCCTCCGCGCATCTCGGATATTCCACCCAGGAATTCTGCAAAACCTATTACGGACATCGCAATGAAATGGATGACTCCTGGCACGATTGGGCCCTCGGAGTAGCCGTCCCCATCAGCCTCCCCTACGGATTCGCCATCACCCCCTCTTACTCCTTCT
Source organism: uncultured delta proteobacterium (assembly GCA_903930515.1). Taxonomy (GTDB): domain Bacteria; phylum RBG-13-61-14; class RBG-13-61-14; order RBG-13-61-14; family DRUE01; genus CAIYYW01. The sequence continues at coordinate 10,135 of CAIYYW010000094.1, read as the reverse complement.
CCTCCCTGATTGACCCCGAACTCCGAGACATCGTCAACGACCATTGGGACCTGGAACCAGATAACAGCGTATTTATGATCAATATTGAATGGAGTCAGGAAATATAATTAACCTATTACATTTCCTGCATCCCGCCTTAAAGCGGGATCTGCGAACAAATAAATCTTCACTGCAAAGCCCGCAAAGACTGGTAGGTAGGGCAAAATCGGAACAGTAGTAAGGAGGCATGATGATCAGAAAACTCCAGTCTCTGACACTCTTGATCCTGCTCATTTCTCCCGCGTTGCAGGCCCGCGAAAAAGTAATCATAGATACCGACCCTGCGATCGGCTATCCGCTGCGGGATGTGGACGATGGGCTGGCGATGGCGATTGGATTGAATTCGCCGGAACTGGAGATCGTCGGGATCACGACTATTTACGGGAATCATACTCAGGACAAGACTTATAAAAAGGCGCAGGAGCTGTTGAAGGAGGCGAAGAGCGAAAAGGCGGTATTTCGGGGCGCGGAAAAGGCAGGAGATTATTCCGAGACTGCGGCAAGTAAATTTATTCGCGAGAGCGTGCTCGCCAATCCCGGGGAAATTACCATCATTGCCATAGGTCCGCTCACCAATCTTGCCGGCGCGATCAAGTCCGATCCCAAGGTTGGTCCCTCCATCAAACAAGTGATCTCCATGGGCGGGGCCTTGGAGGCCCGCCTTCTTGGTCTTCCTCCCGGAGCGTTCGATCTCAACTGGGGCGCGGACCCGGACTCCACCCGGCTGGTCATCGCCTCCGTTCCCAAGTTCGTGATGATCAGCACCGACCTGTGCATGGAAGTGGTGTTCACCCGCGAGAAATTCCAACAGCTCCAATCCGCGCCGTTCCTCGCCCCCTACCTTTCCAAACAGGTCAAGCCCTGGCTGCATTTCAACGAACTCTTCTTCCATACCGACCAGGGCCGCGGCTTCTTTCCCTGGGACACCCTCGCGGTGATTTATCTGCTTGATCCAACCGTCTTCACCGTGAACCCGATCCAAATCAAGGTAAAGAACCGCAAGACCGTCGGCATCAAGATCGAAACCGGCAAGGGCACATCCATCAATGCCCCGCTGGAGATGGACCGCGGCAAATTCTGGAAGATCTTTTTTCAGCGCGTTTAGGCCATTGACGGGGAAGGAGTATTCAGAGCTATCGCGCCTTCCGCCTTCGCCTACAGATTGTCCGAGCAAGAAGTGGCTACGGCGGACAAGAAAGGCGCTCGCACATTCAAGAAGCAAATGGCGACTAAAGTCGCCCGCACAGAAAGGTATCGCGGCTTGAAGCGGGGTGAATTCTTGCCTTTCGGGGAGGGAAATGCTAATTTGAAGCGTTGAATTCCGGCCGATGGGACAAGGTAATAGGAGGACGGGGATGGAGATACAGGAACTGATTAAGAAGCAGGCGATTGAGACCGATTCCAAGATCGTGCTATTGGTGATGGACGGGTTGGGCGGGTTGCCGGTCGGTCCCCAGTTCAAGACCGAGCTTGAGATGGCGAAGAAGCCGAATATGGACAAGCTGGCCATGGAGGGGGCGCTGGGTCTGGCGGATCCGGTCGCGAGAGGGATCACTCCGGGATCGGGTCCGGGGCATCTGGGATTGTTCGGGTATGACCCGATTAAATTCCTGATCGGCCGTGGGGTATTGGAGGCCTTGGGCATAGACTTTCCGCTCAAGATCGGCGATGTTGCGATCCGGCTGAATCTCTGCACGGTGGACGGCCAGGGGTTGGTCACGGACCGGAGGGCGGGCAGGATCTCGACCGAGCTTAACGCCAAACTCTGCGAGAAGATCAAGGCCAGGGTAAAAATATCCGGAGCGGAATATTTCCTGGAGCCGGTCCGGGAGCACCGCGCCGCGCTGGTGTTCCGGGCCAAGGGGCTGGGCGACAAGATCGCGGACAGCGATCCGCAGGTTGTGGGCAAGGAGCCGCTTTTGATGGTCGGGGAGGATGAGGCAAGCCGGAAGACGGTGAGGTTAGTGGACGAATTTCTGGCTCAGGCGAAACCGATTTTGAAAGAGGAGAAGCCGGCGAATATGATTTTGTTCCGGGGCTTCGCCGCTTTCCAGGAATATCCGCAGTTCAACGATATTTACAAGTTGAAAGCCTGCGCGATTGCCCAGTATCCGATGTATCGCGGGTTGGCCCGGCTGGTGGGGATGGAGGTCTTGGAAGTGGGGGCGGAGATGGACGATTTATTTTCGGTGCTGAAAGAGAATTGGTCCAAATACAATTTCTTTTTCGTGCACATCAAGAAGACGGACAGCGCCGGGGAGGACGGGGATTGGGCACGCAAGGTTGAAGTGATCCAGGCGGTTGACAAGCAGATCCCGAAGGCGGTCAAGCTCAAGCCGGAGGTTCTGGTCATTACCGGGGATCATTCCACACCCTCGCGGCTCAAGGCTCATTCCTGGCATCCGGTGCCGGTGCTGCTCTGGAGCAAAAATATCCGGCCGGATTTGGCCCGGGAATTCGGGGAGCGATCTTGCAGCCAGGGCGGGTTGGGCAGGTTCAAGATGAAATACCTGATGGGACTGGCAATGGCCAACGCGCTCAAGCTGGAGAAATTTGGGGCCTGAGGTGGGCGGTAATAGATTGGCCGGCCTGGCCCTGGAGCTGGTTTTTCCGGGATTTTGTTATCTCTGCGATGGGGTCGCGCAGGAATCCCTGCCGCTTTGTTCGGAATGTCTGGACCAGATTGAGCGGATCGGCACCAGCCGGTGCGCGGTTTGCGGAAAGAAATTAGACGGAGGAGTTCCGGACCGGCGGTGCGGCGATTGCATAAGGCATCAGCCGGCCTTTGCTCAGGCGCGCGCTTTTGCCAAGTATCAGGATCCGATGAAGAGCATTATTCATCGCTTTAAATATAGCCGGGGCTTTTATTTTTTGGACTGGATGGCTGACAGTTTGGTCCGGGTGTATGAGCGGGAATTCAATGCGGAGCGTTTTGATTTGATTATTCCGATCCCGCTGCATTGGGTCCGGGTTTTGAAACGGGGATACAACCAGGCCTTGATCCTGGCCCGGCCCTTGAGCGGGAAGCTCGGAATCCCGATTGCGCCCGGGGCCTTGATCCGAACCAGAAATACTGAACCGCAGGCCGGCCTGAGCGCGGCCAAGCGCAAGGAAAATCTCAAGAACAGTTTCCGGGTGAAAAGCGCGAAGCGGATTAAGGGAAAAAATATCTTGTTGATTGACGATGTGATCACCACCGGGACCACGATCAATGAGGCCGCGAAAACCTTGAGAAAGGCCGGCGCGGAAAAGGTCTGCGCACTGGCCTTGGCAAGGACTTGATCCAGGAGGAACGAGAAACGCGGAAAGCCGGGCAGCCCCCGGTGTCTTCCTGATGCCGCAGGCAGGAGTGGCTGCGGCCCGAAATCGCGAGGGAGGGATAGATGAAGAAGGTTGAAGCGATCATCAAGCCGTTCAAGCTGGACGAGGCGCGGGATGCCTTGAACCAGATCGGCATCCAGGGAATGACCGTTACCGAGGTCAAGGGGTTCGGCCGTCAGCGCGGTCATACCGAGCTGTATCGGGGCGCGGAATATATCGTGGATTTTTTGCCCAAGATCAAAATTGAGATCGTGGTCCCGGAGGAAAAATTGGACGATGCGATCAAGGCGATCCAGGAATCCGCTTTTACCGGAAAGATCGGAGACGGAAAAATTTTCGTCTCGCCGATTGAGGATGTGATCCGGATCCGGACCGGGGAGCGGGGAGAAGACGCGCTTTAATTCGGCATTCCCCGCGGCTTGCGATGTTCATTGGGCATGGCTCAGGTCCAATAAAATCCGGCGGGGAACCTTAAAAACACATCCATGCCGGGCGCCCCTGGGCATTTTAAGTTTCCCGCTCAGGTCCTGCCATTGCTTCAAGTCGCGCGAAACCGACAGTCCATAATTCTTCTTGGCATAGAGGTCGTAATATAAAAACCATTGCTCGCCGATCCTGATCAGGGACGGACCTTCCGACCAGCCCGGCGTGATCGGGCCTGAGACCGGGCCGAATGGACCCTCCGGGTTTTGGGCTTGGGCGGAAACAATATATTTTCTCGCCGGCTTGAGCGTCTCGTTTTTAAGGAACAGGAAATATTCTTCCCCGGCCTTGATCAGGGTGGCGTCTATGCAATTAAAACCAGGGTCAAAAAACAATTTGGCCGGGCTGAAGGTTTCAAAGTCAGTGGTGGCCGTATAGTAGATCCGGTGGTTGTATTTAGAATCCCCGGCGGAGTCGGTTGCCGGGAATCGGCCCGGGATGGTGGTTGACCAGAAGATCAGAAATATTTTTTTATCTGCGTCATAAAACATTTCCGGCGCCCAGCAGTTAAGCGCGCCTGGTTCTGGTTCCATTACCGGGAGATATTTTTCCCCGGTCCAATTTTTCAAATCGCGGGAATTGGCGTATCCAATGGATTTCCGCGAACTGGTCCAGGTCAGATGAAAAGTTCCGTCCGGGCCTTGCAGGATGAACGGATCGCGGAACATCCCCTGACCCGGCTTGAAATAAATTCTGCCGCGATTGAGCTTTTTCCAATCCAGCCCGTCCTTGCTCCAGGCCAGGTGCAGGCCGTCGCCCATTGACGCCCGGCCTTGCTGGAAATACGCGAACAGATACCCGCTTTCCGAATCGTCGCCGGTTCCTGTCTTGGCTTCCGGCCGCAGACCAAAAATCGCCGCGAAAGCCAGGACCGTCAACAGCGCTTTGCCCCCGTGACTCATTTTTAATTTTCCTCCCCTGCCCTTTTTCCAGCACAAAGACCCGATAAATAAACCCGACCCGCAAGGGAATTTTCCGCGCCTACCTTAACCTGTTTCTCACTATGCTCCTGGGCGGCTTATGGCACGGCGCATCCTGGAACTTCGTGATCTGGGGCGGGTATCCTGGCCGGCCTCAGAGCTTCCGGAAAAGCTGGTTCTGGAGATAGTAGCTTATGTCCTGCAAGTAGCGGCCGTTGAAAGACTTGACCGCCATGCCTTGGAGCATCCCGGAAAGATATGGAACCAGGAACTTGGGGTCAAAGAAGGGCGACTTGATCCCGGTGCTGTTGCCGATCGCCAGAAACATATCCGAGGCCGTGACAAAACAATTTCTCATGCTCACCACCCGGTTGGGATTTTTCAACTCCACCCGGGTGCAGTTGCCGATGATATAAACATTCTTGCCGGTCGCGTCCACCGGTTCCTTGATCTTGCCGATGATGAACAGGCTCGACTTGGCCTTGGCAAAGGCGTCCGCCCCGGCGTATTTTTCCAGAAACGCCAGATACATCTTGATCCCCATTATGCATCCAGTCCCGCATTTCGCCGGGGAAGCGTCCGAATACGGCCCGTGCAAGAGCCGGAGCGGCGACTTCATCCTTTCAAATTCCGTGTTCACATCCTGCCAGCGGTAAAATTCCTCGTTATAGGGTTTGATCCGCTCGGCGAATTTGTCCAAATCGGAAATGTTTTTAGCGGCCCCCATCAGCTCAATCTGTTCCAGCTTCCCCGGCTGATATCCCCGGCTGATGATCTCGGCCAAATATGGCACATCCTTTTCCCCGCTCAGTCCCAAAAGTCTCGCGGCCGCCAAGTCAACCGCGAGCGCGTTCCTGCCCATCAGGATCAAACCCAGTTTCCTCGGAAGCGGGATCGCCTCGTTCCCGACCCCGACCGTGATCGCGTCCATTACCACAAAGTCGGGCCGGCCCACCGCGTAAAGGTCTCCGATTTTCTGATCCAGCAAAAAGTCGTGCCGGATGGCCCGCTCATCAAAATTGATAATTCCGACATTAAGCTTGACCGCGCCGGTCATCCGGCTCACGCAATGGCACTTGAGCTTGGGAAGATATATCCGGCTGTCAGCCTCGGCAAAGGTCCTTCCCAATCTTACCCGATCATGGACCTTGCCGCCGATGAACTTTGACACCCGCTTGTCCTCGTCCATCCCCTTCAATTCCAGCGGCTTGGACACCTGGGACTTGAGTTTGTTGATCCGGGCGCGGTATCCGGACCAATGGAAACTGTACCGGGTCGGGTTGCCGATTGCGGAAGTTTCCGTGACCGAGATGCGCGACACTTCTCCTTGATCGGCCAGGGCGCGAACCACGCCTTCAACTATATCCAGCGAGGTGATAGAAGTCGGCTCCCAGACCTGGGGGGGAAACGCGCATACCACATTCGGCTTGAGCGCGATCTTCCCCTTCGGCTGATAGCCGAGCCGCTCCATACCCTTGGCGACAATTTCCCTGATCCGGCCGACATCATAGTCCTGGCACTCAACCACCATTACTCTATTGTCTTGATCCATCGTTTCTCCTTCGTGGTGCGTCCCGCGTATCTCGCGGGATGCGAGGGACTTTAGCCCCGAATTTCCCGGTGCCGCCCATCTCTTATAGCTATCACCAACTATTGCGCTTTGTCAAACTTTTGGCTTGCCGAGATTCTTCGTAGGGGCGCAGTATAAGATCTTTCCGGCCTGTCCTGCGTAGCTCCGAGCTTGCCTGCATTGATCCCGCTCTGCGGCGGGACGAAACGCCGAGGAGCGAAGCAGGATGGAAAGCCCTTTAAATCAATCTTCACCACAGGGTCGCGGGGTTCAATCTCCGTAGATCAGCATCATGATGGTGATGATAGTGGTTTGGATGGGGGTGAGGATGATATGATAGGATTCAAGCAATTGCACCAGATAGAATTCCGGGTCTTTCATCTCGCCCGCGGGATTAGTTTTGAAAATCCACAGGGCGCGGCCTCCGTCTTTCCAGCTCGGGCTTCCGAGCATGCCGGTAATCAGGAATCCGCGGTCCGGGGTCTGGACCACATCGGTGGCGGAAACCTGTCCATCCAGCATGGTCTCTTTCAGCCATTCCTGCTCGAGCCTGCCATTGAGCTTCATCAGGAAATACTTGGGGTTTTCGAGTCTCCTTGGATCCGGATTGACGCTTCCGGCTAAAATGAAGCCACCATCAGAGGCTGAGGCCACCGCCTTGGCAGATCCCCCGCGGCCGCCGCCAAGGCTATTATCTCTGCGCTCGGTCCGGATCTTTCCGTCCGGGTCCAGCGCGGCTATCCAGAGCCAGTCATAGGAATCCGAGTTCCCGTCCTTATCATCGTCTTCAAATAATTTGCTCATCCGGCCGATCAGGACGCAGCCGCCCTCGCGGGTCAAAGCCAGATCCTGGATCGCGCCGTAAGAATACTCGCTGAAATTATTGATCCAGACCTGGTTTCCATCCTGGTCCAGCTTGAGCGCCCAGGGCCGGCCGGTATAGCGGCTGCCCGCGATCAGGAAAGTTCCGTTCCCGGCCGCAACGGCCTTGACCGGAGAAACGGATGAATATTTCCATTTGGGTACGCGCGGCTCCTTCAATTTGTAAATTTTGTCCCAGAGCGGTTCCCCTTTTTCATCCAGCCGGACCGCGCGGAGACTGTCGTATTCCTGGTTCTTGACCCAGTTCTCAAAAAGCACCAGCACGCCCCCATCGTCCGCGGCCGCGGCCGCCACCCGCGGAATTTTGTAACTATCCTTGAACAGCCGGTATTCAATCGGTTTCTCCCACACCGTCTTGCCGTCCTCATCCGTCCGAACGACCAGGATTTCCGTGTTTTCCTTGCCCGCGCTCCCGGTGCCGGCCAGAAAATATCCCCCGTTGGTTCGCGCAATGATGACATGAATCCTGCCGGCAAAAGAGGCATCAATTTCCCGCTCGATTTTGTCTGGGCCGAGCTTGAGGATGCGGGAGGATTGTTTCGAGTCCGGATCTTTGGACGGAAAATAAGTCAGCGCAACCTGCATTCCGTTTTCCGGCGCGGTATCAATGATGGATATTTCCGGGCGCAGGCTTTTCTTGAAGAAGATGGCCCAGGAGTCCTTGGCCGCCGCGGCCGAGATGAAGATCGGCGCAGCCAGAAACAGGATCAGATACCGGCAAATCCTTGCCTTTTTCAGTTTGGCCGGTTTCTTGGCAAAACCATTGTCCTTATTCATTTTCGGCTTTCTTACTGGCCTTGCGCATGCGGAGTTTATATTCCACGCTTTCATGGTGTTTGTCCTGGTCATCCCTATATAGTTCCTTGAGGTCCTTGTTCAATGCCACCGACCGGATCTCCTTGTAGTTTTCATCGTATTCGGACCGCTGGACCGCCACCCCAAAATCACCCTCGCCTTTGAGTTTTCCGTCCTTGCCGTAATAGCTGGTTTCAACGAGGTTGCCGTGCTTGTCATATTTCATCCGGGAAATGGCGATTCCGGAAGCGCCTTGCAGGGCTCCCACCAAATCCCCGTTCACATCATAATAGCTCTCCTCAATCTGGTTCCCGTGGTCGTCATATTGATAGCGGGCCATGGCGTATCCGAACCCAGCCTTCGGCTTTTCATCCGCCCCCAGATACCGGATCTCAAGCACATTCCCCTCCGGGTCGTATTTCCTCAAAACCACTGCGGCGCCCGGATTCGCCACCTCGGTCAATTTCCCCTGCTCGTCATAAAACCGCTCTTCCAGCGGGTTCCCGGCCGCGTCGTATGAATATTGCATGATCGGGGCCTGGCTGATGAAACGGGATTTCACCGGCTCGCCCGGCGGAGTCTGAAATTCATCCCCCCGCAATTGCCCGTCCGAATCGTAATATCTCGACTCTACCACGAAACCATTCTCGTCATAGCGGTTTTGGAGCATGGCGTATTCTTCATATTTGGGCTCGGTCAATTCCTCATCCGCATCCAGATAGCGGACTTCAATCCGGTTCCCTTTTTCATCATAGCGGAACCGGGCGATCTCGAACCCCTTCCCGTTCCCGAGCGCCGGCTTGCCTTCCGCGTCCAACAGCCGCTGCTCGATCAGGTTGCCATGGTCGTCATATTTATTCCGGATGATGGACACCCCGTCCTGGTTGGAACCGGGTTTCCCGTTCTCGTCTAAAAAGGCCAAGCCCGCCACGACCCGGTTGGAATCATAGCTGATCTTTTTGGTGAAAACGCCCTCTTTGTCTTTCAGCGGTTTGCCGTTCCGGTCATAATTCGCGATCGAAACCGGATACCCCTGGGCGTCCAGTTCCAAAACCCATTCGCCGTTCCCGCTCCGGTCAATAATCTCCTTGCCGTCCAGGTTGAAGGAAACAATCTTGACCGGAAAGCCTTTTTCGTTCCGGGTTATTGCCACCTTGGCCACGCCGTCCTTGTTGACCCAAGGCCGTCCCTTCTGATCCAGAATGATCGAGCCGACCGGATTGCCCTTACCATCGAGTTCCACCCTCGCAGCATAGATTCCGAACCGGTTCTTGATCGGAACGCCCTGGTTATTGAAAAAGAACTTGAGGGTGTAGCCGTCGTGGTATTCGATGACGATTTGCGCCGCGCCCAAAAGCTCGTCAGTCTGCGGCTTCCCGGCTCTCAGATATTCAACCTTGACCAGTTGATCCCGGTCATTATAGACCAGGCGATAACAGTTAACCTTGAGGGCGTCCTTTTCCGAAACCGGGTAAAGGCCGATCAGCGAGTTGATAAAATTGGCATCTATTCTCCGGAAATAGAGCGCCTTCCCCTCGGCAGAGCCAAGCAAGGGCAAGAGAGCCATCAGTGCGGCCAACCAGCATCCGCAAGCCCTTTTCTTCATCATGCCTCCCATCGCAGACATTTCGCAGGCATTTTACCCAGCATAGGCCGACTCCATCCGAGCGGGACCAGCAGGGTCAGGTCTAATAAAGTTAAGGGCATTGACTTTTTTCCCAATCTGAGTCGTCACAAGGCCATCAGGGGCAGACCCAGACCTGAGCCAACCTTTGTAATCCTTGCGGATCGGGCCTTGATCGCCATTGATTTCCTCCTTTTCCTCCCCGTTTTCCCGCCCCATTTTGGGGCATTAGATTTACTGCTTTTTAAATTCACTGCCGGTAAAAATTATGCCGGAAAATGAAAAGGTTGGCAAGTGCCAGCGTGAGGCGCTTTATCGCAGGCGAACTCAGCAATTGGGGTCAGGGCTTTAGTTTAAAGTTAACGAATTAGAATTTATGGAGCTTGCCGAACACAACTTAAAAACGCGGCGGATGATGATTAGCTTTTCAAGCATAATGAATCAAAGGGAGGTTGGCGCACTTGATCAGGATGGATAAATTTACGGTGATAAGCCAGGGGG
>CAIYYW010000093.1 GCA_903930515.1 uncultured delta proteobacterium | reverse complement strand
TCTCCCACCTTAAGGAAAGAATTGAGCGGAATGACGGCCAACTCCAGGAAGTGGTGGAATGGGGTGTCCGGAAACTCGCCTATTCGATCCGGCTCCGGGGCGACAAGTTTTTTTACGGAACCTATTTCCTGCTGGGCTACGCCGGGAACGATAAGGCGATCTCGGAGCTGGAAGGGTATATGAAGCTGACTGACGATGTGATCCGGTTCCAGACCGTGCTGGCCGCGGAAATCGCGGAAAAGATCGAGCTGGCCGAACCGGTCTGGCGGGAACAGGCGATTCCGGAGTTGCGGGCTAGGGATGACGGGGAAGGGATGGAACTGGTGGAGTCTTCCCGGATGCGGAAGCTGAGCCGGGAGGAGATGTATCACCCCAGGCCGATTGATAAGGTGAGCGCGGAAGGGGCAGTCGCGGGCGCGTCCGGAGCGGAAAAGCCGGCGAAGCCTGCCGGGGAAGCCGGAGCCGGGGCGGAGGTTGCGGCGGCAGGGGTCACGGAAGCGCCGATCGCGGAGCCGGCGAAGCCTGCCGAGGAAGCCGGAGCCGGGGCGGAGGTTTCGGTGGCAGGGGTCACGGAAACGCCGACCGCGGAGCCTGAAATCAAATCGGTGAAGGAGGAAAACGATGTCGAACCATAACGATGACAATCAGGACAAGAAGCGGCAGTATCCAAAGCGCAAGGTCTGCCGTTTTTGCCAGGACAATATCCCGATTGATTACAAGGATGTGCGTCTGCTGACCAATTTCGTCAGCGAACACGCGAAGATTCTTCCGAGGCGGATGACCGGGAACTGCGCCACGCATCAGCGCAGGGTGGCTGGGGCGATCAAGCTGGCGCGAATTATGGCGTTGCTGCCCTACGGCTCGCCGCATATTTAATAGAGGAGCTGAAAAATGAAGGTAATCCTGAGCAGCGATGTGGATAAACTGGGCAAGGCCGGGGACGACCTGGAAGTGAAGGAAGGTTATGCCCGGAATTACTTGATCCCGAAGAAGCTGGCGGTCGCGGCGACCAGCAAGAACCTCGCTCACCTGGAACATCAGCGCAAGCTGATCCAGGCGCGGGAAAGCCAGCGGAGACAAACCGCGGAGGCTTTTAAGGATCAGATTGAAAAACTCTCGCTGACCATCCCGTGCAAGGCCGGGGAAGCGGAGCGACTGTTCGGGTCGGTGACGGCGATGGATATCGCGCAGGCGCTTAAGAAGGAAAATCTGACGATCAACAAGCGTCAGATCAAGTTGGAGGAGCCGCTCAAGACTTTGGGTGTTTTCACGGTTTCAATTCACTTGGAGCATAACCTTGAAGCAAAGCTCAAGATTTGGCTGGTCAAGGAAAAGGAATAGGATGATCCGTAACCGCGGCCGGCGCGGTTTCTCCGGATGGTCCTGGATGATCATCCTGTTGCCGGCTTTATTTCTTAACCCCGGCTGCGGAAACACCCGGGCCGATACCGTTGAGATTCAACTTGCCGACCTGGACCCGATGGTGGTTCTTCCGCCCGACTATCCCGCCACCCTCCAAGGGTCCACCCTGGTGGTTCAGGGATATTCCGGAGCGCCCACCATCCATTCCTATCCGATTTATGCCGGGGTGAACAACCCGAGCGAACTCGGGATCGGGAGCGCGGCCGGGTTCGACTCGGGCGACAGCTTGACCCTTCCCATCAACGCCGACCTTGGCGACAAGAAGCTCAAGTCCTATAAATTCCTGCTGATCATTGACCAGCCCAACCTGCTCCAGCTCAAGCGCATTTCTGGAAACAACACCGACCTGGCGGATAAATACCCGCTCCAATACGACCCGGCCAAGGGCTTCAGCTTTCCGCCCACCGTGGCCCTCGGCGCCACCGCGGGATACCTCTACATCACCTCCCTGGGAACCTCCACCGCGACCGGCCGGATCAATTTGGACGAGTTGGATTTCAGACTGCTTAAGCGGGTTCCGGACTCGGGAATCAGCGTTGAATTTCAGGTGGTGGAATTACTGGACGACGCCGATGCCGACCTCTGCTCGCAGTTCGTGGCCGGTTGCCGTCCCAAGAGCGGAATCATCTCCCGCAATTTCCGGATTGAGCAATAAGCGAAGAAGCAATCCCCTCGCGCAATAATGATTCTTGTTTCAGATACCCACAAAAAATATTTGCGTTCTTTAGGTTCCGGCGGTTAAAATTCAGCTCCGGTAGGAGGCGTTGATCCGGACATATTCTTCGGTGAAATCGCAGGTGATCATCTCAAAGCTTTCCCTGCCCCGGTCAAGCTCGACCAGGATCTGGAACCCGCTCCGGCCCAATATTTGGGAGGCCTTTTTTTCCAGTTCCAGGCCCCGGTAGGTTTTGCTCCGGGCGCCTAGTTTGAAAATTTCCACCTTCTCCTTGCGGTCGTCGCTGATCAAAGAAACGCTCACCCGGTCCGGATTGAATTTGACCCCGGCGTTCCCGGCCGCGGCAATGATCCTTCCCCAGTTCGGGTCCGAGGCGCTGATCGCGGTTTTTACCAGGGGCGAATTGGCGATCCGGCGGCTGACGGCTTCGGCGTCCGGTTTGGTTTTGGCGCCCTTGACTTGGACATAAAAATACCGGCTCACTCCCTCTCCGTCCGCGACCATCATTGTCGCCAACTCAAGGCAAACCTGGGCCAAGGCCCCGCGAAACCTGGTCCAGCCCGGCTGATCGGGCGCGAGCGCGACCCGGGAGGCTCCCCCGGCCAGCAGGAACAAAGAATCGTTGGTGGAAGTGTCTCCGTCAATGCTGATGCGGTTGAAGGTGTCGGGGACGGTTTCGCTCAGCAATTGCTTCAGCCATTTTGATTTCACTTTCGCGTCGGTGATGATGAAACCGAGCATGGTGGCCATTTTCGGCTGGATCATCCCGGCTCCCTTGGAGATTCCCAGGATCCGGATTTCTTTGCCCCGGACCCGGAAACTGCGGTAGGAGATTTTTTCCTTGGTGTCGGTGGTCATAATCGCGCGGGTGAATTCCTGGTACCCGAACGGATTCAGGCTTTTGATCAGGTCCGGGAGCGCGGCGCAGATTTTTTCGGACGGGAACGGCTCCCCGATCACTCCGGTGGAGGCGGCCAGGACCAGGGATTCTTTGATCTTGAGTTCCTTGGCCAGGGCCCGGGTGGTTTTCTTCGCCCATACGATGCCATCGTTCCCCAGCCCGGCATTGGCGTTTCCGGAATTGACCAGGATCGCCTTGGCCTTGCCGCTTTTGATCCGCTGTTTTGAGATCAGGACCGGCGCGGCTAAAAACAGGTTGGAGGTGAACACGCCCGCGGCCTCGCAAACCTTTTCCGACACGATCAGGCCCAGGTCGTTTTTCGGAACCTTCTTGATCCCGGCGCTGATCCCGGCGAAGAGGAATCCCTTGGGCGGGTAAAATATTTTATGGCTGACCTTCATCTTTTTTAGACGCTTGCAAAATCCTTTGCAGCGCCCCTTGGGCGTCTCCCATAATTTCCTGGACGCTGGCCAAATCCGGCTCGCGCTCCATCACGGTCCGGCCGGAATCCGCGTATAAAATCAATAGCGCCTTTCCGAAGATCAGGATCGGCATCACCAGGGTCAGCCCGGGAATTATCCCGCCGATTCCGAGCAAAATTCTTTGGTTGATCGGGTTGACCGGAAGCTGTCCCCGGAAATAGGATCGGGATTCGTAAACCGTTTTGATGATACTGTCCAGCTCCAGCGGAATCATCAGGCTCGCCAGCCGCTTGTCGTCTATGCCTTCCCCCCTGCCCTGCCAGCCGAACGCCACCCCGGTCTTGATGTAAAACAGGACCACCCGGGGAAAAATCCGCTGGGTGAAATCCAGGATGATCCTGGCCACTTCCTCGCGGGAACGCGCCTGCCGGAACTCGGCCTTGATCTTGGGCAAAAGCACGCGCGGATGTCCGGCCCGGCCCACCTGGTCCCAGAATTCATCCAGGTTCTTGGGAGGCTCTGCAACCGACGGCGTTTCCGGGGCTTGGGCGGGAAGAGGAGCCGCCTTGACCGACGGCTGGCTGATCTCGGAGATGGGCGCGCTCCCTTGCCAGAGGCTCTCGCCCGGCTCCCCATAAACCAGGGCCGTGTATGGATACAGCTCGCGCATCAGGTCCAGGCTCCGCTCCAGTTGAATGAACCGGGCTTCCCGCTTGATCCCGTAATACCTTTCCATCACCCACCGCAAATACACTTCCAAAAGCACGCACGGGATCGCCTTAAGCCCGGTGGTTTTCTCAACCTCTGTAATCGCTTCCTTGTCCTCCGGGTTGAGCATCCCCAGATATACCCGCCGAGCAAGCTTCCGGATCGGGATCAAATCGTATTTCCCAACCAAATCGCGCGGGATGGATTTGATCACCTCTTCCGGGATCTCCTTCAACTGCTCCAATGTGATCGCTTCAACATGGTAGCGCTCCTGGAGAATCCCGGCCAGATCCTTCTCGCCGATATACCCCAGCTCCAGCAGGACCGTGCCCAGCTTGCCCGCGAATAAAATCTGGCACTGAACCGCCTGGTCCAACTGGGCCTGAGTCAGCTTGCCCTTCCTGATTAAAAGCTCTCCCAACCGCTCGGTCATTTTGTTTTAAATATATCAGATTTCGGGCTCAGGATGCTCTCGGTTCCGTCCTGCCGACTACCCCGAAATGGCTGCCTTGGGCGCTTCAGGGTTGTGACCTGCTACTGTTCAGAAAGGTGACCAGTGCAGGTTGGCCGTGGTTTGCG
>CAIYYW010000092.1 GCA_903930515.1 uncultured delta proteobacterium | reverse complement strand
GGCCATCGCGATGATGTAGTAGCAGGCGATGCAATATTCCGTGTGGGGCAGGCTCACCTCTATCACTTCCGCGCCCTGCCCTTCCAAAACCTTTGCCGCGTTCCTCAATGCCCGGTCAATTTCCGGGTCCAGGCCCGAGATGAAATATTCTTTGGGAAGACCGACCTTCAGGCCATTGATCTTGCCGGTCAGAGAGGCGGTGTAGATTGGAACCTCTTTGGGAACCGAGGTGGAATCGTTGGGATCGTATCCCGCGATCGCCTCCAGTAAAATCGCGGCGTCTTTCACATCCTTGGCGAACGGGCCGACCTGGTCCAGCGAACTGGCATAAGCAATGACCCCGAACCGGCTCACCCGTCCGTAAGTGGGTTTGATCCCGACCACCCCGCAGCAGGACGCGGGCTGGCGGATGGAACCGCCGGTGTCCGTGCCCAGACTGCCGATACACTCGTCAGCCGCAACCGCGGCGGCGCTTCCGCCCGAGCTTCCTCCTGGAATATAATCCAATGCCCAGGGGTTATGGGTCGGGCCGAACGCAGAGCCTTCAGTGGTTGAGCCCATTGCAAACTCGTCCATATTCAGCTTGCCCACGATCACCGCGCCCCGCTCCTTGATCCGGGAAACCGCGGTTCCGTCAAAGGGCGGGACGAAATTTTGCAGAATCCTGGACCCGCAAGTGGTGGGGATGCCCTTGGTGACGAAAATATCTTTTAAGCCAATCGGGATTCCGAGCAAGGGATTCAGGTTCTTGCCGGATTTTATCAACTGGTCCGCCTCCTGGGCCTGCTTCAAAGCGTCTTCTTCATTCAGCCAGAGATAGGAATGGACCTTGCCGTCAACCTCTTTGATCCGCTCAAGCACCGAGCGCGTCGCATCCACGGAACTGGCTTCCCCCCGTTCCAGCAATCCGGCCAGCTCGTGAATGCTCATCCCGCACAGTCTCATCCCATCACCTCATTCAATAATCTTGGGCACCTTGAAAAAATTGCCCTCTTTGTCCGGAGCATTGGCAAGGGCATCTTCAACCAAAAGAGACGGCTTAACCAGATCCTCCCGGAAGGCGTTCACCATCGGAACCGAATGCGAAGTCGGCTCAATCCCCTCGGTGTTCAACTCGGTCAGCTTCTCAAAATAGCTCAAAATCTGCCCCATCTGCGCGGTGAACTTGTCCGCCTCGTCCTCGCTCAGCTTCAGCCGCGCCAGATGCGCCACATACTCAACTTCCTTTCTGCTGATCTTCATCCCGGTTCCTCCACTCGTGGATTTTAAATCAACCTCACCGCCCTGGCAAGCCGGGCTTGATTCCGTCCTAAATTCGGGCTTCTTAAAGAGTGGGCGAAAAGGCTTGACCTTTCGGGAAACTATCTTATTATCTAAATATAGTGATTTTTACCGAGACCGCCAAGGATGGAAACGGGGATCGGGAGTTGAAAAATCGCGCGGAATGTGGTGATAATAAGATCAGGAGGCAGGGAAATGGGTGAGCAAACGGTTGCGCTGACGGATGCGAATTTTGACCAAGAGGTGATCAAGAGTCCGGTTCCGGTTCTGGTGGATTTCTGGGCGACCTGGTGCGGGCCGTGTCGGATGTTGGGGCCGGTTGTGGAGGAAGTGGCCAAGGAATACTCCGGGAAGCTCAAGGTGGGCAAGGTTAATGTTGACGACAATCTCCAGAAGGTGGATTGCACCGGCAGTTTGGCGACTTTCAGGATGCCCGTGAGAATCGGG